>CABUPZ010000020.1 GCA_902493585.1 uncultured Fusicatenibacter sp. | reverse complement strand
TCTTCTGGCTGCAATGGATATCTGAATTTTATTTTTTCTTTTCTTTGCTTTTGGCATAACTTTCTGTTCTTTCTTCATGTTCCATTCCTCTTTCTTCCATTAATCGTCGTCTCTTTTGTGAAACTTCCCATATAAAAACGCAATGATACATACGATAATAGCCACAACCGGTATCGCAAGATTGACGAAGCTTACCTCACCAATCAGCATCGAAGGGGTTGCTGCCGCCACTGGAACACTTCCCGTAAATACTGCCGCCATCCCGGCAGTCGCACCTGTCATGTATTTCACTTTCTGTCTCCATCGTTTCATGTCATGTTCCCCTTTCCGATCGCCGGAAATTCCATCCTGCTTTTTCCGGCATTTTTGTATTGTATTCTCTGATACTGCACCGCTAATGTTGCATAAAAGTGATGTCCTCCCACGGGTTCTGAATGGATATGTCCGATCACCGTCACACAAGTACCAACGCTCAGATTACGGGCAGCGTACCATGCGCGACTCCCAAACGCGATGCACGGAATATAATCATATCCCTGGTCCGGGCGCGGCACCGCAAGCGTATAACGGCATACCGTTACCGTCTGCTTTCTTCTGTCTTCAAAGGTATCTGCAGCTGATATCTGAGTGACCCAGCCGTCAAACGTACAAAGGTTTCTATACTTCATCCGTCCTACCTCACAACATTCCGATCCTGCGGTGCTTCATAATTTCCCATTGCAGCAGATCTCCTTTGAGCTTCCCGGAATCGATGCCTGCCAATAAATAATCCAGCGTTGTCTCAAAATCTTTGTATCTGCTTTCATTGATATAAACCGCCGCCCGATGGACATTTTCCTCATAGGCTCCCTGGTTCTCCCGCAGTAAGACATCCAGCATTTCTTTCAATCCGGAACTTTTCTGATACACCTGGATGATCGTCTGCAGAAATGCATCCGTGTCAGATTGTGACACGCGCTCTGTTCCCCTTGGAGGATCCGTATAAGGATGGAGCCTTGTTTCCGGTACAACCTCCGGAGTTTCGAACGGTTCCTCTTTTTCTTCCTGTACCGTCTCTGGTTGTTTCTTTCTCCAAAAGAGACGCTTCGGTTCCTTTCCCTTCTGCCCTTTTCTTACCTTCCGTCCTCCCTCTTGGGAACTTTCTTTCCCATGCTTCCAATCTCTCAGCAAAAATACGATTGCGGCGACGATAAATCCTACCGCTGCAATTCCCATGACGGCAGATACCAGGTAATAAGGATTCTGTAAGATCGCTTCCATCCTTCCCTCCTACTCTGCAATGCAATTTGCAGCTTCCAAAGCCAGGTGTAACAGATCACTGCTGCTGGTCTCCGGCAGAAAGTATCCTGTCAGAACCGCTTCCCCGCGCGCTTCGTCGTAACTGAACTTATACGGTTTTCTGGCATTCAAAGCATAGATACTTTCTTTTAACTTATGGTTTTCTTCCCGCTGGACACACAAATCAAAAAAGGGAAGCGGCTTGAACGCAAACCGGAAATGTATGCGGTTCCGCATAGAGGTAACGATATCTCCGTCTTCTGCATGGAGGATATACACGTTGTCAAAGTCCCCTTGCTCCTTCAGATAGGCTTCCATCTGTTCTGCACCCAGTGGCTCCTGTTTTTTTCTGGCATTGTTCAGGTCGATAATTTTCCGGAGCTGTTCTCCCTTTTCTTTCTGCAGCTGTGCCACCGTTTCTTCCAGTGCCTCTTTTTCCCTGCGCAGGGTTTCAAGCTGTTCTTCCGCTTCCTGTGCGTTATGGCTTTCCTTCCCGGAACGTTCCTGTGCGTTTTGTTCAATCACTCCTTGCAGCCGTTCTACCTGCGCGGCACTTTCCGCCAGCTGTCTTTCCAGCCTCTGGATTTTTGTATCCTCTTCTCCCGGTACGCCAAACGAAAGCTTCTGCTTCATCGCCAGCACCTCTCCTTTTTCCCGTTCCAGGACGATCCGCTGGTTGCGCAGTTCATTGATCTCGATCTGCTGCTTGATTTCCGCATTCGCCTTGCTTTGCTTCAATTTCTGATACTCTTTTTCCAGCTGGTCCCGTTGTTCTGCGGTAAGCTGTTCCAGGGCCTCTTCTTCCTGTTTCAACTGGTCGGTCCTCTGTTCCAGGCGTTCCTGGATCACTTTCAGGCTCTGCTCAAATTCCTGCAGGTGCGCTTCCTTTTTTTCCTGTTCTTCTTTCTGTACTGCCAATGTTGTGCCGATCCGTTCCAGCTCCTCTTCACGGCTGCGGATTTGGTCGTAGAATTTTTGATTTTCACGCTCCCGTTCTTCATAGATTCTGTTCATTCGTTCCAAAAGCCCTGTATCAAAAGAATCACTTTCCTGCTGGATTTCCTGTTCCATCTCTCTTGTTTCTTCCATTCAAAATCCCTCTCTTTATCAAAATTCCTGCACTGCAGGCAAATAAAAGGCAAAAAAATAAGACAGGTGTATTGTCGCCGGTCTGCACCGGCTGCACACTTCTCTTATCTGCTTGTCCTGTATTTGGTTTTGACGCGGTTTCTGCCGTTTCTGTCTGCTGC
The DNA here is from genome assembly GCA_902493585.1 of uncultured Fusicatenibacter sp. GTDB lineage: Bacteria > Bacillota > Clostridia > Lachnospirales > Lachnospiraceae > Fusicatenibacter. Next base: position 38,781 of record CABUPZ010000020.1, on the reverse strand, counting down.
TTTTTTTCTGTTTCATCATCAAACGTGGAATCCGTACGGTTTGGATCCTGCGTCTCTGTTTTCTTCTCTTCTTCCTGCCCTGACGGTGGTTTTGTCTGTTTTTCTGCATCCGTCTCCTGATTTGTCCTGACCGGCTTGGGCGGAATTGCCCTGCCTTCGCCAGCGTAAAAGGCTCCCGTCGACAAGAGGATACAGACACATGCGGCAGCAAGCAGTCCTATTCTTCTCTTCATTCCTCTCCCTCTCCTACCGCAATATGATCTGTTACCACACACTGGACCACCAACCGGTCTTTCGCCGATCCGGAATCTACACAGGTGGACAGTGTAAAAATCTGTTCCTGCCCGGTCGGCGCGATCCCGCAGTCATAAGCGGCATGCCCTACCGTATCATGGATCCATTCCCGGAAAACTTCTGTTCCCGTCTCATAACCAATCGTATATACTGCGCTGTCATATCGTGTCCGATAAGCGGCATACACGGTACATGTGCAGGATTGCTCCGGAGTATAAATATAGACATACGGATAGCGGTCACGGAAACTCTGATCCGCATAATTGGATAGCTCGCCGAACATTTTTCCTGACCGCATGTTGTGTCCATATAAAATGGTATGCGCATCCGTCAGACTCTCGGAAGTTTCCGCCGGAACAAAAATCGCTCCCAATGCATTCCGGCTGCGCCGGAAACTATGGGTAAGATAATAATCATTGTCTGAGCCGCGGCAGATCGGATAATCAATCTGTGTCCCAGGCACATAAATCCATCCAACGATCTCCGGATTGATCTGCTGCAGCCCCTCAAAGTCAAGGTTCCTGTACATCGGGGAATTCCCTTTTGGATCTTCCGTGTCAGAATCTGACACACTTTCCTTTGGCTCCTTCTCTTCCGGTTCCTCCAGGTAACCGCTGATAAGATCGACCTGTTCCTGGCGGATCAGATAATTCTGCCATACTTCCGGCAGCCAAAAAGACCCGACGATCAAAAGCATTCCAACAGCCAGACACATACCCGCCTTTTTCAATTTCCCACCTCCTGACCATGCCGAAGGCCGATGCCCCGGCACATATTTTTCTGTATCAGACTTTGACACCATAACAAAAAACCGCAGAAATCTTTTTGAAAGACTCCTACGGTTTTTCTTACTGCGGGGTATTTGACTCCTTTAACACATGTCCCGTGTCAAAGTCTGACACGGTTATTTTTCCATCGGGATCACGTTTTCTACGATGTTGTTGTGAGAATAATCATCCCAACGGTATTTTTTGTTTTCGAATGTCACGCTGGTTCCTGTAGGTTTTTTCTCCAGGTTTGCAGATACGTGAAAAATTTCAGAAGGTGAAAGCCCATATTCCGGTTCCTGCAGCTGTTGGATGGTTACATTATCGGTTCCCGTAACGGCAACCAGCCCGTATCGCAGCACCTGCAATTCGGTTACCGCATAATCCTTTCCCATCGGTATGTTTTTGAAGGTAATCGATGCCTCCACATATCCCTGGCCGTCCGTATTCTTCTCTACATAGTCTTCCGTAAATGCAACAAACTTCTGATATTTATGATGGACGCCAAAAAGGTCGGTTCCCTCCACTGTGAAGATAAACGTAGGATTTCCATGTGCCCAGGTGATCTCATCGGTTTTGATCTTCTTCACCACCGTCAGGTCGGTATATCTCAGGTCTTTCATGGTAACACTCTGTACCTCTGCTTTCTGTTCAAAAGTAAAGGTGATCGATTCCGCAAGCTGGTATCCGTTCGGCGCTGCTTCTTCTACAAGCGTATATTCGCCCGGAGCAAGTTTTTCGATCCGGTGCGGAGAGTTGCCGGACGTCCATGATGCGATTTTTTCGTTCCCTTTGTACAATGCCATTTTCGCTCCGGCAACTGACTGTCCGGTGGATGCGTCTACCTTTGCAAGGTCCAGTTTCGTATAGTCATTTTCCACCGTCAGCGTTACGGATGCCTGTCCATTGACCTTTCCGTCTTTACTTACCACAAATTCACGCACGGTGCTGTCGAGAAGATATCCATCCAAAGTTTTGCTTTCTTTGTAACAATACGTCCCCGGTGCCAGCCGCTGTACGGTAATTCTTCCGTTTTGGTCTGTTTTGTAGGTATCCGCCGAATTTTCGGACTCGGTTTTTGCCCAGATTTTGAACTCCACGCCCGCCAGTACGGTGCCGTCGTTTTTGCTGACCTTCTGCAGCACCAGCTTATTCGGTGTATTTTTATAATCGACCGTCCGCTCGGTCTGGCTGTCGCTCAGCATAACCTCCTGGCTCTGCCCGGTAAGGACATATCCGGGCGCAGCTGCGGTTTCTTTCACGGTATAACTGCCGAGTTCCAGCGCTTTTGTCGTAGCGGTTCCGTTGTTTACCGTCACCGTATCAACCACGGTACCTGCTTTCACCAGCACTTTGCCACCGGCGGTCGTGATATTGTTCTTGGCAATCACCTGGAAGGTTGCCCCAGTAATCGCCGCCCCATTTTCCGCATCCGTTTTCTGGATGGTAATGGTACCTTTCTTTCTTGTATTGGTTGCATCATATTTCAAGGTAACCGTACCTTCCTCGGTAATCGTGAATTCTTTTTCCCAGCTGCCCGTATAACCGGATGGGTTTTTCGTTTCAACTACTTTGAACCTTCCCTGGTTTGTGCCGTTGCGTTCCAGCCCTGTTTTCCAATAATATTTATAAACATTTTGCCATTCCAGATTCCCAATATCTTTCCATCCGCTGCCAGTCCACTCGTAGCACGTAAACGTAGCTCCCGCCAGGACTTCTCCTGTTTCCGCATCTGCTTTTGTCACAATAACATTGGCTTTCGGACTAAACCGCATAACTGCTTCGGACGTATAGCCAAACTCCGAGGTGATCCATGCGGTATAGGTGGATTCATCCACGTTCGTATGATTCGCCCCCTTATAGTACCAGTGTAAATTTCCTTTTGCACTGTTAGGAAGATTTTCCCATTTAGATACGTCCCATTTTTGATACTGGTAGTCTTTGGACTTTGGATTTACAACATCGACAAAAAACTGTAGCTGCGTTTCCGAACCTTCAAAGGTATAGGTTACCCAGCCAACTTCATTATTGGGATCGGTGGAAGAACTATCCGCCCAGATGGTCTGCGTTGCAGCGTCGTATCCCATTCTGGCTGCTGCTTCCTTTGTATAGTACACATCACCGCCTGAACTTAAGATTTTAAAGCCTTGGTTATAGTCCAGGTCATTCAGCGTATAATGTCCTTTCAAAGAAACCGGCTGCCCCTGGTTATTATAATAGGAAAATTTTACGGAGATATTCTGTGCACAGATGATATTGATCTGCGGAAGCCTGGTATCCCCGCCCATGGTGATAAATACATTGGCATAATCGCTGCTTGGCAAATTCGTAAAATTGGTCCAGTCTGTCAGGGTAACCTTCATATTGATGATTTCCCCATTGTATTCCCCGACATTTTTCAAGTCAACCGATAAATTCCCTTTCTTGTCATTGGTCAGGATCGCACTTCTGGTATTTCCCCAGCCCCTTGTATCCGCATACGGATAAAATCTGCTGATATAATTTACATCTGCTTCCGAATTCCTGCAGAACGTATTATCCCAATTTCCATTGAACACAATCTGTGTCTGGTCGGTTACCGTTGGGACAAACTTATAGTCGCCATCCACCACATAATCTGACGTAACTTCGTGTCCGTTTCCCATCGTTGACAGATCCGCGTATCCGGCTGCCGCCTCCGCAGGCTTTGCCGAAGCAAAGCCCGCGATGGTTGTCAGGACACAGGCAGCCAGAAAGGATCCAATCCTATGGTTCCATTTCATGATTCAAGTTTCCCTCCTTCCTTCTGCTAAGCAGTATGGTACTGGTTCCGGCCGCCGCTGCCAGCAACAGTGGGACAACCACATAGGGATTTTCCAATCCTGTTTTGGGTGCTGCCATCTGGTCGATTGCCGGGCCGTCTGGTGTATCCACAATTTCTTCTGCGCCTTCCACGGAAAAAATCCAGTTAATAAAGGTTTCTCTCTGCGCATACGCATTTTTCAATTCTGCAGGAAGAGATAATTGAAATACAAAATTGCCCGTTTCTCCCGGCTGATAAGTTCCAAGGCTGATCCTATTATTAAGCGAAGCTGCTTCCAGATCCCCGGAATAGATCGGAGATCCATTTTGTGAAATCGTAAGCTGAAATTGCTTCAACAGATCCAGTTCTTCTTCGGTTAGCCCTCCCGGAGTTTCCGTCCGGAAGAAAAACTCTGCTTCCGTGTCTGTCGTATTGGAAATCGTAAAAGTATCCTGTACGCGATCCCCCGGCATTGCTTTGTCCAGATTCCGGAAGAAATCCTCCGGAACTGCTACCAGGTTCCGTGCCGCTCCTTCATAGGTCACCGTCATCTGCTGGTACTCCCGGCTCACTTCGGTAATGCCGTTATCCTCTTCATGGACGCAAATCTCAATTTCCTGGTCGCCCCAGGGCTGTTCTGACTGAAAATCAGGGGTAAAGTTTGCCGCCTGAATGGCTTCCGCTGTTACCGTAAGCCCCAGTGAAGTCCCGGAAGAAGCTTCCGTCCACTCCGCCGGTATGGTTACCGCTTCAAAAAAATCAACCGATGCTCCCTTTTCGAGCGGTTCTGTGTAGTAATAATACTCCCCTTTCCGGATCCACTGACCGGAGATCCCATTGATGTTTTCATCTGACAGGATATATTCGGTTTTTTCCTCTGTGTCAGATTCTGACACGGGTTTTGAATGATGCGTTATCTTTGCCCGTACATAACAAGTTTCTGCGTAATTTGTGATACGCGGGATTTTGGATACCACCTCAGATGGAAGGACAATCCTGTTTTCTGCCAGATCATATTCCGTTTCCTTTCCATTGATTTCCTGATATTCCTGAATTCCGATATTGATATCTCCGGTTGAAATATGGTTCTGCACCGAAACAGAATCCTGATAATACGCATACGTCCCACTGATTCCCAGGCACGCAGTCATGAGCACACCTGCGGCAATCATCCGTTTTTTCTTCAAGTCTGCCCACCTCCTCCATAATGCGCCCAGGCTTCTTTATAGTCCTTGTAAGGCTGCGATCCATCGGTCGTCTGTACCGATTCTTCGTATACGTCGATCCTGATGTCCGACGCTTCCGCCTGCCCTTTGGCTGTCACGCCAGAAAACAGGTTCGTCGTGCTGCTTCCCACTTCTACAACATGTTTATAATAATAATACCCGTCTTCTCCCGCTTCCCAGTTCTCTGTATCCAAATTTTCTAACGCAATCAGATCCTCACTGTAAGACAACGCTACCCTGATATAACATGGTACATTCCCCTGATTCGTGACCTTTACCTTTTTTGCCACGTGTTCTCCCGGAGAAACAGGAGTCGGCGTTGGGAATTCTTCTTCAACGGTTGTTGTATTATTTCCAACCACGAACTGGTTGTTCACATCCGCGTGGTCTGACATGTATGCCGTCGCAGACGCCGTTCCGGAAACAGCACTGATTACAGCGATCATGCCGCAGAGCAATCCTGCGGCAGCCGCCATGATTCTCTTTTTTTTCATGCTGTCTTCTACCTTTCTGTCAGATCCGGATCATCCGGATCCGATCATCACTGATCCGCCGGTTATGCCAGTCCTGCCTCGTCTTCGATGCCTTCATCCACCTCTGGTTCAGCCTCATTTCCTGTATCGGTTTCCTCACCTGCTGACGGGTCTTCTGTCGTTCCTTCCTCTGCCGGTCCAGCTTCCTCTGTTGTTCCTTCATCGGCTGATCCAGCTTCCTCTGTCATTCCTTCGTCCGACTGAACAACGACATCACCTGCCTGTCCGTCGTTCTGGTTCACATATTTCTGCCATGCATCTGCTGCCTGTTCCGGAACGCTGGTGCCGTCCCCGGTATTCAATGCCTGGATCGCGTAGAAATTGACAGGTACATCAAACTGATCCTCGTCAATCTGTCCTTCCACCACATTCGCGAAGGTTACGGACGTGAACAGCGGATCGGTTGTTTTTCCCGGCGCAAGGATCTCATTATAGCTGTAAACATATACCATGTTATTGTCAACGCGTCTGGAATACATCAGGGTCCATTTTTTTGAAACATTGTTCATCGTAAACAGTTCGGTATCTTTTGCAACGCCCCCATTCTGCCGGTTTCCATCGGCATCTGTCGTGATAACCTTCGCAATTGGAATCGAAACATCCATGTATACATACGCGTCGTTTTTTCCTACATTTTCAATCTGCGGATCTTTCGCGATTTCCTCTGTCGGTACGATATCATTCGTTTTCCCATCCGGATCCGGGGTATAGTTCGGCTCTTCTCCTTCAATGTCCACTTTTCCGACGGTAAACTGGTTGGTCAGATCCTCTTTGTCGGTAAGGTATGCTACGGTACTTCCGGCTGCCAATGCGGCACATAACGCTCCTGCAACTACGAATGCTGCGATTTTCTTTCTCTTCATAATTTTATTTCTCCTTTTTCATTTTCTTTCTTTTCCAGTTTGTAATCTTTGTTTTTTTCAGATTCCTGGACACCCGAGAAAAGCAAGATCAGAAAGAGAAGAAGTACAGCCACCCCGATCACCAGGTACCTGTATTCCTGCAGCCACATAATCCCGTAACCAAGATAGGGAATGCAAAACACAACCGTACCAATGATGTTTTCCGGAGCCGTTACCCCTGTATCTTCCTCCTGGTTGGCATCCCCTTTTGTGATAAATCCTCCTTCTGCCTCTTTGATGATGCGATGTGTCACTGTCTGGCCATTTTTCGAAAAAGCAGCAATGTCTCCCGCCGATACAGCCGTCCGGGATTGATCGGTAAGGACCACCGATCCGACCGGAATCACAGGCTCCATCGATCCAGACAGGACCACGTAAGGCTTTATCTCCCGGGTTAAAATAAAAAAAGCCGCAGCGATCGCAAGCAACCCCACAGCTTTCCAGACTCTTCTCTTTTTTCTTTTCACTCTTTTCTCCTCACTTCTGTGTCATACTTTGACACGGTTTTCCATGCGGTCCGTTCAGACCCTCATACGCATCCTCTCCTTTCAAAAAGGGCAGAAAAAAACACCTTCATGTACCATATCCGGAACACAAGGTGTTTTCTCCCTTTGCTTCATTTTTCGCCAGAGATGAATTTCGAGTTGATTTCCTATCCACTTCTGGTGATTTTATCATACCACCCTTTTTTCGGTATGTCCATTTCCATTTTTGCCGTTTTATTTCGATTATTTCCATTTTTGCCGTTTTATTTCCATTATTTTCATTTTCGACGCTTTATTTCCATTTTTTTCATTTTCGACGCTTTATTTCCATTTTTTTATTATCCGCCGGTTTTGACAATTATTATGAAGTTTGCTATTATGTAAACAGATAGGAAGGGTTGATTTTTTTACAGATATTGCAAAATACACTGCGTAGAGAACGTCACTTAGGATCATCTATAAGAAACGAACACTGTGATCGGAGGATTCCATATTGAAATACAAAATCTTTAAAACCAAAGGGAAAATTGACCGGGATATCCGGAAACATGAATTAATTGGGATTGAATACGGCAACGATATCTATTCTGCAGCAGACGATATCATCCGTGCTGTAACGGACGATTTAAAGGAAACGGAAGAATATCAGCATGCAGACGTATCTGCCTATGCTCCAGAACCGGTAGAGGACTTTCGGCGCAGCCATCGCTATGATTACTATAGCCTTGGAATTGTTTCTCCGCCCCATGCTGCCAAAAACATTCTCATAGAGTACGGCATCATTGAAACAAATTGACCGGATGCCATTCTTGTTCGCTGCGAAGTAATGAAAATAAGTAGTAAACGATGCACTAAGAAAATACTTTAAGTATAAGGACAAGAAATAATAAAGTATGTAGCTTTTGCGAAAACTCTGCTCGTGTCACACTTTGACACGGGGATTATCTCTGTCCCTATAACATATCCCTAGGAAATTATAAAGATTCTCCTGAACGCAGAAAACAGCCGGACAGACAGCAGCCTTCGTTCTTTCCTCAATCGATCCTATTGCCAAAATCCGAAAAAAGAATGAGAAGAAGGAAAAAGAAACACTTGTACCCCATTACCGGATGCGCTATATTTGAGATAAAAAAAGGAAAGCCGTCACTATTTGATATGATATGATACCTCTAAAGTAGACAGATTAAATATAAAAATCTGTTACTTTGGAGGTATCATATCATTGGGAGTAGTGGCGGCTATTTTCGTCTATCCTTGAAAATCTCGTAAACAGGACCGACAAGGGCAACAATGAATATCAAGAGTTGAATTAAAACCACTTCCTTTCTTTAAAAATGGCATAGAAAAAACGAGGGTGTTCGGTCCTCGTTTTTTCATTGATTATAATTTATTCCAAAAGACGGTAATGCGTATTCCTGCCCTTTCCTTCTTGGACAATCTGACCGCTCTCCATCATTCGCTTTAATAACCGACCACATGCAGTCTGGCTGATTTCCAATGTTTTTTCCAAATCTTTCCTTGTAAACGTGCCTTGTTTTTTTGCCAGATCAATTACCAGATTCTCCTGAACGAATCCAACCAACTTGTCTGTGGAAGGTTCGTTCTGCTCTGTATGCACATTCAGGTTTGGGAGGATAATCTTAAAAGCATTGTCGGAAGTTTCTATTTTAGGGGTTTTTCCGGTGCCAGAATAAGCCTCCTGAATCTTTAACATTCCGGTTCCATAGGCTTCGATCAATTCCAAACGATAAAATACATTTGCCAGTTTTACATTCCGGCATACGGAAATCCCCATCATAATATCATTCAGGGTCACACCGCTTACAAGCCCCCCGATAGAAGTGAACTCAATCCGATCTTCATAAAGGCTGATAAAAGTGCTGGCACGGAATGAATATTCACGATGCACAAGCAGGTTCAAAAGGACCTCCCTGACAGCCGTTTCAGGGTAATCCCGCTGATCGATCCGGCGCAGTTTTTGAAAAGTAGAATGAATCTGGTTGCGGAAATCAATGTAATCATATACTTCATCCATCTGCCTGAACAAAGAGCCAGAAAATTCTTTACGATCCTTAAATTCCTGTTGTGTTGTTCCTTCAAAGGCCGCTACTTTGATCGTATGCACACACTGATCGGACAGTAGAAGTCCCAGATTTGTATAAACTCCATCATGGGTCATAATTCCTAATGTTTTCATCTGAGGCTCGCCAAACGGGATATTTCTTTCAGAAAATTCCTTCCGTGCCGCTTCAAAAGTTAACTCCTGTTCCAATGACCGCATATCCTCAAAATGGTCTCCATCGGTTTCCTTAATCATACGGCGAATTGCCGTATTAGTAGCCGGAACAGAAGAATATCCTTGACGCACAAAAACGCCTTCTGGTCTTAACCCTTTTTTGGCGATATAATAGGGTCGCTCAGTTCCCTGCTGAACGTCAATAGCAATAATCCGCTTCCCATCCTCGTTCAATGTTTGATAGTGCAGGAACATGGTTAGATCCGGCTTGATTGCATCCCGTACCATATTGCTGACTTGTAAAGCAACTCCGTCCGGGTCGTCCACTCCGATTACAGTTCCATCGTCCTGAACACCAATATATAGTTTTCCGCCCTCACAATTTGCAAAAGCTATAATCTCTTTTTTTATGTCATCCACAACAATAGACTTTAGTTCCACGGTTTCGCTTTCCTGAAAAATCATCTGTTCACCTCTTGGATATATTCTACCCATATTCTAACCATTCTAACCATCATTGTCAACGAGTGGTTAGAATAATGGTTAGAAAAGCAGGGAGAATACAAAGAAAGGAATAAAAATCAGGCTCAAATCGAGCTTTTAAAACAAATCTGTCCTAAATTTTATATTTTTTTCGGGACAGATTCTAACCATACTATCTATTCTGTGGTTAGAAAAATGAAATATCGTGTCAATGAGTGTGAACCGATTATAGTACGATTGAACTGATGTCGCATAATACCCTCCACACGATCTAACAATATTCTTATATTTGTTCGTGTCATACTTTGACACCACATATTATTTGATTTTCACTGAATTCTTTTTATGAGCCGGTTTTTCATTGCCTTTTGACAGGAACAGCTGTTTCCGCTTCAGGATCTGATCGATCTGTAGATTGATCATACCTTCCAAAGCTTTTAATCGCTCTTCCGGTAATCCGATCTTTTGATTTCTCTGGAACTGAAAACCTTTCATCTGAATCAAATCTGAACGGATTTCCGGAGTAAGCGCTTCATACGCAATTTCATTAAAATCCTCACCGATTCTGGTTGGTCTTGTTGCCAGATACTCTTCCAGATGAAGAAAATCTTCTTCTTCCGCATACGGAAGCAATGCCTGATTATGATCGAAAACCGGTCCCATCTTTAAAATCTGTAAGGTATCTGTATCAAACATCATGCCATAGTTGCCAGCATGGCGGTCTGTATTAAGAATTAATGCATCCAGCACTAACATTCTTCGAAACGCATCTTCCGCTCCATGTTCTTCCATATACCGTAAAACATTGGTAACCGTTAAGTCCGTTTGCAAACATTTGTAAATTGGGACAAACCCTGTTTTTTCATTTGTAAACAGAGGACATTTTGATGCAAGTTTTCCGTGGTAGATGACGGATGTATATGGGACAAACTCTTTACAGATCCGATTAGCCACCTGGGAAGCATACACTTCAGAAAAGGGTTCCAGTCCTGCGTTTCTGCTGCCACTCGACCCACGTTTTAAAAGGGAAATGGTTCCGTCCGGATCACGCACCCAACATTTTGCAAACGAACCATCCGTTTCAAATTCTGGTGATGTAGTGGGAAACCTTGCTCCATACATGCCCCCTTCAAAAGCTATTCTCGCAATTGTTTCATCAAATTCATTTTTATAAAGCGACACTTCATCCCATCTCAGGGAACTCTCTTCCGGTTTGGTCCAAAAGGTATCATTTAAACTCAGTGCATGGGTGATCTTTACAAACCCATCTAGCCTGGAACAGCCACATACCCGCATTAACTCTGCAATATGTTCCCGATGCTTCGGAGCCTGCCGACTTTCAATCCAACTTTGAATACTTCGAAATCCAAGCGGAAGCAAATCGGTATATCGTTCCGTTTCTTTTAGTTCAACAGTACCAAACGTTCCCTCAAGAATCGTAAACTTCAAAACCGGCCGATCTTTATTCATTAACAAGAACGATTCCATTATTCGTCTGTGTCAGACTTTGACACGCTCCTTCCTTCTGATATTCGTTTCAGATATCTTCTTTTTTGGGCATCCAGTTTTTGGAAATATGGAAAAAATTTTTTACCGCAATCATCTAATCATTTCTCTTTTTATCATTATATCCACGAAAATTAACAAAGTCAATTTTGAGTTTTTGACATTTTTATAAGTGTTCTCTTTTTTCGTTCATTCACTTGTCTTTACATTAGATGTCTGAATTTGCTTTGTATCTTACACCATAGCTGCTATGATACCCAGCTTCCCGCAAAAATCTTCCGATTTTCTTTACCGTACTTCTATTTTGAGCCATAATTATCATAACCACTCCATTTTCAATCATTGCCTGGTGCCCATGATTTCTTAGAAATACCACAGCTTCTTCCTTTTTCATTCCTACATACTCCTTCCTGATTTTCTTAATCCGTGTCAGACTTTGACACAGATTCCCCACTTATCTGATGCACTAAGAAACGTGAATGTTTCTCACATTCTTCAAGATACATTAAGAAAATTACATTTAGGTTAAGCCACATAGAGCCAGAAGCTTTTCACTTCATCACCGAGAACGAAAAACATTTGTGCTCCCAATAGCAAACGGCTCCAAAGCTTTTCTTGGAGCCGTTTGTCTTTTCGTGAGTATCCCGGTAACTATACTCGTGTCAAAGTGTGACACGGATTTATTTTTTAAAATGAGCAAGAAGCATATTATAAGTATCCTCCGTCATAACAGTTTTCATATAGGAATCCCCATCTTCCCATCCAGCATTTTCCGCTTTAAATGGAGCCAGCGATGCAATAGCTGAATATATCTTAGATCCATCATCTGCCTCCTTATACATAACAACATATGAAGAAGCAGTTATGAAGTCATCCATTTGATTTGCCTTATGTGCAGGTGAACTCATCCACTGACTAAAGATGTCATTTGCAGTCAAATTCTTTTTCTGACCTCCAAGACCATTTTGTGATCCATTGTGATCGGAAAGAGAATCAAAATCATCTTCTCCTTTCATAAGACGCAATAAGTTATTTCCCGCCACTGCTATAGCCTGGTCTTTCTCAAATCCATCGGACCATTCCATTTCCAGATGCCCTTCCAGCACTCTCTGCTGATTCACGAGATCAAAGACCTGGCGTGACATTTCTTCGTCATAGATGATTTCATCCAGATAATCTTCGTCTGTCTTCGGCAGCGAAACACTTACAGTCGTATTGTCGATACATCCATTTGCCGTCTGCGCATAGATATAAGTCCATCCTTCGCTGACCGCTGTAACTTTTCCATTCTGGTCTACGGTAGCGATTTCTGGATGTTCGCTCCACCAGGTGACTGTTTTATCCGTTGCATTTGCCGGACGGATATCCAGGGTAAGCTGGGTGGTTTCCCCGATCGCGGTCAGTGTCGTGCTCTGATCCACGCCGTTGGCATCCAGCACATACAGCTCAGATACTTCTACCTTCTGCGCTTTGACGGTAATCTGGATGCTTCCGGATACTCCAGAGCCATCCGCCGCCGTTGCTGTGATCGTAACGGTTCCAGCCTGATGGGCAGTAACCGTGCCGTCGGAGGACACGCTTGCCGCATCCGGATTGCTGGATGACCAGGAGACCGCTTTGTTTGCAGCATTGTCCGGAGTCACCGCAGCGGTAAGCTTTTGTGTTGTTCCTGCTGTCATTTCCTGATTGCCGGATACAGTGATTTTACGAACCTTGATTTCTTCCGGCGTTTCTGTTGGTGTCGGATCTGGGGTTTCTGTTGGTGCCGGGTCAGGAGTCTCCGTCGGCTGCGGAGTCGGCACTGCCGTATTCTTCAATGTTCCATTGCAGCTGCTGTCAAAGACATATTCTTTTCCGTCAATAGTAACGGTCTGGTCATGGAAAGCGCCGCCCCAGCCACGGAAATAATAATGGATTCCATCCGATTCCACCCAGCAGTCATGGAGCATCCTGCCCTCTGCATCAAACCCATAAACATCATTATCGATTCTTCGGATCGTATTCGCATAAGCAGCGCAGGTTCCCTGGTCGAAATAATACCAGTTCCCATCCATCTGCACCCATCCGGTGTTTAACGCGCCGCCCCAACCACGGAGGTAATAACGGTTTCCATCTTTCGTATACCAGGTATCATGGAGCATTTTGCCGTTTTCATCGAACGCATACAGGTCTTTATCGATTTTTTCAAAGGTATTGGCATGCGCTTTACAGTTTTCTTTATCAAAATAATACCAGTCGCTTCCAATCTGCTTCCAGCCCGTGTTTAACGCGCCGCCCCAGCCACGGAGGTAATAACGGTTTCCGTCTTTTGTATACCAGGTATCATGGAGCATTCTGCCGTCTGCATCAAACGCATACAGGTCCTTGTCGATTTTCTCAAACGTATTCGCATGCGCTTTGCAATTTTCTTTATCGAAATAATACCAGTCGTTTCCGATCTGCTTCCAGCCCGTGTTTAACGCGCCGCCCCAGTCACGGAAATAGTAGCGGTTTCCTTCCGCATCCGTATACCAGCTGTTATACAGCATGCCGCCCCAGCCACGGAAATAGTATAAATCGTTATCGATCTTGATAAATTCATCGGACTTCATGGTTCCATCTTCATTCAGCATATACCAGTCGATGCCATCTTTGACCCAGCAGTTCTTCAGCATGTTCCCATCCTGGTAATAATACCATTTGCCGTTTTCCTGTTTCCATTCTCCGTGTCCGATGACCTGTTGGGTGCTGGCAGCTGCGTACACCGTTGTTTTCGGTACCGTCACCGGCACTGCAAGAGTCCCAGCCATTAAGCCCATTCCAAGCAGCATTGCGATTACTTTGTTTCTTTTCATACAATCCTCTCTTTCTGTGTCAGACTTTGACACGCCTTTTTATTCCTCAATCTCTTCTGTTTTAGCATCATTGGCAAGTTTCTCCAGGTATTGTTCCTGCTTCTGCGGCGTCAGCCGCCGAAAATACTGCAGCATCCGCTCTTCCATTCTTTTCCGGTCCTGTACCTGGGACGGATCAGCATACAGTTTGATCTCCTTTGTTTCGCTCTGGGTTTCTTCCCCATGTTCGAAAAAATACGTTTCCGGGACATGGAACGCTGCACTATACGCTTTCATCACCCAGTCGGAAATCTCCCTCTCTCCTTTTTCCCAGCGGCACACAGCCCCAGGAGATACGCCGATCAATTCGGCCATTGCTTTTTGGCTAAGCCCGTGCTTCTTCCTGATTTTCTTCAAACGCTGTGCCACTGTCATTGTTTCACCCTCTTTCTTTGTCGTCAGTATATATCATAAAATTGACAATGTCAATTTATTTTTATTAATTTTGCCCAATTCTCTTTACGGTTATATTGCTGCCATCAACTTTTGCTTGTTTCTCGATGGATTCCGCCAGCGAGACAAAGATTTCTTCCTCCGTCTGATAGTCCGTTGTTTTCCTTTCCCAGCTAAGGGACACCGTTAGTCCATGGCTGTTTTTTGCCGCCCCTGAAAACACGCCGGATAAGGACTGTGTCGTACAGTGGATCGTCAGTTCTCCCTCCAGGAACTTACAGTCTTTAAACGCTCCTGACATACTGGTGCAGGATGCTGGTATTTCCCCTTCCACCACTGTAAGCCCGGTACAGCCGGAATATGCCGATGCAAGGTTTTCCGCTTTTGACGGGATGGAGGCACGGGTGATATTCAGGCAGTTTTGATACGCCCCCTGCAGATTGGTCACGCTGTCTGGTGTGCTGGTATCCGAAAGCGCCGTACAGCCATTGTAGCAATTTTTCATATTTGCCAGTTGCACACAGGCAGAGGCATCCGCTGCATAGACCAGTGCTTTGCAGTCCCTGTATGCCTCTTCTGCAGTCCTGAGATTACCGGGCAGCTCACCGCCATCCCGGACTGCGGAACCGCTGTAACACGCTGTAAGATCTTCCAGATACACCGCCGTACCCATTTCCGGCACCGCCTCCATCGCTGTGCATCCATAGAACGTCCGCACCATACTCCGTACGGTATCCGGCACCGGGCACAGCATAGCGACAAAATCCGTATTGCCTGAAAACCAGTCATCCATGCGTTCGATTTCGGCTGCTGGATCAATCCACGTAAGATACAGGACGCCATCTTCCTGCCAGGGGATCTCATGCTCCTTAAAATTCTTCACCGCGCCATTCCCGGCAATTTCCAAATCCCCATTTTCATACAAGACTGCCTGTACTGC
Source organism: uncultured Fusicatenibacter sp. (assembly GCA_902493585.1). Taxonomy (GTDB): domain Bacteria; phylum Bacillota; class Clostridia; order Lachnospirales; family Lachnospiraceae; genus Fusicatenibacter. The sequence continues at coordinate 23,361 of CABUPZ010000020.1, read as the reverse complement.
CTCTGGATCCTGCCGCCCGATCTCATACCTCTGCACTTCCTCCCGTCCGATCAGCGCTGTCGCTTCCGCGCGGATTTCTTCATCCTCCGTCAAAGCTGCGGTAATTTCAAACTCGTGCCCATGTTCCGGTACCTGTTCCGGCGTTATCACATACTCCTCCGTTGGTAGTTCCCGGATGACTTGGTTTCCAGCTTCGTCCACTCCTTCTGCAGTGACTTTCACCTCCCCCAGTTTCTCACCGGCTGGATAAGTCTCCTGGGTGGTAACTGTGATCGCTGTTATATGCTCTAACTTCGCAGTTTTCTGCCTTGTCCCATTCCAAAACCAAAGGGTACCTCCTACTGCTGCCGTAACAGCAATCAGGCAAACGATCATCCGGCCTTTCTTTTTTTTGCCTGTCCCTTTTTTGACCTGTCTTGTTCTCATATCCCTCTCCTTCCGCATCATTTCATCGCCCATGTTCCCATGCATTTCTATTGCTGCTCATCTGCAGCATTTTTCAAAAACGCCTGTTCCAGCTTTCCGTAATCATACTCCCGCTGGTGGAAATTGCTGAATGTATTTCTGCAGGTCGGCGGCGCATATCCATGTTCTTTCCGCTGTTGATTCAGCCTTGAAGTAAGTCCTGCCTGGTATAAGGCGGTCAAAAGATAGTTTTTTAAGTTTCGGATCTCCGGTCCGTTTTGTATGCGCTGCAAAAGATCCCGTACCTGGTCCCGGTTGATCCGCTGCAGCCTGTCCGCGATCTGCGCGGCAGATATTTTTGTTTGCCCGATGTATGTATACGCAGGCCGTGTTCTTCCTCGGATCCCATACGTTTCCAACAGCCCAAGAATTTCATTCAGGAGTTCCTGGTCGTATCCGGCATCCAGAAGTTCCCCATAGCCCATCCGGTCTTTGATCTCCTCCTCTTCTTCCTGCAGCGGTTTCCTGGTAAGTATATTATTTATCTTAGATGATGAAGAAGATGATGTATTATATTTTATATCTTTTGTTAGAATAGTATTTTGTTGGTGGCGATTTTCCGTGGTTGGAAAACCCGATCCTGGTGGTTCCACGGTTGGATTTCCCGTGGTTGGAAAATCCGATCCTGGTAATTCCGCAGTTGGATTTCCCAAGGTTGGAAAATCCGATCCTGGTGAATTTCCTTCCAGATTTTTCTCCACGATCGGAAAACCCGATCCTGGCAAATGAGCGGGAGATTCCTTTTCTTTTTCCTGTTGATCTGCCATTTCCTTCTCTTTAGAAGCCTCCATTTCTGCAGATGCTGGGAGGGTTTCTTTTGCCCCTTCGGATTCTTCCGGAATTACGGTATCCGGTGTTTCCAGGATATAATATTCTGTCCGGATGATATGTCCTTGTTGATCCCGTATCCTGCGCCGGACAATATATCCCTCTTTTTCAAGTTCGAGGAATGCAGTCCGGACGCTTTCATAGCCGTCCTTGCATATTGCCGCAATCCCTCGGACGCTGTAATTCCAGTCATCCGGCAGGCTCAGCAGCTTGCTCATCAATCCCATCGCTTTGAGCGATAAATGTTCGTTTTGCAGGTGATGGTTGCACATCACAGTATAATTATTGTTTTTTATCCGCCGAAATACTTCTGCCATACCAGTACCTTCCTTTTCCCCAGGCTTGTTTACCAATTCGGAATGTATTTTTTGTTTTTACGGTCCCATACCATGACAGTGACCCAAATTTCACCATCATCAATCCATTCCGTCAGCTTTTGTACATCCTCCCATTCCCATTCCAGAGGATATACCCCGGAATATTCTACGCCGCATGGGATGGCAGGAAATTGATACCATACACGGTTAAGGTCCCAACAGCCATCCATGGAATCGACCCGTATATGGTTGTCTTCTCCCAGATATTTTTCAAATATGCCAACCGTTTTCTGAAACGCTTTTTTTGACATCAATTCCTCTTCATCATACGCCGCTTTCGATGTGGTGATTGAAAAAATTGCGTTTGTAATTTCTTTTCGTTCTCTTCTTCCTTCGATGGATCTTTTGATTTCATTCCAATCCCTCATAGTCCTGGTTCCTTTCTTTTTCTGTATTTGTGAAGATGATAGCAGCAAGGCTTTTCGGATCGCCATAACCATACAAGAGATATTCTTCCAGGATCTCCCTTATGGTCTTTTCCGGTCTGCTATCGTATAAAATATCCTCTAAAGGCGTGCTGCATACCGATTGATAGATATTGCTGTACAGCTGGCACTTCGCATGATTGGCTGTCCTGATTTTCTGGCGCGTCTCAGCCAGCAATTCTGCCAATCCATTTTCATCCATGTCTTTCACCCCCATCCTCAAAAAAACTTAATTGCCTGATTGGTTCGAAATTCATCCACAAGACCTCTTCTTTTCTGCTTGCGATCTGGCTGTAAGCAGTTGTTTTCTCTTTATGCCATGATCGGAGCTTGTCGGAATACAAGTCATTCTCATACCCACTGATAATCGCGGCTCCCTGGTGTTTCAGCAATGCATCCAGTAATTGGCTATGTTCCGAATCATCCATTTCACATCGGTACTGTTTTCCATGCCTTTTTTGAAGTACATAGGGTGGATCACAGTAAATCAGAACATCCTTATGATTAAATCGGCGGATCAGCTGTACCGCATCCATTTGTTCGATCTGTGCTTCCTTTAATCGCTCTGCTGCCTCCATAATACACTGTGGCAAGGCATTCCACTCTTTTACCGCATATGCACGTTCTCGGCCATGCACGTCGTTTTTCCATCCAACTTTTTCTCCATTTGTGCGGAATCCATGCGACATGTTAAGGCGTACGCAAAAATTCACTGCCCGGTCAAAGGGATCTTCCGGATCTTCTGAAAAAGCTTTCTCATATATGCTTCTTGCATATGGAAGAAAAGCAATCTCTCTGGCTAAGCGTTCCGGGTCTTAGCGAATGCATGCAAAAAAATTTACTACATTCCCATCTAAATCATTGATCGTTTCGATATCACTTGATGGCTTATGAAAAAATACTGCACCAGACCAAAAAAAAGGTTCCAAGTAGCTATGATGATCCGGAAAAAAAGAGAGAATCCATTTGGAAAGCCCCCATTTGGCTCCCGGATATTTAAGAATTGCATTCATCGTTCCTCCATTCCAAAACCCTAATTCTTCCCCATTCAAAAATTTATTTTGATATTATGTTTATCTGCTTATCTTCTACATTTATTTCGATGGTTACATTGGCATAATTAATGGAATTCAATGCATCTGCCATGACTTCTTTGCCATCCATATACACTGTATAGCCATCCTCTACGTACTCAATTACTTCTGACCTGGTTTTTTCTGATGATACCTGCTGGAAATGATTGAACGGAATGAGAAGCGCTTTTGCTAATATAGCGATTCCCAAAAATATAGACGCAACACCCAACACACCATAAAATGGTTTTGTAAGTCTCTGAAATCCAAAACCTATCAAAACTACTGCCACCACCAATAACACAATAGGTAACACAAGATATAATATAATCTCTTTCAAAATCATTTCTCCTTTCAACGAAAAGGTAATTCTTCATCCATACCTTCCGGGATATCCATGAATCCTTCTGGATCAGCCTCCGTGCCAGGGTTTGCCTCAGAAGGAACCTCATTGTTTTTACGGCTTTCGGCAAATTCCTGCTGTTCCACGATCACATCCGTGGTATATACCTTTTGCCCTTCCTGGTTCGTATAACTTCCCGTTTGCAGCCGGCCGATGACGATGATCCGGATCCCTTTGTAGAAATATTTTTCAGCAACTTCTGCTGCTTTTCCAAAGGCAGTGCACCGCAAAAAATCTGCTGTTGCTTCTCCATCCTTTTTGTATCGCCGTTCTACCGCCAGGGTATAGGATGCCACTGCCATAACTTTTTCGCCGGAGGTGTATCTGATTTCCGGATCTCTGGTAAGCCTTCCCATTAATATGACCTTATTCATTGTTTTCTCCTTCCTGTGTCAGAGTTTGACACGCTTGTTTTTCTTTCCCGGACATTTTCTGGTGCTTTCTTCTTTCTTTGCCGTTGTTTCGCTGGTTTGCAGCCCGTGCATCTGGTCACAAGCTTCCAAGCCCATGCTGCTGTCTAAAGGTTCTGGCGCTTCGTGAAAATACTTGTTTAAAAACCATGGGATCTGCCGTACTTTCAAGCCTTCCTGATACATGGACAAGATCTGCCCGGCAGTAATTTCTCCCTCCCAATCGCATCGATGGATCACGATAGCCTGCGGATCCCTGGAACAAATAGTATCCAGCCAGCTTGCATCCAGCCAGTCTAAGTTCTCCAGAGGCGGCAGATACAGCATTTCTCCCTGCCAGGTACCATGTTCTTTCCAGATAACAGTCCAATGGTTTTCACTGTTCAGTTCCTCCAAATAGTATCCGATCAATTCTTCCAGTGTCATACGCATATCCCCCTACTGAAATTTGCTATGCCTATAGGTTCCTCAAAATTTCCTGCATGCGCCGGACCATACGTGCACCTTCCCAAAAGGATGTTTCCTGAAATTCAGCCAAAATTTCGATCATTTTTGCTTCCGCCGGTCCCTCATAGCTTTGCGCGGACAGGCTTTCCAACTGGTCGCAGACATGATCGACACGGGAATGTCTCTGCATCCAGTAAACATAGAGATTCTCTAAGATTTCATGACAAGAGTCTTCTCTGTCACGAAAGGAACGGTCAAACCATTTCTGAAGGTCTTCCTGCCGGTCCAGCAAATCCTCAACAAAGATTGTAATGAGATCAGCCGCTTCTATCTCTGCTGTTTCTGCCAATGCCTGCAGCTTTTTTTCTTTTTCCTGTGATAAGTTGATTTGAGTTATCATGGTTCCCTCCTTTTTCCACTTCCGGAGTTTCCCGGAAATGGAATGAATGTTCTTTTTTCATCTGAAATCATTGCAGTTCACGCAGATAATGTTCTGCTGCCTGCAGGATCAGCTGGTTCTTCCACAGCTGTTCCTGATTCTCCTGCCATTGTCCGTTCGCCTCCTCCATCTTCTCCTGTATTTCTCTTATGACTTCACGCAGTAATTTCCGCTTTTGTTCTATCGTTGGTTGATCGTTTCGGTTATCTTCTGCGCCTGGCTCTGATTGCTCGGAAGCAAACGGTCCAAACATATCCTCCAGATGTTTTACGAATCCGATGTATGACATGGATAATCTGTTTTTATCCAACGTAAAGGACACACCGTTTGCATATCCCCGGAAACAAAAATCAAAATTCCCGTCCCCTCCGCCAGAAGTTCCATCCGGCGCCAGGTATTGCTGTACGCTCTGCGCACGTTCTTTGTTTGTTTTGCCAGTATTGCAGAGTGCGATAACCTTCTTCATCCTTTCCGGCGCCCATTTCACATATCTGGCAATCATTTTTCTTGCGGTTTCCTCTTCCTCTTCGGAATGGTTCTTTCCGTCCTCTTCGGAAGCATCGTCTTTGCCATACAAAACCATGCTTTCTTCATATGGTACATAGGTTTCCGTGTCAGGGTTTGACACCGGGGAATTCCTCGTTTCTTTCTCTGCGTCTTCTATTGCCACGGCATTCCACATAGACTGGATCGCTGCTGCCAGATAGAACCATTCAAATTTCCCTATCAGATGCTTTGCATCATACAACCGGATACACCCATCCTGAAATTCCATATGCCCTGTCTCCATATCGCGGATCTGAAAATAATAATCACTCTTTCCATACCTCTTTTGAATTTCATGCGGAGAAGCCGTTACATCCATCACCCGCTTCGCAAAATCTTCCAGTAACCAGATTTTTTCTTTTCTGATAAACTGCTTTGCAAAAACATTCAAAAGTTCCCGTTCTTCTTCCGTCGGTTTTCTGATACAATCCGGTTCCTCCGGGACTGCATCCTGTGTCAAAGTTTGACACGATTTTGTCTTTTTATATTCTGCAATCGCTGCAACCGTAAGCTCTTCCATTTTTAACAGTGTTTTCTGGTCTTCTTCCTCAAGATGTGCAAGTTCATTTGCCACTGCCGTTTTGATATCCCCGGAGCGATAAGCTTCCATGCCCTCTGCGCATAGATGATTGTATATGTAATTGTAATTCTGCACAGAGGTCTCACCGGTCTTTAATTCTTTGGCAATGCGTCCCCGGAGTGCCCGCCCTTTCAATTCCTCACTGCCCGGAAGATGCGGGATAATTTCCGACAACCGCTGGACTTCCAGCATTTTTTCATACCCGGTCTTTTCACGGTAGCTGTTGGTCGTGATCAAAAGGTATTCGGCTCTCCAATCGTTCGCCTTTTCTACATGGCATGGCACCATTGCGTATTGGGGAAGCTTCCTGTCTTCCACCAAACGTCTTATCGCCTCCAGCCGTCTATGTCCCGCCAACAATTCATACTGGTCTGCATCCTGCTGGCGAACAACCAGCGGCTGCAGAATGCCACCGGCAAGTTCAATCGCATCCGCCTGTTCTTCGATATCTTCCTGGAGGTAAAACTGCATTTTACTCGGATGGATCTGCGAGTAATGGATCATAGCCACCTCGTAGTGCCCTTTTTCCTTTGGCTGCCTGATCGAACCGTTATTCTTTAAAATTGTACTGATATCCGCCATCGCTTATTTCTCCATTTGCAAAATGAGGTTGGTAAGTTCCTGATAGTCGCGGGTTGCCGCGTCGAACCGCCGATGTTTTGACAACGGCTTACGCGCTTCGATCGATGTGTTGACCGATTCCCGGTAGCGTACAATCTTTGACAGTAACGGATAATTGTATTTTTCGATCATTCCGCTCAAAAGCCGGTCCTGTGAAGCCCGTCCAGCATATTTGCTGATGAAAATATGGTACTCTAAGCCGGGATTATATTGGTCTTTGATCTGCTTAATGTAGTCATCTAAGATAATCAGCCCATTTCTCCCATAGCCGTCCAGCTCGAACGGAACCAACAGTTCATCCGCCGCGATCATGGCTGCAATGGTATGCAGCTGCATGGAGGGGTGGCAGTCAATAAACACATAATCGTATTTCTGCCGAACCTGCTGCAATGCTTCTTTGAGACAATCCGCTTCCCCAACGGCTTCCTCCATCTTGGATGACCCTTTGACGATATCGAGGCGGTCATACTTGGTCCGATAGATGCATCTGCCAATCTTAGCCCCCGCAAAAAGATTGGCAAGCGTATAGGTATTGTCATTCACCCGGGCAAACATATACGTTGCGTTTGCCTGCGGATCGGCGTCGACCACCAGGACCCGATATCCTTTTGCGGACACATTATAGGCAAGATTGACCGTAGTTGTCGTTTTCCCCGTCCCACCTTTGTAGCTTCCAATAGCAAATACTTTCATAGCAAAATCTCCTTTTCTTCAGCGATCACTTTGATCTTTCTTTTTCCGTATGTTCTTGTAATCTTTCATCAGCTGATCCCACGTCATCCCCTTTTGGAGTTTCTGCAGGTGCAATATTTCTGTATAGCTTAACTTTGATTCATACGCTGTCCGAATCATTGAAAAAGCCTCTTCCCTCCATCGGGATAACGTACTGATACTAATATCCAATGCCTCTGATACTTTTCCCCAGCCAACCTTGTCCTGGTACAGCATCCGCAATAATTCGTGATACTTATAGGGCAGTACCATGTAGCAAAGATGCAGCCGCCGTACATTATCCGCTTTTTCTGTCAGGTCAAGGATCGCTTTTTTTAACTCATCGCAATATTCCTGTTCCTGATGGCTTTTTATCTTTATCATATCCGACAGGTCGCTCTTAGCCCCGCTATATCCAACACTCCCATAGACGGTACTTTTATATGCTGCGTAACGGTATATGCTCTGGTTCAGGCATTGATATTCCTCATTCATACTCCGTAGCCTTTCGTCGATGGCATCCATTATCTGCGGATATAGCCGGATAACATCAATAATTTCTTCCCTCGAGATCATAGGACTCTCCTAACCTTTGACCAAAATACAATCTTGACAATTTTTCACATATTTGCTATGGTTTAAGAGGGTGGGAAGAATTGTTAAGATTAACTCTCAACCTTAGAGAATACCGTTCTGTTTCTGGGATTTGGCCGGTATTCTCTTTTTTTGCTTCCAACTCTTTTTCTTTTTCCAACAATTTCGCTCCTTTATTCCTGACTAATCACAATAATTTTCTCCGCTACGGGACATATTCTGGAAATCTCAACCGCTGAAAACTCTGGCACTGATTTCCGTGCGTTCCGATCGGTGAGCTGTTTACGATATTTGTCATAATCAATCAGGGCAAAAATATTGACTCGAAGATCGCCGCTATCCAATACCGCATATCTTCCATAACGATCCGTTTCTTTTCTTACCCCATCAATCAGTCCTCTCAAATGCCGTGGCGAGCATTCCATCATTTGCTGCAGCTGCTTCACAGATAGATAGAATCCTTTCGTATTCTGTGAAATAAGTAACTGTTCATCTATCTTCTTCATCTTTTTCTCCTTTCCGAACGGTTATGTTGCAACCGGTTCCTTCTCTTTGTTTTCCCACTTGCTTCTTTCCTCGGCTTTACCTGCAGCTTTTCCTTCGATATAAGCCGACATTACCATGATAGCCATTGACTTTTCTTCCAAGTTCTCAGTTTCCATGTATTCCTGAGCGATCTGCTCAATAATTTCTTTTTTTTCATTTCTTGTAGCCATTCATTTTACCTCCTTTTTCCTATTTGCGTACATTATATTCCTTTTACAGAACTTTGTCAATATTCTTTTTTCCTATTTGCGAACTTTTATGTTGATTTTTTTTCGTGACAGTGGTATTGTAATAATCAAAGAAAATCATAGGAGGTGTTTTTATGACGCAAGGAGAATGCGTGAAAAAATTAAGAAAGACCCTTTCTCTCACTTTGGAAAAATTTGGCGCACGCATTGGCGTTGGTAAATCTACCATTTCCGATATCGAAAATAATCGTAGGTCTCTTACCGAACATATGGCAAAGTCTATCTGCCGTGAATTTGGTGTCAACTATACATGGCTTACATCTGGTGAAGGGGAAATGTTCATTGATAATGATGATGAGTTTATGGCTCGAATTGACCGTATTATGGCTGGTGAAGATGAGGCCAGGAAAAATCTGTTTAAATTAATGCTGGAATTAGACGATGAAGATATCACTGCGCTTCACAATCTGATGAAAAAAGCCATTCATTTTTCAAAAGAACATTTTGACGCTTCTAAAAAAAAAGACTCTTCAGTTCCTTCTATCGCATTAAATGCTGCACATGACGAAGGGGCAACAACTGAGCAGAAAGAAGCAGCCGATGCTCTAATGATGGATGACAATGAATGGAACTAACGAGGTGATCGATGACATACGAAGCTTTACTGGAATATGCAGACACTCAGAATTTAATCGTAAAAGAAAAATATATCCCCGGATACGCCGGACGGATTTACAACAATCGAATTGCTATACACAAAGACATTAAAACCCAGTCAGAAAAAGCCTGCGTTTTGGCTGAAGAGCTGGGACACTATCACACAAATTACGGAGATATTTTAGATCAATCGGATATAAAGAATCGTAAACAGGAATATAAAGCACGGTTATGGGGCTATAACATACAGATCGGATTAGTTGGAATTATCCAGGCATTCGAACATGGTTGTCGTAATGTGAATGAAGCAGCTGAATTTCTCGGCGTGCCTGAAAATTATTTTATCGATGCCATGAAATGTTATAAACACAAGTACGGGATCTATGTATCTATCGATAATTACACTATTTTTTTCGAGCCAGCTTTGGCTGTATATAAATCACTTTAATTTTATGAAAATGGTGCTACAAAGCCATAAACTATATTGAATGATTTAGAGGACGGAACGGGCAGCCGTCACCCTCGTTGGAGATGTGGGAGTGTCACCCCACCTAATTCATTCAAAAGTTTAGCAGGCGATTTCGGTTGCCTGCTTTTTATTTCACTTACAGTATTATGGGGATCGCTTGAATTCGTCTGGTTTACGAAATCAAAAACAGAAATAGAAAGCCCGATTATTGGGATATAACCTTCAAATGGATCTGACCGGAAGGATTCCGGTATTTGAAAATATAATATGCTTACCCGGGGAACCGGGGGACGTGCTCTCGCCCAATCCGAGTACCTTGCGGAAAGTGGTGATTATTATGAGTACATATGAAGAATTAAGCTTGATTGTAAGCATTGCTTTACTAATTGTTGCCATTCTCAATTATACACATAAGAAATAGCCGTCCTGCTCTCGTCAAAGTTTAGGAACGGCTATTTCTATAGCTAAGTATTAAATTCGCCGGGTCGGGTGACCAGCACTCACCTTCCGGCTCCCTTGTTAAGTATATTATATGTCAGTCAAAATTATTTGTCAAACTTATTTCTTCTCGGCTCTTTGCCGAAACTGCCTGACAACATAATATACTTAGCCGGGGAGCCGATGGGGCGATATGCCAGCCGCTGGAATTTAAAATTTGAAAGGGGTTGGTGCATATGGTTACATTTTCGGATTTATTCCAATTTGTAATAATGCTTTGCGCTGTGATAACTCTTGTTATATACATATCATGCAAAAAGTAGCGCCCTCGGTCTGGTAAACTAAGGCGCTACTTCATGTAGTAAATTACTTACCGGCGACTAGGCTTCATCTAGTCATCGGTTCTCTTGTTAAGTATATTATATGTCAGTCAAAATTATTTGTCAAATTATATGTTCCTAGCTCTGTGCTGGGAGTGTTTAACAACATAATATATTTACCCGGGCAGCCAGGGGGCGATTGCCATTCCGTCCTGAGTCTTGTAGGAAGGGGGTGGCGCACATTGTACGTGACTTGGAGTGATCTGATCTCTTTCGTGCTTATGCTTGTGGCTATTATAACTCTTGTCAAACATTGGAATGATGAGCATAAAAAATAGTCGCCCTGCCCTGAGAAAGTAGACGACTATTTTTAGTACATATTTTCACCAGGCGGATAGGTTTGAGCTATCTTCTGGCTGTCTTGTTAAATATATTATATGTCAGTTAAAATAATTTGTCAAATTATATGTTCCCGGCTCTGCGCTGGGAGTACCTAACAACATAATATGCTTACCCGGGGAACCGTTGGGGTGCTATGTCAGCCGCCGGACGAAAGAAAGGAGGCTGGTGCTTATGGTTACATATAGTGATCTTTTTGCTTTTGTAATTATGCTTTGTGCCGTCATAACTCTTGTTTTGACTACTTTGAACCACAAAAAATAGCGCCCCTGCTCTGGTAAAGTAAGGCGCTATTTTTTGAGCTAATGCTTTCCGGCGGTCAGGTGTGCACTGACCAACGGTTCTCTTGTTAAGTATATTATATGTCAGTCAAAATTATTTGTCAAATTATATGTTCCTGGCTCTGTGCTGGGAGTGCTTAACAATATAATATATTTACCCGGGCAGCCGAACAGGCGGCAGCTCTCTATCCGTTCCGAATCTGATCGGAAGGAGGAGATGCTTATGAGTACATATGAAGAATTTATGATAATTCTGGCAACTGCCAGTCTAATCGTTGCGATTCTGAATCTGCACCATAAAAAATAGCCGTTCTGCTCCCTGAGAAAGATTAGAACGGCTATTTCGTGATAAGATTTCACCGGGACGGGTAGCGTGCACCTACCCTGTCGGCTGTCTTAGTAAGTATATTATAAATCAATATTTTTTATTTGTCAATTTGACAATAATGTACTTTATAAGCAGAAACCGCTCCGTGCGCCAACACAAAAGCGGTTTCTATCTGCCCTTTGATGGCATCAAAGAACACTTAACACTATTATGATACCATCATCTGGGGCAGCTACGCAATGGGAACTTACGTTCTCCAAATCGAAGCTTATGAAAGGATGATGATTTTATGTGGGTTGAAGAATTATCAAATGGAAAATTCCGATATGCGGAACGCTATTTAGATCCGCTTACCGGGAAGCAGAAGAAAGTTTCTGTGACATTAGACAAAAACACAAAACAGATGCACAAATTGGCTACCAGTATCTTAAGCCAAAAAATTGCTGAAAAACATTTGCCAACAGAAAGAAAAATTACTTTAGCTGAAGTAATTGAACTGTACCGCGAAGAACAAGAAAAGACAGTAAAAGCATCTACATGGAAAAGAAACTATTATACTTGTGAAACGATTAAGAAACTTCTTGGTCCTGATACTTTGCTGTCCAGCTTAACAGCAAATTATATTCGATCAAATTACCTGGCATCAGGCAAATCCCCAGGAACATTAAACGAAAGTTTGATTCGCCTGAAAGCCTTATTGCGTTGGGCGTATCGTAATGAATATCTCGGATCGACAGAATGCATTGATAGACTGGAGCGCTTTAAGGATATTCCGCATGTTCAGAAAATTGAAGATAAATTTTTAGAAGCAGAAGAAGTTTTAATGTTGCTTGACTCAATGACCGTAAAACAGTGGAAAGATTTAACAGCATTTCTTGTATTATCGGGTCTTCGCTTCGGCGAAGCTGCAGCTTTACAGCGTTCTGATCTGGATATGGAAAAAAGAATTATCAAAGTTACGAAAACATTTGATAAAATAAATAATATCATTACATTACCCAAAACACGCACTTCCATCAGAAATGTGTATATGCAAGATGAGCTATTTACTCATTGTCAGTACCTTTTAAGTTCCTCTTACCTTTCATCGAATGTTGTTAAAATGAATCCGGGAAATTTGCTTTTTAAACCCCAGAAGAAAAAATGCATCGATATAGACGTATACGCAGCATACTTAAAGGATTGTTCCAGGCGTACATTAAATCGAGAAATAACGCCACATGTTCTTCGGCATACTCATGCGTCATTAATGCTTGAAAGGGGAATGAATATTGACGCCATTTCTGATCGGCTTGGACATACCAACAGCAAAGTGACGCGAGAAATATATCTTCATGTAACACAAAAATTACAAGAAAAACGAAATGCAGAGATAAAAGCTGTAAAAATTTTTGCCCCATAAGTGCCCCAAAACAAAATAAAAAAGTCTCAGAACCCTTGTTTTTCCTGCATTTTCAAGTGGTTCCAAGACTTTACTCAATGCCCAGAGCCGGAATCGAACCAGCGACACGAGGATTTTCAGTCCTCTGCTCTACCAACTGAGCTATCTGGGCAAGTCTTTAAGACAAGACCAATTCTATCACACTCTCGCAGCCAATGCAAGCGTTTCTTATGGATATTTATTCATTTAATAAAATCCCCCCAGATCTTCCGGCTTTCTGCCAAGCATCAGGCTTTCCACCACATAGGCCACGCCGTCATCCTCATTGGCCGGCGCGATCAGGTCCGCCACAGCCTTGATTGCCGGCTGGCCGTTCTGCATCGCCACACCCAGACCTGCATATTCCAACATGGAACGATCATTAAACCCATCGCCGAAAGCCATCATCTGGTTTTTGTCCTTTCCCAGATATTCCAGCAGCCGTTTCAGCGACGCAGCCTTATCGATCCCTTTCGGCATGATCTCAAGGAAATACGGCTCTGAGCGTAGTACGCTCAATTCTCCCTGGAAATAGCCGTCCACCTTCTTCTCCACATCCGCCAGATAGACGCCGTTTTCCATCAGCATGCACTTCACCACCGGAAAGGTAATCTCCTCCCGGAAATTTTCGATCTTGCGGACGTTCATCTTTGTGCAGATGACTTCTTTCAGCACATACGTATCATCCGGTGTCTCGGTGAGGATATCGTCTCCCTGGTAGGTCAGAAGGGATGTGTGATATTTCTCCGCCAGATCTGCCAGCTGCTGCGGCACGCCCGCCGGAAGCCATCTTTCATAGATCGCTTCACCGTTCCTGCAGTCGATGATCGTCGCGCCGTTGAAAGACAGCATATATCCGCCATATTTTTTCAGTTCCAGCTCATTCGCCAGCGGCGCCACGCCATAGGTCGGACGGCCGGAGGCAAGCACAATCGTTCCTCCGGCCTCCTGGTAAGCTTTCAGCACCTCCTTGGTGTGAGGTGTGATTTCCTTTTTATTGTTGGTCAAAGTTCCGTCAAGGTCAAGAACCAGAATTTCATACTGCATGATTGTTTCTCCCATATCTGTTTTTCTGCCACTATTCTATCCTATTCTTTAAACAAATACAAGGGAACAAGATCATAAAGCAGATGAAATCCGCATCCGCTCGGTCAACGAAGCTTCTTCCTTTTCGGAAATCAAGCCGTTCCGTCACTTGGCAGCCTGAACCGCCTGATAGCAGTCTGTAAAGAACTTTCCGTCTGTGGTGCTCACCGTGAGTTCTCCTGTTTCACGGTTCAGTTTCATGATCAGATATTTTGTAGTGATCTGATACAGTGTCTCACACACACCGCTGCCCACCGTATGGGTAATGGTTTTGGTCACGGATTTTGTTTTTTCGCTGTTGACGGACACGGTCGATTTCATACTTACTCCGACTTTCGCGAACTCGCATCCTGCTTCCATGGTAATTCCTTCTTCCAGCGCAACTCCGGATCCCTCCGCTATTCCTTCTGTTACACTCTGGGAACCGCTCAGTTCTCCTGCTCCATTCCGGTTGTCAAGCTTCAGGACTTCTTTTGCCTCAGGCGCATACAGGATCAGCACGCCCAGTTCATTTTTCGTGATCGGAGTGGGCGCTCCCTGTACAAAAGTATCCAGATTGATCGGCAGATAGTCCCCAAACACCATCGATTCTTTTTCCATCGGAAAAACACCTCTTACACCTGCTTCCGGTTCAGATGTTATCTTTTTTACCTCTTCCCAATCATGATCCAGCTGTTCCGGTTCCGTATAGAAGACGCAGCGAAAAGTCATATCCAGTTCGCTATTATGTGTTTCTTTCTTCTTGTCCTTATGGTTCTTGATCGACAAGGTATATTCCATTTCGATGGCTCCGATTCCTTCTACCAGCCACTCGCTGCCTTCCTGCCTGGTCTGCGCCAGTTCGAGAAATACATGCTGTTTCCCATTAAAATCGGTGTCCTCCCGGTAGCCGCCCTCCGGTTTTGGAATCAGCCAGCCGGCCAGGCTCTTCATATCCTGGATCTCCACTCCCGCAGGAGCGCTCTGCGCGACTTTGTCAAGTACTCTGATAAACATATTTTTAATGGCATCTTCTGTAGTAGCCTTCACCTCTTCAACAAAGTGGTCTGCCTTTCCGCAAAATCCGTCTTTCTCTTTCATTTTGTTAAAAAAGAAGCTGCTCAGGATCACACTCAGCTGATTGGTATAATATGCAGATTTTCTTCCTGTCTGTCTCCAGGGAAGATTCGGCGCACTGTCCTCCGGGCCGGAATCCACCTGTCTTGCTAAAATAATATTTGCCTTCCCGCCGCCGTTGGCTGCGCGCATTGTCACAGGGCCCCGTTCTAACTCGTTCTCTACCTGCTGGCAATACTTCTCCAACTGTCCCGGAAGCGTCTTTGGACACCCGAGTCCCATGTTCTTTTTCAGCGCATTCTGCAGATCTTCCGGACGAAAACCTGTGTTTTCTTCTGTTTTTAAAACATTTGTTTTCATAAAGTTTGTGTTTTCTTTCATCTCTTATACTCCTTTTGTTTTCTTTTTAACCTCTGTTTTCTTTGTAATGATCATTACACTATTCATCCGTCAAATCGAATATATGTTCGATTTTTATTGCAAAAAATCTTTTTTTCTATTGACAGAAAAAGGCTCCTCCACTAAAATAACTTTAGAACGTATGTTCTGGTTTTCTTTTTAACCTCTCTCAGGAGGTATTTATTTTTATGGATTTTTATATTATGATCGATAATCAGAAGATTTTTGTTTCCGAACAGATTTACAAAGCTTACTGCCAGGGAAAACGCAAGGAACGTTATTTCCGGGAAAGCGATCTGCATAATCAGGTCTATTCCTATGATGCTCTTGATTCTGACGATTTTCTGGGCTGTGAATTATTTGAAGATTCCAAAAACCCTTCGGTTGAAGCCCTTGCAGAACATCACCTGCTTCTGAACAATCTTCGCCAGGCGCTGAAAACACTCCCGGAAAAGGATCTTCAGCTGCTCTCTGTCATTTATGGGCAGCAGAAAACGTTCCGACAGGCGGCGGAGCTTCTGTCCCTCCCCTTATCCACGCTTTACAGCCGCCATCAGGCTCTGCTCGGGCATTTGAGAACGGTTCTGGAAAATTCTCCGGATGCATAAAGAAAGAACAAAACGCTGAAGCCAAAAAACATCGATCCATCGAAAAAATGGTCATATCCCCGGAAGGAAAAGGGATATGACCATTTTTATCGCTCTGTCGCCTGCTCCATATTTTCGCAGATTTTCCGAAGGATCCGCAGAAACTCCTCATGTTCCTGTTCGGAGATTCCTTCGCATATGATTTCGTCCATCTGTCGGAGGACCGCCTGTACCTCTCTCGCCTTTTTCTCCCCGGCCGGAGTAAGGCAGACCTGATAAGAGCGCCGGCAGTCAGGATTTTTCTCCCGCCGCAGGAGTCCTTCCTCCTCCAGACGGTCCAGGGACCGGGACATGGTCGTCACATCCAGATGACACAGATCCGCCAGCTCTCTCTGGGAAATGTTCGGTCTCTGCAGAAGGCGGTTCAGAATTCCCACCTGCCCCTGGCCCGGCGTCAGCCCAAGTTCCTGAAGTTTCGGCCGGATCAGCTGTTTACGCGCCCGCTCCGCCTGAAGCAATCCTTCTCTGATCTCTCTTTTTTCCACCTGTATTCCTCCTTCCGGATTCTGACATTTCTTTCATTATTCCAGTTCAAACTGCCCGGTATACAGCTGATAATAGCGTCCCTTCTGCTCCAGCAGTTCCTCATGGCTTCCACGCTCAATGATGGTTCCCTTTTCCAGAACCATAATAGCTTTTGAATTCCGTACCGTGGACAAGCGGTGTGCGATGACAAATACCGTCCGCCCGTCCATCAGCGCATCCATGCCTCTCTCGATCAGCTTTTCCGTTCTTGTGTCAATGGAACTGGTCGCCTCGTCCAGGATCAGAACCGGCGGCCGGGAGATCGCCGCGCGCGCGATGGCGAGAAGCTGTCTCTGTCCCTGGGACAGGTTTGCCCCGTCTCCTTCCAGCATGGTATCGTATCCATTGGGAAGTCTTCGGATAAAGGAATCCGCATTGGCGATTTTCGCCGCCTCACGCACATCCTCCTCAGAGGCATAAAGTCTTCCATAACGAATATTATCAGAAATCGTACCGGTAAACAAGTGGGTGTCCTGAATTACCATGGAGAGCGAACGTCTCAGATCGTCCTTTTTCATATCCCGGATATTGATGCCGTCGTAGAAGATCGTACCGCCGCTGATCTCGTAAAACCGGTTGATCAGGTTGATGATCGTCGTTTTACCGGCTCCGGTGGATCCTACAAAGGCAATCTTCTGTCCCGGCTTTGCGTAAAGGCTGATCCCGTTCAGGATCGTTTTTTCCGGCACATATCCAAAGACCACATCGTGGAACCGGACGTCGCCTTTCAGCGGCACCAACGAATATGTCACTCCCTTGGTATCTCTCAGCTCTCCTTTCGTCGGAATTCTTCCGTTGACTGCAGGTACCTTCCATGCGAAGAGTCCGCAGTATTCCTCGCATTCTTCCAACGTTCCGTCTTCTTTCTTCCGGACATTGCACAGGGTCACCGTCCCTTCGTCTTCTTCCGGTTCCTCATCCATCATTTCAAAAATTCTCTCCGCGCTGGCAAGCGCCACCAGAAGGAAATTGATCTGCTGGGTAAACTGATTCATCGGCATCGCGCTCTGTCTTACATAAACCAGATAGGAAGCCAGAGTTCCAAGATCCGTCAGACCGGACAGGGCGAACAGGCCGCCGACACAGGCGGAGACCGCGTAATTGACGTAAGACAGTGCCACAACCGTCGGCACCGTCATTCCCGAGTACGTCAGCGCCTTTGTGGACGCAACCCGAAGCGCCTCGTTTCTCCTGCAGAACTCCTCGAAATCCTGCGGCTCATGGTTGAACACCTTTTCCACCTTCTGGCCGGCCACCATCTCCTCCACAAAACCGTTGATGCTGCCCAGATATTCCTGCTGTTCGGAAAAATACTTTTTGCTCAGCTTTCCGTTGTGGCGGATATACAGTACCATCAGAAACAGAAAGAAAAAAACGATCAGCGACAGCCTGGCATCCAGCACAAGCAGCATGATAATGGTTCCCGATACGGTGATAAAGCTCTGGATCAGCATGGCAAAGCTGTTGTTCAGCGCTTCGGAGATTGTGTCCACATCATTGGTGAAACGGCTCATCAGTTCCCCGTGGGTATGAGCATCAAAATATTTCAGCGGAAGTTTCTGTACATGGGAGAACAGATCCGCCCGGATTTCCTTCACGACGGTCTGGGAAGTGCGGACCATCAGCTGATTGTAGCCGAAGCATGCCAGCGCTCCGGTGGCATACATCATTCCCATAAAAAGCAGCATCCGGATCAGGCCCGGCACATCCTTCTGCAGCACATAGGTGTTGATCACCGGTTTCAGCAGATAGGTTCCATAAATATTGGCGAGGGCGCTCACTGCCACAAGAACGGCGATGGCAGCCATACGCTTCTTGTGTCTGCCCAGATAGCTGAACATCTGAAGCAGGGTCTTCTTTGTATTCTTCGGCCGTTTATAACTGGTTGTTCTTGCCATTACAGATTCGCTCCTTCCTGCTGAGAATAATAGATCTCCTGGTAAATCTGGTTTCTCTCCAGGAGCTCCTGATGGGTTCCGATATCGTTCATCTTTCCGTCATCCAGGATCAGGATCTGGTCCGCATGAGCCACCGAGGAAACCCTCTGGGCAATGATGATCTTCGTCATGCCCGGCAGTTCCTTTTCCAGTCCTTCACGGATCTTCGCTTCGGTTGCCGTGTCCACTGCGCTGGTGGAATCGTCCAGGATCAGTACCTTCGGCCGTTTCAGGATCGCGCGGGCGATGCAGAGCCGCTGCTTTTGTCCTCCCGAAACATTGACACCTCCCTGTCCCATCTCCGTCTGGTAACCGTTTTCCAGACGGTCGATAAATTCATCCACACAGGCGATCCGGCAGGCGGTATCGATTTCTTCCGGAGTCGCGTCCTCCTTGCCCCATCGGAGATTTTCCTCCACCGTTCCGGAAAACAGGGTATTCTTCTGAAGCACCATCGCAATGGAATCCCGCAGTCCTTTCAGCGGGTATTCCTGCACCGGATGGCCGTCCACCAGCACTTCCCCCTCCGTCACATCGTAAAGCCGGGGAATCAGCTGTACCAGCGTACTCTTCGCCGAGCCGGTCTGTCCGATGATTCCAAAGGTCTGTCCCGGAAGGATATGAAAACTGATGTGCTCCAGCACGTTCTCCGCGGCATTTTTCTGATATTTGAACGACACGTTCCGGAATTCGATCTCCCCGCGCTGCACTTCGATCTCTTTCGCCTGCTCCTCCGTGATATCAATCTCCTCATCCAGCACCTCGCGGATCCTTCGCCAGGAAGCCATACCTCTCGTCAGCATCAGGAAGACGTTGGACAGCATCATCAGGGAGTTCAGCACCTGCAGCACATAGCTGAGAAATCCGGTCAGTTCTCCAACCTCCATCTCCCCTGCCATCGCCATATTTCCGCCGAACCAGAGGATTGCGAGAATCGTTCCGTACATGACGAACTGCATGGCAGGCATATTCAGGACTGCTATGCAAAAAGCACGTTCCGAATTGTTTTTCAGGTTCTGGTTTACACCCTCAAATTTTTCAATCTCATGGTCTCCCCGTACATAGGCCTTTACCACGCGGATCGCCGTCAGGTTTTCCTGAATGATCCGGTTGACTTTGTCCACCGATCCCTGCATCACCGTGTACATGGGACGCACTTTGGAGATGATCAGAAACAGCAGGATCCCAAGAAGCGGCGCGGCAACAAAAAAGACCAGCGCCAGCTTATGATTCAGATAGAAAGAGACCGCCAGCGATGTCAGCATCATAACCGGCGCGCGAAATCCCGGCCGCATGCCGGTTGAAACGGAATTCTGAATGGTGTTCACATCGCCGGTCAGCCGTGTCACAAGGGATGCGCTGCTGAAATGATCCGTGTTGGCAAAAGAAAATTCCTGCAGCTTTTTAAACTCAGCTTTTCGCAGTTCCGCGCCCAGTCCCTGACCGCAGGCTGCCGCATAGCGGGCACACCCGTGGCCGAGGATCAGGCTGATCAGGGCATACACCACCATCTGCAGACCTTTCATCAGGATATAACGTCTGTCGCCGCTGGCCACGCCTACATCAATGATGTCCGCCATGACCATTGGAATCAACAGTTCAAAAACCGTCTCCGCCTCAATACAGAAGACCGCCAGCAGGGCTTCCTTCCGATAAGGTTTCAGACAGGCAAGAAATTGCTTCATGACTTTCCTCCTTTTTCTCCTCCTGTAGCACATTCTTGTTGATACAATAGTTGTTTATGCAATTATTGTAGAAGCAATTTTATGAGATGTCAATATGATTGCCGGGAAATCTTTGAATTCCTGAAAACGGGTACAAAAAAGGCCCGGATTGTCCGAGCCATTGGGATAAATATGTTTAAAAATTAAAACAAAGCGAGATCAGAACCGGCACCAGCGCGGAACAGATCACGCCGTTGATCACCGACAATACCACCGTTTCTTCATTGGTATACTTGAACATCATCGGCAGCGTCGTATCCTCGCTGGTCGCCCCTGCCGGGGCAATACAGCTGTAATAATTCAGATGTTTCGCGATCCACGGGATCATAAAGAAAGAAAAAATCTCCCGCATCAGATTGCTGAGAAACGCAATACTTCCCATCTGCGCTCCCGCCAGGTTTTCAATGGTAACCCCTGCGAGGCTGTACCACCCGAGTCCGCTGGCGATCGCCGTACTCACATTCATCGGAATTCCGGTCAGCACCGCGCAGACCATTCCCCCTGCAATGGACCCCACAACGATTCCCGCCGGGATGATCAGGATCCTCACATGATATTCCCGGATTTTCTTTATCAATCCATGATGCATTCCGATGCTGATGCCCACCAGAAACATCAGCAGATACAGGATCATATCCCGGTGTTCAACCAGAAATCCTGTCACCGAACTTCCAAAATCCGTCAGACCGCACAGGATTCCTCCAACCAGCGCAGCCACAGCCAAAATAACCATTTTCCTTCTCTGTCCTTTCCTTCTCTTATCTATTCTCTATGTATAAACCGTCTTTTTCAAAACCTCTTGCTGACGTTCAGCGGTCCGTCTCCGAACGCTCCCTTTGTTTTTCCGATTTGGACGTCATAAATTTTCTGGTCAGCCCATAGACCAGGATCAGAGAAAATCCTGCGGGGATCAGATAAAACAGAAAACTTGTCACTCCAAGCGATCCCAGTTCCTGCAGAAAATTCTCCCTGCTCCCCAAAGTCACTCCCATACAGAAAATCAACAGTGCCGTACATACTACCTGAAGTTTTGCGTTGAGTCTTTTATACTTTTCCGGAAAAAAGCGGTTGCCGATTAATAAACCGACACACATCACCAGTAAAATGTCCATTTCTTGCATTCCTCCCTGTTTTCCACCTGTTCTGGCGAGTCTCTTCCCGCCTCCGAACTTTCACAAAACGAGCTGCCGCTCACAGAATGAGCAGCAGCTCTGGCACACATCTTACTATGTATTTTCTTTCATGTCAACCGCCTAAAAAGACCTTTCCACTTTCACCATCCACGGCAGTTCTCCAAACTGCTCCGCATACGGCCTGCTTCCCTCGTAAGCGTTGGACTGGAGAACAATGTTCAAAATCCGGTACGTACATCCCTGCAGTTCCCCGAGCGTCAATGTTCCGTCTTCTTTCACTGCCTTGATCAACGCGTCGACATTCTTCTGGCATCCCGGCATCTGAAGATCATTTCCTGCCCGGACACAGCCCTCGGGAGAAGAATACGTATACTTCAATTCGCCAAAACCAAAGATCTTTCTTGTATCCTCCGAAGTGCCCCAGTCTGTCATGATCACGCCTGCAAATTCCCACTCGTCTCTGGCTGCCGCAGTCAGCAGATTGTAGTGATTTGCCGTGTGTTCGCCATTGAGCAGATTGTAGGAAGTCATAATGCTCATCGGCTGTGACGTTTTGACCGCGATCTCAAAACCTTTCAGATAGATCTCACGCAGCGCCCGCTCGCTGATATGCGCATTGGTGTACATCCGGTTATCTTCCTGATTGTTGGCTGCAAAATGTTTGATCGTCGTTCCAAGTCCGGCATGAGACTGAACCCCTTTCGTATCTGCCGCCGCACACATACCGCTCAGCAGCGGATCCTCCGAATAATACTCAAAGTTTCTTCCACAAAGTGGATTTCTGTGAATATTCATGCCGGGAGCCAGCCACAGAGTTACATGGAATTCCTCCATCTCACCTCCGACGATCTCGCCCACCTTTTCGATCAGTTCCATATCCCAGGACTGCGCCAGTGTTGTGGCGATCGGAACCGCCGTGCAGTACTGATAATATTCCGCAGAACCTTCCGCTTTTTCTTCCGGATGACTGTCTGCTTCCATCTCTCCGAGAACATTTCCCCTCGGAATCAATGTTCCCTCCTCTGTTACTTCAAAATGCGGCATCAGACGAAGTCCGGCCGGACCGTCTGCGAGAATAATATTCTGGATCTGTCTGTCCTCCAACAACAGCGAGGTAGTATCTCCGGCCGCGCCCGGAACTGCTGCGGAAGAAGAACCGATCACAGCCTCACCGCCCTGCGCAACGCCTCCCGCTGCGGTACCGTTGCAGACGACTGCCATCTCCTCCGGCGTCAGCTGTGATACAAGATCTTTCAGCGTCGCCTTTCCGCTCATGACATCCGCTGCTGTCAGTTTTTCTTCCCCTGCATAAACCGGAAATGTCTGTGCCTCGCCGCTGTACACAGCCTCCCTGCAGGTGATTCCGGAACCGTCAATGGTCAGTTTTCTCGCTGCAGCCTTCTCTGCTTCTTCTTCCGGATAACTGTATGGCGTGATGCCTTTCCGGCTGATTTCCTCCAGCGGCTCCTCGTCAGGAAATAGATTTTTCAGCTGTTCCGTCACGATTTCTTTCGTCACCTCAACCGCTGCTTCCACCCGCGTGGTCCGTGAACTGTTTCCCACACGAATAAAATAAGTTCCTGCCTCCAACAGCCATGCCGCTTTCTTTTCGCTGTAGGAAGCCATCGTTTCCACTGGCCAGGAGATCGTCATTTCCTCCGATTCCCCCCGCTGCAAAAGTTTTGTTTTCCCGAATGCCGCAAGTTCCTGATAAGGTTTTTCCACCTCACCTTCCGGCGCGGAATAGTACACCTGTACCACCTCTTTGCCCGGATACTCCGCTCCTATGTTGGTCACACGGACTTTGACAGAGATGGTCTTTCCATCGGTCGTCACATCCACCGTTTCTGTCCGGAAATCGGTATAGGATCTTCCGTAGCCAAAGCAGT
>CABUPZ010000019.1 GCA_902493585.1 uncultured Fusicatenibacter sp. | reverse complement strand
CGTCATTACGCCAGCTTTCGCCCTCTCTTAATTTTCTCCCTTTCGGGTCTTTTCTACTTTTTGCCATGAGAACCAATCCTTTCTGAAATAGCCTCCTTTATGTCCTCATGACGTGGCTTTGCCTATAACCGATTATAGCAGAACCACAAAGAAACATAAATAGAATAACATTCATTGTTCGATATACGACAAATATTCCTTTACTTTTTCAACAGAATAGAGAACCCTGCGACCAATAACAATCTTTGCCCCAGCTTGTTGTCCTATTTTTCTTGCAGTAGCGTGACCGCATGACAGCATAGCGGAAAGTGTTTCAATATCAACAGTAATTGGCAAATCTGTGCTTCTTTCTTTCGTTTTATTCATTCAACAAAACCTCCTCAACTGTATTCAATTTTCAAAGACCTATCCTTTTTTCACACCATATCTGTCCAGCAAAATCCGATTTGTTGCAAAAAACAAGAAAAAAATTAAAAAAATTTTTGAAAAAGTGATAAGATGAGTATAAGAAAATTTGAATTTAGCGAGGTGAAAAAATATGGTGGCATTCTTACGATTAAGAAATATCTAAGTACATGGAACTGTATTAAATAGTTTTATGTATAAACAAAATATTAAAAACTATTTATTTAAGGAGATTTTGTAATGATATTTCAAGATAATGTAATCAGAGAATATTTAAAAAATGTTTATTTTATAACTGGAACACCTTGTGGCGGAAAGACAACTATTTCACGTGAATTAGCTAAACGACACAATTTATTAGTTTATGATATTGATGAGCAGTTTGCAAGCCATCAAAAAATTTCGAATTTTGCTTTTCAACCATCAATGAACAAAGTTTTTAAAGATGCTGATGAATTTTTTGGGCGCACTGTAGAGGAATATAAACAATGGCTAATTGATAACACAAGAGAACAATTAGATTTTGTATTATTAGATTTGATTCGTCTTTCACAAAATCAAATTGTATTGTGTGACTGCCATTTGACAGTGGAAGAAGCTGATAAATTAACGGAAGCATCAAGAATAGTCTTTTTGATAAAAGAACCATCGAATTTAGTTGAGGATTACTGTAATCGTCCCGACCATCAAGGATTTAGTGATTTTATAAACAGCACATCGGATATTGAAAAAGCAAAGGCGATATGTAATGCGACCTTGAAAAGTTTGAATGAAAAAAGATGTAATGATATCAAGGATAGTGATTATTATTGGATTGAAAGAACCTCCAAAAGTACAGTCGATGAGACGGTCGGAAAAGTAGAGCGTCATTTTGGGTTTGTAAAAAATGATTTCAGCATGGATACATTGGAGATAAAAAAGTAGACAAAGACACGGACAAGGCGGATAAACTAATCTATTTTGTTGAAAAAGAATTGAAATAATAAAAAGGTACCAACAAATCCAAGTTTGACGCAGATAACTAGCCTGTTTAAACTGTGACATTTTTAGCCCGATGTCACAATCGTTGAAATGTTGTAAAAACTCTTGTACTAAGCCAAGTTTTTGATGTTTTTGTAACTGTTTCCTAGTCATTTGTACCCCTCTGTTAGATACTGAGGGGTTATTGATTGCTGGCGTGGCTGTCGCCACACCAGCAACGGCTAGTCCATACCGGCGACTTTCGCTTCGCCCGTCGCCGTCTGTACTGCCGTAAATTGAACGTATCATAATGCGTACAAATGCCATTTGACACCAATTTTGACACCAAATTTCTGATAAATGACGATTTCAGATGAAATAAGACGAAATCATAAAATCCTCAAAGTGCCTGTAAATAGGCACTTACGGAACTCTATGAAGTCAGACAAAAGCCACGCCGTGATAACAAGCATTGAGTGCTAATTTATTTGTGAAAAATCTGTGAAATCCTTTTATTTTGAAAAATATCTGGGATTGAATCCACTTACTCGGATTGTTCTCATCATCGCTTTAAATTCTTCTGGATCAAAATCTTCATCCATACAAAAAACTTCGTAATCTACTCCCAGATATGTCAGAAATAAACCGGTTTCTTTGTAACCGTTTCGGAGATAAAATTTCCGCCGTTTTTCTCCAAAATTTGTTCATGATATTATAACTCCGCCTTTTCGTATGTTTTATTCCCGCGGGCAACGAGCCAAGCGGACATGCTTGCATGTCCATTTGGCGACTGCCGCGAGGGTCAAATACCCCGCAGTTCTGCTGCGCTACAAGTTTGATGCCCCGTAGCTTGCTGCGGGGTTTTTGACTCTACGATACGGTGCAGTTACCTGATAACAAGTTTAGTTGTTCTCGATGCAATCTGTTATCAGATTTTAATACTGCACCGAGTAGTTACCTCGCATAAATACCATAACGGTTTCACCACCTTTTCAATACTTTTTGATTTTACTATGAGTGTTTCTGCTTTGCAATTCTGGAAAATAAGTACAGTAAACTGTTACATGTGTTTGAAAGTGAAAAGAATAGAAAAAATTTCAAATGCTTTAAAAAAAAACAAAAAAATCTGAGGAATAGATAAAAAAGACAAAAAAACCATTGACAAAACGGGAAAGCCAGCATATAATGCATAACAAGTTCATAAAGACAGAAACCGTTGAAGCGGAGATAACGTTACAAGCGCGCTCACAGAGAGTCCGGGCAGGTGAGAGCCGGGCAGAAAGCGGAGTTTCAAATGGACCGCCGAGGGCATGGGGAAAGGCTTTTGCCGAGTATTCCATGACGTGAAGGCATACGTTAGTTGCCAGGAATATGATGGTATTCCGGT
Organism: uncultured Fusicatenibacter sp.; assembly: GCA_902493585.1. Lineage (GTDB taxonomy): Bacteria > Bacillota > Clostridia > Lachnospirales > Lachnospiraceae > Fusicatenibacter. The sequence continues at coordinate 38,955 of CABUPZ010000019.1, read as the reverse complement.
AAGTGTGTGGTATAACCGCAAAAGCAAGGTGGCACCACGGGTGTCTGGATTTCAGATGGCTCGCCCTTGACAGAAAGTGTTTCTTTCTGTCAGGGGCTTTTTTATTGCCTGAAAAGCCGCGGCAACTGTTCAGCTGGCCGAACGGTTGCAAACTGAGGAAATTTACCGGGAAGAACAACGTTCATGCGGGAGATAAAGCCGGCATGAGTGAAAAGGGGAAAGGAGCATCTATGAAACAGACAACATTGGAAGAGACCAAACAGCTGAATGCATCGGGGAATTTCCGAAGAGTTCCGGTGTACCGGGAGATCTTCTCGGATATCCGGACACCGGTGGAGGCACTGAAGATTTTAAAAGGTATAAGCACCCATTGCTTTTTGCTGGAAAGTATGGAAGACCGGGAACGCTGGGGAAGATATACCTTTCTCGGTTATGATCCGACGATGGAGCTGACCTGCATGGACGGCAAAATGACGGTGAAAGTGAAACTGGATCAGGAAGCGCAGAATACAGAGAAGGGAATGCAGACAGAAAACGGCTGTCAGACAAGAACCTGGGAAACCAACCGGCCGCAGACAGAAATACGCAGAATTCTGGAAGACAACAGAAGTCCGAACGTGGAGGGACTCCCAGCATTCACCGGAGGCCTCGTCGGATATTTTGCGTATGAATATTTGAAATACAGCGAACCCTGTCTGAAATTTATGCCTAAGACGGAAGAAGATTTTAAAGATATGGATCTGATGTTGTTTGACAAGATCATTGCTTTTGAGCATTTCAGACAGAAGATTTTCCTGATCGTTCATATCAGGACGGAGAATCTGGAACAGGAATATGAAAGAGCGGTGAGGACCCTTGACGAGATGGAAATGCTACTGGAACACGGAACGCCTGCGAACCTGGAACCGGGAAGGATGACTTCGGAGTTTCGTCAGGCGTTCAGTAAAGAGGAGTACTGCAGGAAAGTGGAACAGGTGAAGGAGTATATCCGTGAAGGGGATATTTTCCAGCTGGTTTTGGCAAATTCCATGGAGGCGGAGTTTGAAGGGAGTCTCCTGAATACCTACCGGGTGCTGCGGACGACGAATCCTTCGCCCTATATGCTGTATCTTTGCGGAGACGGCCTGGAGATTGCAGGGGCATCCCCGGAAACGCTGGTCAGGGTGACAGATAAAGAGGTGCGGACCTTTCCTCTGGCGGGAACGAGACCGAGAGGAAAAACGCCGCAGGAAGATCTGGCGTTGGAGCGGGAGCTTCTGAGGGATGAAAAGGAATTGGCGGAGCATAACATGCTTGTGGATCTTGGGAGGAATGATCTGGGGAAAATCAGTCGTTTTGGGACAGTCGCTGTGGATAAGTATCTGTCTGTTGAGAAATTTTCTCATGTTATGCATATTGGTTCGGAGGTACAGGGGGAATTAAAACCGGAATTTACCGCGGTGGATGCAGTGGATGCAGTGCTTCCGGCAGGTACCTTGTCCGGGGCGCCAAAGATCAGAGCCTGTGAGATCATCCATGAGTTGGAGGAGAGAAACCGCGGGATTTATGGAGGGGCCATCGGGTATCTGGATTTTACCGGAAATATGGACACCTGTATTTCCATTCGCCTGGCGTATAAGAAAAAGGGAAAAGTATATGTCTGCTCCGGCGCGGGGATCGTTGCGGATTCTATTCCGGAGAAGGAATACGAAGAGTGCAGAAACAAAGCACAGGCAGTCATTCAGGCTCTGAAGTGCGGCGTGGATTCTGAAAGAAAGGACAGCAGGAAGAAAGGAAAGGGCAGATGAAAAACGGGAGCAGAAAAAAACTCATACTGATCGATAATTATGACAGCTTTTCCTACAATCTCTACCAGATGCTTGGAGCACTGGGAGCGGAACTTACCGTTATTCGAAATGATGAAAAAACTCCGGAGGAAATAGAAGCGATGAAAACGGATGGAATTCTCCTGTCGCCGGGACCGGGAAGGCCGGAAGATGCAGGCTGCTGCGTGGAGGTTGTACAAAAGCTGGGCAAAAGGATACCGATCCTTGGCGTATGTCTGGGGCATCAGGCAATCTGTACGGCATATGGAGGAACCGTGACGTATGCGGACCGGATGATGCATGGGAAGACTTCTGTGATAAGGGTGAATACGGATACACCTTTGTTTCGCGGAAGCAAAGAAGAGATGACGGTGGGAAGATACCATTCCCTGGCGGCGCGTGAGGAAACGCTGCCAGAATGTCTGGAAATCACGGCAAGAACCGCCGGGGGCGAGATTATGGCGGTGCAGCACAGAGAATATCCCGTCTATGGGGTACAGTTTCATCCGGAATCCATTCTCACGCCGGATGGAGCCGAACTTTTCAATCATTTTCTGGAGGTAGTGAATCATGATTAATGAAGCAATTATAAAACTGGCAGCAAAAGAAGATCTTCCCTACGAAATGGCAATGGGAGCGATGGATGAGATCATGGGCGGCAAGGCGACTCCGGTGCAGATGAGCGCGTTTCTGACTGCAATGAGCATGAAAGGCGAGACCATCGAAGAGATCACGGCGTGTGCGGCGGGAATGAGAAAACACTGCATCCGTCTTTTGAATGATCAGGAACTGTTGGAAATTGTCGGAACCGGAGGGGATCGCTCCAATTCCTTCAATATTTCCACAACGGCGTCAATTCTGGTATCGGCGGCGGGCGTACCGGTGGCAAAACACGGAAACCGGGCGGCGTCCAGCAAATCGGGAGCGGCGGACTGCCTGGAAGCGCTGGGAGTGAAGATCTCGCTGCCGCCGGAGAGGAGCAGGGAAATCCTGGAAAAGATCAATCTCTGTTTCCTGTTTGCACAGAATTATCATCTGTCCATGAAATATGTAGCGCCCGTTCGAAAAGAGTTGGGAATCCGGACAATTTTCAATATTCTGGGACCGCTGACCAATCCCGCCGGGGCATCGATGCAGCTGATGGGAGTCTATGAGGAGGCGCTGGTCGAGCCGATGGCGAAGGTTCTGATGAATCTGGGAGTCAAGAAGGGAATGGTCGTCTACGGACAGGACGGTCTGGATGAGATTTCACTGAGCGCTCCGACGACGATCGGCGAGTTCAGAAACGGAACGTATAAAAAATATGTGATCGCGCCGGAGGATTACGGTTTTCAGCGGTGCAGAAAGGAAGACTTGCAGGGAGGAACTCCGGAGGAAAACGCGGCGATCACCCGCGCGGTCCTGAATGGAGAGAAGGGACCGAAGAGAAATGCCGTTGTGCTGAATGCGGCTGCCGGGCTGGTGATCGGACAGGACGGGATCGATCTGCGGGAAGCTATCCATAAGATGGAGCAGATTATCGACAGTGGAAAGGCGGCAGAGCAGCTGGAAAAATTCATTCGGCTGAGCAATGGGAAGCGCTCGGCAGCCTGAATGGACACAGGGAATGTTCAGCTGACTGAAGCGGTGCGGGGAATGAAAACTGAAGCGAGGGAAGGAAAAACAGAAGCAGAAAAAGCAGAATAAGAAAAAGCGGGAACAGGAGGAAGAAAAATGATCTTAGAGAAGCTGGAGGAAGCATCCCGATACCGGGTGGAAAAGAGAAAAGTCCTGAAATCTCCGGAACTGCTCCGGCGAGAGGCGGAAAGCATGGAGAGGGACACAGGATTTCCGTTTGAGGCGGCGTTGAGAAAGCCGGAACTTTCCTTTATCTGTGAGGTGAAGAAGGCGTCACCGTCCAAAGGGGTCCTTGCACCGGAATTTCCGTATCTACAGATCGCATCGGAATATGAAGAGGCAGGAGCGGACGCCGTTTCCTGTCTGACAGAGCCGGAATATTTTCAGGGCAGCGACCGTTACCTGGAAGAGATCGCCGGTAAGGTCTCCATTCCGGTGCTGCGCAAGGATTTTACGGTGGACCCGTATATGATCTATGAGGCAAAGGTTCTGGGAGCTTCGGCAGTTTTGATGATCTGTGCGCTCCTGGACCGGGGAGAAATCCGGGAGGGAATTCAGATTGCCGATTCCCTGGGAATGTCGGCGTTGGTGGAAGCCCACGATGCAGAAGAAGTGGAAAAAGCGCTGGATGCGGGTGCCAGGATCATCGGAGTCAACAACAGGGATCTGCGCACCTTTCAGGTGGATCTTGAAAACAGCCGCCGGCTGAGAAAACTCGTTCCCCGACAGATTCTGTTTGTGTCGGAGAGCGGCATCCGCACAGCGGAAGATATCCGAAAGCTGCGGGAAAACGGGACGGACGCGGTGCTCATCGGAGAGACGTTGATGAAACGCCCGGATAAGAAAAAAGCTTTGAGAGAATTGAAAGGAATATGACGAGTGTATACAAACCTGCGGAAAAGAAGTTTGAAATACACAGTAGAAAATGGAGAAAAGAAATGGAAGAGATCAGAGAGCCGGTAAAAATCAAAATCTGCGGTTTGATGACATTGGAGGATGTAGCGGCAGTCAATGCGGCGAAACCGGATTACGCCGGTTTTGTGCTGGCGAAAAGCCGCCGCAGGATTTCCAGAGAACATGCGCGGCTGCTGCGGATGGAACTGGATCCGTCGATCCGGGCGGTCGGCGTGTTTGTCAATGAACTGCCTCAGATCGTCGCAGGATATCTGGAAGACGGGATCATTGACATTGCCCAGCTTCACGGGCAGGAGGACGAAACTTATCTCCACAGGCTGCGTTTTCTGACCGGAGAGCCGGTAATCCAGGCATTTTCGGTTGGAAGCGCTGCGGATCTGGAGAAGGCGGAGCAAAGCAGCGCCGATCTGATCCTGCTGGATCATGGCAGCGGAGGTACCGGCGGGAAATTTGCGTGGGAACTGCTGGATTCGGTCAGGCGGCCGTATTTCCTTGCCGGAGGCATCACGCCGGACAATGTGGAGGAAGCGGTTCAAAGATATCATCCCTTCGGGATCGATGTGAGCAGCGGTGTCGAGACCGGAGGGAAAAAAGATGCGGGAAAAATCATGGAAATTGTCAGGAGGATAAGAAATGCAGAAAGGTAGATTTGGAATCCATGGAGGACAGTATGTTCCGGAAACGCTGATGAATGAGATCATTCATCTGGAAGAGCAGTATGAATATTATAAAAAGGATCCGGAGTTTCAGGCGGAGCTGGAGGATCTGCTGAAAAACTATGCCGGCAGGCCTTCGCTTCTGTATTACGCGGAGAAGATGACCAAAGATCTGGGCGGCGCAAAGATTTACCTGAAAAGGGAGGACTTGAATCATACCGGTTCTCATAAGATCAACAATGTGCTGGGGCAGTGCCTTCTGGCGAAAAGGATGGGAAAGACCCGTGTCATCGCGGAGACGGGAGCGGGGCAGCATGGAGTTGCGACCGCCACGGCAGCAGCGCTGATGGGCATGGAATGTGAGATCTTTATGGGTAAGGAAGATACCGAGAGGCAGGCGCTCAACGTTTACCGGATGGAGCTTCTGGGAGCAAAGGTACACGCTGTGACAACCGGAACCATGACGCTGAAAGACGCGGTCAACGAGGCGATGAGAGAATGGGCGAGCCGTGTGGAGGATACCCATTATGTCCTTGGTTCCGTCATGGGTCCCCACCCGTTTCCGACGATTGTCCGCGATTTCCAGTCGGTGATCGGAAGAGAGGCGAAAGAGCAGATCCTGGAGCGGGAGGGAAAGCTTCCGGCGGCGGTGCTCGCCTGTGTCGGCGGCGGAAGCAATGCGATGGGAATGTTCTATGAATTTATTCCGGAGGAAAGCGTGCAGCTGATCGGATGCGAAGCGGCAGGCAGGGGTGTTGATACGCCGGAAAACGCGGCGACGATCGCCAATGGTTCTCTTGGAATCTTTCATGGAATGAAATCTTATTTCTGCCAGGATGAATACGGGCAGATCGCACCGGTTTATTCCATCTCCGCCGGTCTGGATTATCCGGGCATCGGACCGGAACACGCATACCTGAACGATATCGGCCGTGCCAGATATGTCTCGGTGACGGATGAAGAAGCGGTGGAGGCTTTTGAATATCTGGCACGGACAGAAGGCATCATCTGTGCCATCGAGAGCGCCCACGCGGTGGCTTACGCCAGAAAGCTGGCGCCGACGATGCGTCCGGATGAGAGCATGATCATCTGTCTGTCCGGAAGAGGTGACAAAGATGTGGCTGCAATTGCACGATACAGAGGGGTGAACGTATATGAGTAAGATCAGAGGAGCATTTGAGAATGGAAAGGCATTTATCCCGTTTCTGACGGCGGGAGATCCGAGCCTTGAAAAAACGGCGGAATTTATTCAGGAGCTGGAGAGAGCGGGGGCGGATCTGATCGAGATCGGTATTCCGTTTTCCGATCCTATTGCGGAAGGTCCCGTGATCCAGGAGGCGGATCTCCGGGCGCTTGCTGGCGGAACGACAACGGATAAAGTGTTTGATATGGTGAAGGCAGTGCGGGACAAAGTAAAGATTCCATTGGTGTTCATGACGTACCTGAATCCGGTGTACCATTATGGATATGAAAGGTTTTTTGCAAAGTGCAGGGAGAGTGGTGTGGATGGGATCATTCTACCGGATCTTCCGTATGAAGAGCGGGAGGAACTGCTGGAAACGGCGAACCAGAATGGGGTCGAAGTGATTTCCCTGATCGCGCCTACGTCAAAAGACCGGATCCGCAGGATTGCTGAGGATGCCCAGGGATTCATTTATCTGGTGTCTTCCATGGGTGTGACCGGCATGCGAAAGGAAATCGGTACAGACCTGGAAGGAATGATCAGAGAAATACGGTCTGTCACGGATATACCTGTGGCAGTCGGTTTCGGGATCCATACGCCGGAGCAGGCACGGAAGGTTGCCGGGCTGGCGGACGGTGTGATCGTGGGCAGCGCGATCGTCCGGATGATCGAACAGTACAAAGGGCATGCGGGAAAGGATATTTACGCCTATGCCCGAAGGATGAAAGCGGCGGTGGAAGAAGGAAGTCCGCTTGCATCTGAATAAAACCGCGAATAAGATGGAAATGGTTCAGATTTTTGAAAGTAATTATAAATAAAAAATTAAGGAATGGGTATCTGGGTTGAAACGGCGGAGAAAGAGGAGTATGATAGAAACAGTTTTTCTGTTTGCGGAAACAGGAGAGAGACAGAAAATTGAGGAATAAGGAGAAGAGGTATGCTTCAGATTAAGAACATCCGCAAAGAATACAAGACCGGAGATTTGGTGCAGAAGGCATTGGATGGCGTCAGCCTGAACCTTCGGGACAATGAATTCGTTGCCATTCTTGGACCCAGTGGTTCCGGAAAGACCACTCTTTTGAACATTATCGGAGGACTTGACCGGTATGACAGCGGAGATCTGGTCATTAACGGGATTTCGACAAAGAAGTATAAGGAGCGTGACTGGGATTCTTACCGGAACCATACGATTGGTTTTGTGTTTCAGAGTTATAACCTGATTCCCCATCAGACGCTGCTTGCCAACGTGGAGCTTGCACTGACCATATCGGGCATCAGCAAGGCGGAGAGAAAACAGAGGGCACAGGAAGCGCTGGCCCGGGTAGGGCTGGGCGAGCAGATGCACAAAAAGCCAAGCCAGCTCTCCGGAGGACAGATGCAGAGGGTAGCGATCGCCCGCGCGCTGGTGAATAATCCTGACATCGTGCTGGCGGACGAACCGACCGGCGCTCTGGACAGCGAGACCAGTATCCAGGTCATGGAGCTTCTGCAGGAGGTGGCAAGAGACCGGCTGGTCGTGATGGTAACCCACAATCCGGAACTGGCGCAGCAGTACGCAACGAGGATCGTCAATCTGAGAGACGGAAAGATCCGCTCGGACACAGATCCTTTTGAGGTGGATGAGAAGACGCTGAAAGAGCCGGAACATAAAAATATGGGAAAATCGTCCATGTCCTTTCTGACAGCGCTGTCTCTCAGCTTCAATAACCTGCGTACCAAGAAAGCGCGTACCCTGCTGACTTCCTTTGCCGGTTCCATCGGTATCATCGGAATCGCGTCAATCCTGGCGCTGTCCACCGGTGTGAATACTTATATTCATTCGGTGGAGGAAGAGACGCTGTCGGAATATCCACTGCAGATTCAGAGCACCGGCTTCAATTTTGCCTCTTCGATGATGACATCTGCAGACGGATCCGGGGAAGCGCAGGAGGAGTCCGGAGATGTCAATGTCATCCAGATGGTAACGGATATGTTTTCTACCATGGGTTCCAATGACCTGGAAGCCCTGAAGGAGTATTTCGACAATGGAGACAGCGGAATTGACCAGTATGTCAGCGCGATCGAGTACTCTTATGACTCCGTGCCTCAGATTTACCGTGAAGACGGGGACAGCATCCGCCAGGTAAATCCGGATCAGTCTTTTTCGGCCCTTGGACTTGGCTCCGGCAGCAGCGCCAACAGTATGATGTCCTCGATGATGAGTACGGATGTTTTTTACGAAATGCCGGAAAATGAAAGTCTTTACAAAGACCAGTATGAGGTGATGGCGGGCCACTGGCCGGAAAACTACAATGAATGTGTGGTAGTCCTGACTTCCGGCGGCGGAATCAGTGATTTTATGCTGTATACCCTCGGCCTGCGGGACGCGATGGAACTGGACGAAATGATCCAGCAGTTCATTGACGAGGAAGAGGTGGATACACCGGATAATATAGGAAGCTATACGTATGAAGACATCCTGGGAACCACGTTTAAAGTGGTGAACAGCGTGGACTATTATCAGTATGACAGCCAGTACCAGGTCTGGACCGATAAGACGGACAATGATGAATATATGAAAGAACTGGTGAAGAACGGCGAAGATCTGAAGGTAGTCGGTGTCGTACAGCCGGCAGAGGATGCCAATGCGGTTTCTCTGACTACCGGTATCGGATATACGAAAGATCTGAGCAGACATGTGGCGGAGGAAGCAGAGAACAGTGAGATCGTTCAGCAGCAGCTGCAGAATCCGGATGTGGATGTATTTACCAATGAAGCCTTTGGCGAAGAAAGCGGACAGAGGAGTCTGGATATGAATTCTCTGTTTTCTGTGGATGAGGATGCGATGAAAGAAGCCTTCGGCTTTGATGAGAGCGCTCTTACGGAAGGAATGAGCGATGCCTTTGATTTCTCCGGAGCGATGAGCGCCGACGGAAGTACGCTGGATCTGTCAGGTCTGATGAATATGGAAGATATCTCCCTGAATCTTCCGGAAATGCCGGAACTGAATATGCAGGATATCATGAGCGGCATCCGTCTGGAAGTTTCTGCGGAAGAACTTGCCCAGATCGCGTCGGACCTGCTCCAGGGTTATCAGGGATACGCGGCACAGAATCCGGCGGCAGATTATTCCGGGCTTGGAGAAGATTTCCTGGGATATCTGCAGACCGGTGAGGCGCAGCAGATCCTTTCCGGCAATATTACGGAGATTATTCAGAACAGCGGAAGCGTGACGGTTTCCAATGAGCAGCTGCAGCAGCTGATCCGGGAGGTAATGGCTGGCTATCAGGTATATGCAGCATCCAATGGCTACACGGATGTCAATCGGTTTGACGAATATCTGATCGAATATCTGCAGACCGCCCAGGCACAGGAAATTCTCAGCCGCTGGGCTTCGGAGAATATTAAAATAGAAGGAAATGTGTCGATCACGGCGGAGCAGCTGGAGAAGCTTTCCACAGAGATGGTGGCCGGATACCAGCAGTATGCGGTGGCAAATGGACTTCCGGATCCGACAAAGATGGATGATTACTTTATGGAATACATGGCGACGCCGGAAGCACAGCAGAAGCTTTCCCAGGGCATTGCCGGAATGGTCGATACCGGCGGTGTGGAAGAAAAACTTTCCACAGCGCTTCAGAGCTATATGCAGACCATCATGGGGTCTTACTCACAGACAATGGCTCAGGCGATAGAAACTCAGGTGAGTTCCGCGATGGAGCAGATGATGGGACAGATCAGCCAGAGCATGGAAAGTTCCATGCAGGAAGCCATGAGCCAGATGGGCGAGAATATGGCGGATGCGTTTACGATCGACACAGAGGCGCTTCAAAATGCGTTCCAGATGAATATGACCGAAGAGGAACTTGGAGAACTTCTGATGTCCCTGTCTTACCGTGGCGATGCATCTTATGACAGCAACCTGCAGGAATTGGGATATGTGGACTTTGCCCAGCCGAATCAGATCTCCATTTATCCGTCCGATTTCGAGAGCAAGGAGCAGGTGATCCAGATCCTCGACAATTACAATGAACGGATGCAGGAAGAAGGAAAAGAAGATCAGGTCATCACCTACACGGATATCGTGGGAACGATGACTTCTTCAGTGACGGATATCATTGACATCATCAGTTATGTACTGATTGCGTTTGTGGCGATTTCCCTTGTGGTATCTTCCATCATGATCGGAGTTATTACTTATATCAGTGTTCTGGAGAGAAAGAAAGAGATCGGAATCCTGCGCGCGATCGGCGCTTCCAAGCGGAATGTGTCTCAGGTCTTCAATGCAGAGACCTTCATTATCGGACTGTGTTCGGGACTGATCGGTATCGGGCTGACCTTGCTGCTGATGATACCGGGCAACGCGCTGATCCATCATCTTGCCGGAACGACGGACATCAATGCGATCCTTCCGGTGGAGTCGGCAGTGATCCTGATCCTGTTCAGCGTTGTGCTGACAATCCTTGGCGGTTTGATTCCATCCAGCAAGGCAGCAAAAAATGATCCGGTTATGGCGCTGCGAGTAGAATAGAAAAAGCGGACGAAAACGGCAATGTGCCGGTGGTATGCGTGGACGGCTGCAAAGATGCCCGCCGCACACGCTTACCACCGGCGCCTCGCCGTTTTCTGTTTTTTTTGGCGGAAGGTGGTGTGAGCTGGGCGCGGGGAGAAGGTAAAATTATTTACTTGTTCCGAAATGGGAAAGTATGTATAATATAGTGTGTTGAAAACAGATAGATTTGTGAAAAATATAATGTTTGTTGGAAATGCATTGGTGTTTTTTGACGAAAAATGTTCGCTTTTTTTGCGTTTCTTGTAATTTGGGATTGGACGAGGTGGGAAAGGGATTTTGTGATGAGTGAGTACAAAGGCCAGGAGAAGAGGAGTTTTCTTTCCATTACGTGGAAAGCAGTGTTTGGTTTTCTGATTGTACTGGCTGCTTTTCTGGTTGTGAATATGGCGGCCAGCTATTTTATTACGCGGCAGATGCATACGTCCATCAGTTCGGTTGCGGATGCTTATGTGAATACCCTGGATGATCGTCTGGAAGAGATTAATGATTATCTGGCGAATCTCGCGATTGTGGATCAGGATGTTTCAAATGTCAAGTATTCTACAGATTCGATAGAGTTTATAATTCAAGAATCTGGCAAATACACTGTATGACTTTGCACAGAAGGGATATATTTCCCAGGACTGTGCAACCATGTCAGATACCCGTCAGGCACAGGTAAAAGCAGGAACTGCATTCTCCTACTTCACACCGCTGAAACCGGGTGTTGAACTTCAGGATTCTCTGGACACCGGTTATGAGATGGTATATTCCACACTGTCCGATACCTACAAGACCACTGCTCAGGAAGCATGGATCGGCTGGGGCATCGGAAGAAACTGTAAATATCCGGAGCGTACACTGGAAGTTCTCAACTTCACTTATACAAGCGCAGAAGTTATGAACCTTCTGAACTGGGGAATCGAAGGAACCCACTATCAGTTTGTTGATGAAGAAAAAGGAATCATCACCTACCCGGACGGCGTAGATGCGCAGAGTAAGACCTACGGCCTGAACCACGGATACGAAATCCCGAACCAGAAAATCGCATATGTATGGGAAGGCAATGATCCGTCAATCTGGGACGAATATGACGAATTCAACAATGCAGAGCCGATGATCTCCACAGGATTTATCTTTGATAACTCCTCCGTATCCACACAGATTTCTGCACTGACCAACGTGCAGAACCAGTATTTTGACGCGATTGGATCCGGAGCAGTTGATCCGGAGACAGCCATCGACGAGTTCAATGACGCTCTGTATGCAGCAGGTCTCCAGGATGTGATCGACGCGAAACAGGAGCAGCTCGACGAGTTCCTTGCATCCAAGAGCGAATAATCCTTTCAAAGAAATAAAAAAGGACGGAAGAGACATACACTTCCCGAACGAAGCCGCCGGAGCCGGACGGAATTTCCCAAAAACGGGAAATCCGCCCGGCTCCGGCGGCTTCGTTCGCAGATGTTCTCTATCGGGTTTGATCCATATGGAAAAAGAATTGCTGTATCATACTCTAAAATTGAAAAAAGCAGTTGACATTCTTGACAGATTGTGATATTGTAAAAAATGCACTATTATGGCAAGATATGCCTAAAAGCTTTTGATTTTCAGGCATGAGCGGTAATAAATATAAAATAAATACAAGGGGTGACACGTCAATGGAGAAAAACAGAATACGTCCGATTCCAACCGGAAAAAGTATACGAATGACATACCAGAGACAAAAAGAAGTTCTAGAAATGCCCAATCTGATCGAAGTTCAGAAGGATTCCTATAACTGGTTCCTGAAGGAAGGAATGAAAGAAGTCTTTGATGATATTTCCCCAATTTCAGATTACGGCGGAAGACTCAGTCTGGAATTCGTAGACTTTACTCTGTGTGAAGACGAAGTAAAGTATTCGATTGAAGAGTGTAAGCAGCGCGATGCGACATACGCGGCACCTTTGAAGGTGAAAGTGCGTCTGCACAACAAAGAAAAAGACGAAATCAGTGAGCATGAAATTTTCATGGGCGATCTGCCGTTGATGACAGAGACAGGCACTTTTGTGATCAATGGCGCGGAACGTGTTATCGTCAGCCAGCTCGTGCGTTCACCTGGTATCTATTACGGTATTGCACACGATAAGATCGGTAAAAGACTTTTCTCCTGTACCGTGATTCCGAATCGTGGTGCGTGGCTTGAATATGAGACCGACTCCAATGACGTATTTTATGTCCGTGTAGACAGAACCAGAAAAGTTCCGATCACTGTGCTGATCCGTGCGCTTGGTGTAGGAAGCAACGCTGAGATCGTAGAGCTTTTCGGTGAGGAACCGAAGATTCTTGCAAGCTTCTCAAAAGACACTTCCACCAACTACCAGGAAGGTCTGCTGGAGCTGTACAAAAAGATCCGTCCGGGCGAGCCGCTGGCTGTGGAAAACGCAGAGAGCCTCATCCGCGGAATGTTCTTCGATCCGCGCCGTTATGATCTTGCCAAGGTCGGACGTTATAAATTCAACAAGAAACTGGCACTGCGCAACCGCATCAAAGGTCAGGTTCTTGCGGAGGATGTGGTAGACGCATCCACCGGTGAGATCCTGGCGGAAAAAGGAACCAGAGTGACCCGTGAACTGGCGGATGATATCCAGTACGCGGCAGTTCCGTATGTATGGATCCAGACTGAGGAGCGCAATGTCAAAGTCCTGTCCAACCTGATGGTCGACATCACCCGCTGGGTAGATGTGGATCCGAAGGAAGTGGGCGTGACAGAGGAAGTTTATTATCCGGTACTGGAGCGTATCCTTTCGGAGTACACGGATATTGACGAGATCAAAGATGCGATCCGCCGTGAGATCCATGACCTGATTCCGAAGCATATTACAAAAGAGGATATTTTCGCATCCATCAACTACAATATGCATCTGGAATACGGACTTGGAAATGACGACGACATCGACCATCTGGGCAATCGCCGGATCCGTGCGGTCGGCGAGCTGCTTCAGAATCAGTACCGCATCGGTCTTTCCAGAATGGAGCGTGTGGTACGCGAAAGAATGACCACTCAGGATCTGGAGGGTATTTCCCCGCAGTCCCTGATCAATATCAAACCGGTCACTGCGGCAGTGAAAGAGTTTTTCGGTTCTTCCCAGCTGTCCCAGTTCATGGATCAGAACAATCCGCTGGGTGAGCTGACCCATAAGAGACGTCTGTCCGCGCTGGGACCGGGCGGTCTGTCCCGTGACCGTGCCGGATTCGAGGTTCGAGACGTTCATTACTCCCATTACGGAAGGATGTGTCCGATCGAGACGCCTGAGGGTCCGAACATCGGTCTGATCAACTCTCTTGCATCTTATGCAAGGATCAATGAGTACGGTTTTGTGGAAGCTCCGTACCGTAAGATCGACAAGACCGATCCGAAGAATCCGAAAGTTACCGACGAAGTTGTCTATATGACAGCAGACGAGGAAGACAATTACCATGTAGCACAGGCGAACGAGCCGCTGGATGAAGAAGGACACTTCCTGCACAAGAACGTTTCCGGACGTTACCGTGCAGAGACACAGGAGTATGAGCGTCAGATGTTTGATTACATGGACGTATCTCCGAAGATGGTGTTCTCCGTTGCGACGGCGCTGATTCCGTTCCTTCCCAACGACGACGCGAACCGTGCGCTGATGGGATCCAACATGCAGCGTCAGGCCGTTCCGCTGATGATCACCGAGGCTCCGGTGGTCGGAACCGGTATGGAAGCGAAGGCAGCGGTAGACTCCGGTGTCTGCGTGGTTGCGAAGAAATCCGGAACCATCACCTATTCCTGCTCCAACGAGATCCGTATGAAGAACGATGACGGTACCACCGATATCTATCATCTGACCAAATTCATGCGAAGCAACCAGAGCAACTGCTACAACCAGAAACCGATCGTATTCAAAGGTGACCATGTGGAAGCCGGCGAAGTGATCGCCGACGGTCCGTCCACCTATCAGGGCGAGCTGGCGCTTGGAAAGAACCCGCTGATCGGATTTATGACCTGGGAAGGTTATAACTACGAGGATGCCGTTCTGCTGAGCGAGCGTCTGGTACAGGATGATGTATATACCTCCATCCATATCGAGGAATATGAGGCGGAAGCCCGCGATACCAAACTGGGACCGGAAGAGATCACAAAAGACGTTCCGGGTGTCGGCGACGACGCTCTGAAAGACCTGGATGAGCGCGGAATCATCCGCATCGGTGCAGAGGTACGCGCAGGTGATATCCTGGTAGGTAAAGTAACTCCGAAGGGAGAGACAGAGCTTACCGCGGAGGAACGTCTGCTTCGTGCGATTTTCGGTGAAAAAGCAAGAGAAGTGCGTGACACTTCCTTAAAGGTACCGCACGGTGAGTACGGTATCGTAGTAGATGCCAAAGTATTTACAAGAGAGAACGGCGATGAGCTGTCTCCGGGTGTCAACGAGGCAGTCCGCATCTACATCGCCCAGAAGAGAAAAATCTCTGTCGGTGACAAGATGGCCGGACGTCACGGTAACAAGGGTGTCGTTTCCCGTGTGCTTCCGGTGGAAGATATGCCGTTCCTGCCGAACGGACGTCCGCTGGATATCGTGCTGAACCCGCTGGGCGTACCTTCCCGTATGAACATCGGACAGGTGCTGGAGATCCATCTGAGTCTTGCAGCGGCAGCCCTCGGCTTCAATGTTGCGACTCCGATCTTTGACGGTGCAAACGAGATCGATATTCAGGACACTCTGGAACTGGCAAATGATTATGTAAATATGGAATGGGATGAGTTCTCCGCGAAACATAAGGACGAACTGCTCCCTGAAGTTTATGAATATCTTGGAACACATCTGGAACACAGAGAACTGTGGAAAGGTGTGGAACTTACCGGAGACGGTAAAGTTCAGTTAAGAGACGGCCGTACCGGTGAGTTCTTCGACAGCAAGACAACCATCGGACACATGCATTATCTGAAACTGCACCACCTGGTAGACGATAAGATCCATGCACGTTCTACCGGTCCATACTCCCTGGTAACACAGCAGCCGCTGGGCGGTAAAGCGCAGTTCGGCGGACAGCGTTTCGGAGAGATGGAGGTTTGGGCTCTGGAGGCGTATGGTGCGTCCTACACGCTGCAGGAGATCCTGACCGTGAAGTCTGACGATGTTGTGGGCCGTGTGAAGACTTACGAAGCAATCATCAAGGGCGACAATATTCCTGAACCGGGAATTCCGGAGTCCTTTAAGGTACTGCTCAAGGAGCTTCAGTCTCTGGCTCTGGATGTCCGCGTACTGCGCGATGACAATACCGAGGTGGAGATCATGGAATCCTCCGATTACGGCGATACCAACCTGAACCACATCATTGAGGGAGACCGCTACTCCAACCGCGAGGAAAACTTCGGCGAGTACGGATATTCCAAACAGGAATTCGACGGCGAAGAACTGGTGGATGTGGAAGAAGATGAAGAGGAAGATGCGTTCCTTGAACTGGATGAGAATCTCGACGATGAAGAATAAAGAACTCTTCGCAATGTGACGAAAGGGGTAATCAAATGCCAGAAACAGCAAATAAAGAGAACTATCAGATGACCTTCGATGCCATTAAGATCGGCCTGGCCTCCCCGGAGAAAATCCGGGAGTGGTCCCACGGCGAGGTAAAGAAGCCGGAGACCATTAACTACAGAACACTGAAGCCGGAGAAAGACGGACTGTTCTGTGAGAGGATCTTCGGACCGAGCAAGGACTGGGAGTGTCATTGTGGAAAATATAAGAAAATCCGTTATAAAGGTGTTGTCTGCGACCGATGCGGCGTAGAAGTCACCAAGTCCAGTGTGCGCCGTGAGCGTATGGGACATATCGAGCTGGCAGCTCCGGTATCTCATATCTGGTACTTCAAAGGGATTCCGTCCCGTATGGGACTGATTCTGGATCTGTCTCCGAGAACTCTGGAGAAGGTTCTGTACTTTGCAAATTATATCGTCCTGGATGCAGGCGATACCAAACTGCAGTACAAGCAGGTTCTGACGGAGAAGGAATATCAGGATGCCCGCGAGCAGTACGGCAATGGATTCCGTGCAGGTATGGGCGCTGAGTCTATCAAAGAGCTTCTGATGGCGATCGATCTGGAAAAAGAATCCGCAGAACTGAAACAGGGACTGAAGGATTCCACCGGTCAGAAACGTGCCCGTATCATCAAACGTCTGGAGGTTGTGGAGGCTTTCCGTGAGTCCGGCAACCGTCCGGAGTGGATGATCCTGGATGCGATCCCGGTAATTCCGCCGGATCTGCGCCCGATGGTACAGCTGGATGGAGGACGTTTTGCGACTTCCGACCTGAACGATCTGTACCGCCGTATTATCAACAGAAACAACCGTCTGCAGCGTCTGCTGGAGCTTGGCGCTCCGGATATCATTGTGCGCAATGAGAAACGTATGCTGCAGGAAGCAGTCGATGCGCTGATCGACAACGGCCGCCGCGGCCGTCCGGTCACAGGACCGGGCAACCGTGCGCTGAAATCTCTTTCCGATATGCTGAAAGGTAAGTCCGGACGTTTCCGTCAGAACCTTCTGGGTAAACGTGTTGACTATTCCGGACGTTCCGTTATCGTTGTCGGACCGGAGCTGAAGATCTATCAGTGTGGTCTGCCGAAAGAGATGGCGATCGAGCTGTTCAAACCGTTTGTAATGAAAGAGCTGGTTTCCAACGGAACCGCTCATAATATCAAAAATGCCAAGAAGATGGTAGAAAAACTGGAGCCGGCAGTATGGGATGTTCTGGAAGATGTGATCAAAGAGCATCCGGTTATGCTGAACCGTGCCCCTACTCTGCATCGTCTGGGTATCCAGGCGTTCGAGCCGATCCTGGTAGAAGGTAAAGCGATCAAACTGCATCCGCTGGTTTGTACCGCGTTCAACGCCGACTTCGACGGTGACCAGATGGCGGTTCACCTTCCGCTGTCTGTGGAAGCGCAGGCAGAGTGCCGTTTCATGCTGCTTTCTCCGAACAACCTGCTGAAACCGTCTGACGGTGGTCCGGTAGCCGTTCCTTCTCAGGATATGGTACTTGGTATTTACTACCTGACCCAGGAGCGTCCGGGAAGCAAGGGCGAGGGAAGCTTCTTTAAGAATGTGAATGAAGCGATCCTGGCATATGAAAACGGATATATTACGCTGCAGACAAAGATTACCGTACGCTGCAGCAAGGAAATGCCGGATGGAACTACTCTGACACAGAATGTAAGTTCCACACTGGGACGTTTCCTGTTCAATGAGATCCTGCCGCAGGATCTTGGCTATGTAGACCGGAGCATTCCGGGCAACGAGCTTGCTCTGGAAGTTGACTTCCTGGTTGCAAAGAAACAGCTGAAACAGATTCTGGAAAAAGTTATCAATACTCATGGCGCGACCAAGACCGCAGAGGTTCTGGACGACATCAAGGCGACGGGTTACAAATATTCCACCCGCGCGGCTATGACCGTATCCATTTCCGATATGACCGTGCCGCCGCAGAAGCCGGAGATGATCGCTCAGGCGCAGGAAACTGTGGATAAGATCACAAAGAACTTCAAACGTGGTCTGATCACAGATGAAGAGCGTTACAAAGAGGTCGTTGATACCTGGAAGAAGACCGACGATGAGCTGACACATGCGCTGCTGACCGGTCTGGATAAATACAACAACATCTTCATGATGGCGGACTCCGGAGCCCGTGGTTCCGATAAGCAGATCAAACAGCTGGCAGGTATGCGTGGACTGATGGCCGATACTACCGGTCATACCATCGAGCTGCCGATCAAGTCCAACTTCCGTGAAGGTCTGGACGTACTGGAATACTTCATGTCTGCCCACGGAGCACGTAAAGGTCTGTCCGATACCGCTCTTCGTACGGCGGACTCCGGTTACCTGACCAGACGTCTGGTAGACGTTTCCCAGGAGCTGATCATCCGCGAAGTGGACTGTGCGGAAGGCAAAGACGAGATTCCGGGAATGTGGGTAGAAGCATTTGCGGACGGAAAAGAGGAGATCGAAAGCCTGCAGGATCGTATCACAGGACGTTTCTCCTGCTATACGCTGAAAGACAAAGACGGAAATGTCATCGTCAAGGCAAATCATATGATCACTCCGAAGCGTGCAGCCCGCATTATCAACGAAGGTGTGGATGAAAACGGAAAACCGTTTGAGAAGATCAAGATCCGTACGATCCTGACCTGCCGTTCCCACAGCGGTATCTGTGCAAGATGCTATGGTGCGAACATGGCAACCGGTGAGGCAGTACAGGTCGGAGAGTCTGTCGGAATCATCGCAGCTCAGTCTATCGGTGAGCCTGGTACGCAGCTGACCATGCGTACGTTCCATACCGGAGGTGTTGCCGGCGGAGATATCACACAGGGTCTTCCCCGTGTCGAGGAGCTTTTCGAGGCAAGAAAACCGAAGGGACTTGCGATCATCACCGAGATCAAAGGTGTTGCTACGATCAAAGATACCAAGAAGAAACGTGAAATCGTCGTGACAGATAATGAGGAAGGCGTATCCAAGACCTATCTGATCCCGTACGGTTCCCGTATCAAGATTACCGACGGAGCAGTTCTGGAGGCCGGCGATGTGCTGACCGAAGGTTCTGTCAATCCGCACGATATCCTGAAAGTCAAAGGCGTCCGCGCGGTACAGGATTACATGCTGCACGAAGTTCAGCGTGTATACCGTCTGCAGGGTGTAGAAATCAACGATAAGCATATCGAGGTCATTGTACGTCAGATGCTGAAGAAAGTCCGTATTGAGGAAAACGGAGATACTGAATTCCTTCCGGGCGATATGGTAGACGTTCTGGATTATGAAGAGACCAACAAGGCAATGGAAGAGCAGGGAAAAGAGCCGGCATCCGGAAAACAGGTTCTGCTGGGTATCACCAAAGCTTCCCTGGCATCAGATTCCTTCCTGTCTGCAGCATCCTTCCAGGAGACCACCAAGGTTCTGACCGACGCTGCGATCAAAGGTAAGATTGACCACCTGGTAGGTGTCAAAGAGAACGTTATCATCGGTAAGCCGATTCCGGCAGGTACCGGTATGAAATTCTACAGCAATATCCGTCTGAATACTGATTCCATGCTGAATTCGGAGGAAGAGGATGAAGAAGAAATCATAGACGAAATGCCGGAAACTGGGATGATTCAGGAAGAAACGGTTGAGACGGAAGAAGTTCTGATGGAAGAAATTCCGGAAGAGGAAGAAACCACAACCGAAGAGTAAAAAGCGTTTGTCGGTCATCGGATGACTGGCAGCGAGTGAAAATCTATATGCAACAAACACAGGGGGGTGCCGTGAAATGCGGCATCCCCCTGTTGTAAGTTGTGGTGAGGTTTGATAGAATAAAGGTAATCATTCAGCTGCAACAATTCGGCTGGCAGAACTGTTACGAATATAGAGAAAAGAGAAGGTGCCGGAAATGGAAGAAGAAAAGCAGAAAAAACTACCAGGGAGCGGCGTCGGATTCCTGAAAGCTGCGGCAAACGCCGTGCTGATCCTCCTGAACGGATTTATGATCGCATTGATCGTGTGTCTGTTTCTGGCGCAGCCGGCGGGCGGGGACCGGGCCAAACCGACGATCCAGAAATTCAATGCAAATTCCGATCAGTATTATTCGGAAGATGAGACTTACCAGCAGATAAATGCCAATGTACATGTTTATCAGTCCACAGGAAGACCGGATGAAAAGGAGTGACGGATGCAAGAAAAAGAACAGAAAAAGAAATTTCAGTTTCCATTTCAGGGAGAGTTTCAGTGGAAAACCTTTTTCCGGCTGCCCATGTGGATCCGGACATTGATCATCAGCGGGGCGTCACTGGTGCTGATGACAGCAGTATTTTTCATGGTGGGCAATTATTTATATTCCCCACAGAAAGTGGCGCGGGATTATTATGAGGCGCTGCTGTCCCAGGATTGGAACCGGATGTATGACTGCTGCGAATTTCCGGAGGGACAGTTCCTGTCCAGAAAGAATTTCGTAAACGCCATGTCCTACGGTACTTCCGGGGCCGAAGAGACCCCGGTGATCAAGAATTACAGAATGCGCAAAAAGGCAACGGACGAAAGCAGTAAGACCTCCACTTATGAAGTCACCTATACGCTGGAAGGGATCAGCGAAGCACAGAAAGATACCGTTGAAATTGCCCGTGGCGGGCAGGTGATGGGGCCTTTCTATGACTGGTATATTGTGCCTGAGAAGCTGTATGTCAGTGATGTGGAAGTTGCCGTGCCTGATGGAGCGGAACTGTACCTGGACGGAATACAGATTCTGGATAGGTATGAAAAAACGGAATCCGGTCAGGAAGAAGCCGGAACGGAAGAAACAACAGAAGAAGCGGAAACGGAAGAATCAGGGGACGGTGAAACGATTTATGAAATCCCCTATTTGTTTCTGGGGTATCACACAGTTCAGCTCCATCAGAACGGACGGGATGACTACCGGGAAATTGTCTATGTAAAGGATGACAGCCGCCTGGAATTTCTCCCGGAACTGAAACTCAACGATTCCACCGGGAAAAAGATCACGGATCTGGTGGAAGAGACCGTTCAGAGTTTCTGTGAAGCGGGAATGAAAAAGGACTCTTACAGCAAAGTGAAAAAGTATTTTTCCAGTGAGGATGCCGTACAGAAAAAAGCGGAACAGGCATACGAGGATTTCTGTGATGAAGTGGCGGATGAGAAAAATACAGGACTGGTAAATCTGGCGGTCACCAGCATAGAAACCACAGTATCCAATACTGACGGTGAAATGAAGGCGGAAGCTGTGATTTCCTATACGGCGGAGAGGGTAGAGAAGCGGTTGTTCTTTTTCTATCAGACCGTCACGGAAAGTGGTACGAAAACTCTGGATCTGCAGATGAAAAATACCAATGGTGAATGGAAAATCGGAAAATGGTCATAAAGAAAGGTGTGCTGCTGAACAATTAGCTCAGCAGCACATCTTTTTGTAGATTCAGAGTCAACCAAGAAAGTATTGAAGGAAATCCCAGTGGAGCACATTGGCGAAAAACAGGCTGTAAACCAGCAGGCACCAGGGTTTCAGAAGCAGGATGATCATGCAGAATTTTTTACAGGAAATGGCGGTGAGGCCAGCGAGAAAACAGATCAGATCATCCGGCGCGACCGGCAGAAAGATAGTCAGGATCAGAAACCACTCGAAGCCTTTTTTCTGCGTCCAGTGGGCATATTTTTCATAGGCGGATGCGGAAACATGACGTTGTACGAATGAGGAGCCATATCGTCTGGCGAGATAAAAGGCTAGGATGGAGCCTATGCTCATACCAATATAATTACAGAGAAAACCTCCGAACCAGCCAAACAGGATGGAGCCCGCGGCATATCCCACAACAGCGGGAAGAATCGGGAGCACGACCTGCGCAAGCTGGATAAAGATCAGGATCAGAGGGCCGAAAATGCCAAAACTCTGAATATAATTCTGAAAACTTTCGATGGAATTGAAATTCCCATCCAAAAAACTTTTGACAAGCCAGACAACGATCAGAGCCAGCAAAAATAAAATGGAATACTGGCCGATCCTGTGCCATGGGACAGTTTTTTTCGATTTCGTATGTGCAGTAGATTCCGGCAGCATAATGCACCTCTTTTCGTTGGATTCTGATCTTATTATAACCTCTTTTCATTAAGATTAAAGCCGTAAAATTCTTAAGTAATTCTTTAGAGCGTATTTGTAAATTTTGAATATTTATTTGTGCAGCCGTAACAGTTCAGCCAGCATGTATCAAAAAATGGGAGGTATTTCTTGTGAAACGAACCTCCCCTTCTTATGCAAAGAAACCGATCTTTTTGCATAGGAAGGGGAGGTTCGTCGATGATACGATATTATACATGTGCCGGGCGGTTCCGGAAGAATAATCCTGCTTTCTCCAGTGCCGGGCGAAGCGCCATATAAAGGGCAACGGAGACGATCACGGAAAGGACTGCGTTGATAGAAGTGGAAGCGATGTTCCAGGTCAGCGCGACCTCAGCGGCAGGTTTTCCGATGATCACCAGCTTATAAAAATAGCCTACCAGCGGATCCATGACAGCGTTGAAAAGCAGGCCTCCGATGGAAGCAATCAGCGTCCATTTAAAAATATGTTTTTTGTCTCTGCTTTCATCGATTTTTCCGATGCGGTGGGCAATGAGTCCTGTGATCAGGCCAATGCAAAGCTTCAGAACAAAGGTCTTCGGCGCGTAAATCACATAGACCGGATCCAAAAGATCCCCGATGGTCATACCGATGGCTCCGCCGACACCGCCCCAAACGCCTCCAAGGATCAGCGCGCCCAGAACGCAGACGGCATTTCCAAGATGGATTGAGGTAGCATCCCCTCCCGGGAGCCAGAGCTTAATCTGCAAAAAGGTAAACACAACATAAGACAATGCGGCAAATACGCCGGTCATAGAAAGTTTCCATACTTTTTCATTTTTCATAACAAATCACTCCTTCATCCAGTTCAATAGCCGCAGAGAGCTCTGAATCGTGCTGCGGTCTGTTTCATATCATATGTGATATTATAGCAGGAGTGGCTTGAATAAAAAGTGCCAATTTTATATTTTTTGACCAGTCCAGTTTTTGAACACTTTCCGATCACGAATATTGCAGAAAACAATTTTCATACACGTTTCAGGACTGTTGATGCATAGCTTCATGCTCCGATTTTAATTCCTGATAGAGTGTTATGGAATCCCAATTCTGATTGTGTGGGGTGAGAATCGCTTTCAGAGGGATCGGAGGAAGTTTTTTTCTGCGCAGTTCCCGGAGAAACTGATCCAGGCGCTGATCCGTAAAACCGCACAGGACGATCATCGGCTCCGGAAATCCGTCCCCTTCATAGACGTTATCAAGCTCCTGAAATCCGGGAAGGCCCGCCAAAACGCCCAGCGGCTGAGCATACTGTTCCGGAGAAATGACACGGATCCGCACCTTCATTTTAAGAAGGATTGGCTTCAGTCCGGAAGCAAGGGGTGTTTGAGCGATATTATATAGTAATACAGTTTCCATTGGAAAACTCCTTTCTGCTGTAAGATATTGATAGCAACAACTGCATCAGCACTGCCGGAAGGATCGATTTATATCATATTTGAAACAGCAGCCATGCAGCATCATTGCCTTTTTTCAGTATACTATATGGCGGAAGAAAAAGCGAGAAGGTTTTCGATGGATATGAAAGGGACAGCAATCGTTCAGAGTGTGATTCCACGCATTATCATCACTGCAATGTTGATTGTGATCATTCGGAGCATTATCACGACTGTGCAGAGGGATGTGCGGAGCGCGGGCGGAAGATCCATACAGAAGTTTTCTTCCGCGGAGACACGCTGAAAGAAGTAGTGCCAGATTCCATCACTGCCGATCAACTGTTGCATTATATGGTGCTGGAGGATTGTGAAAACCAAAAAAGAAGAGAATCCTCTGCTGTCATGCAGCTGATTATGAACAGATGAAATATTTTGCATGTCTGAAAGGGATTGCTAAAAGACAGTATAAAAATGACATCATGAAGGCGTTGGAGACTGTTCACCTAAGTGAAAAGCAGGGAGTCAAGTGTAAAAAGCTGTCAGGCGGAATGGTTCGGAGACTTGGCATCGCACAGGCTCTGCTTGGAAATCCACAGTTCTTGCTATATCATGCATGTGAGGCTGAAATAGAGGATGGCTACCTGTTTCTCATCAAAGGAAAGGAAAGGAACGGAACAGTGAATAATATTTATCAGTTACAAAAACTGCATTTCCATACTCAGCGCATCCTGTATTTCGTTCCAATGGCGTTGCTTTATTTGATTTTGATTCCCAATCAGTATTCGCTGCTGAATGAGATGGATGCAGCTACAGCCGTTCGGGTGTTTAATTCTGCGCAGGAGTATCTGATTCTGACAGAAATCTGGCTGCAGTATCTTGGCTTTCGTTATCTCATGAGTCCGGAATTAAAAGAGGTTTCATATTTTTGCTGCACCGACGGGAGAACGAAGGTAGCAGGCAGAAGCTCAGCGTTCTCATACAGGGAATCCTGCCGGTAAACTTTGGCAGAGAGTGGTATCTGATACAGAGTTTAACAGCAGTTCTTTTGCCGATAGGTGTCATTATAATGGAAAAAATAAAGTACGTGTACATATGAGAAGAAACAACCATTCCCGGTAATTTCACGAATGCCATACGAAGGAATTGCAGTCAGAGGGAAAAGTCTGTTATAATAGAGTGAATTTGAAGAGACAGCCTCTGTAGGGATGCGGATGACACGAGGCTTATGAGAGGAATGAAAAGAGGTAAATACTATGTGGATAGCAGATGGATGGAAAGATTACGAAGTACTGGATACATCGAAAGGCGAGAAACTGGAACGCTGGGGAGATTATCTTCTGGTACGCCCGGACCCGCAGGTGATCTGGGATACAAAGAGGGAGAATCCCGGCTGGAGAAAGAAGAACGGTCATTATCACAGAAGCAGCAAAGGCGGCGGCGAATGGGAATTTTTCAATCTGCCCCAGCAGTGGAGCATTCAATATAAGGACCTGACCTTCAATCTGAAGCCGTTCAGTTTTAAGCATACCGGTCTCTTTCCGGAGCAGGCAACCAACTGGGACTGGTTTGGAAAGCTGATCCGTGAAGCAGGACGGCCGATCAAGGTACTGAACCTGTTTGCTTACACCGGAGGAGCGACACTGGCGGCGGCTGCCGCAGGCGCATCGGTTACCCATGTGGACGCATCCAAAGGGATGGTCACCTGGGCGAAAGAAAATGCTGTATCTTCCGGATTGAAGGACGCGCCGATCCGGTGGCTGGTGGATGACTGTGTGAAATTTGTGGAGCGGGAGATTCGCAGAGGGAATCATTATGACGCGATCATTATGGATCCTCCGTCTTATGGAAGGGGACCAAAGGGGGAAATCTGGAAGATTGAGGAGTCGATCCATCCGTTTATCCGGCTGTGTACCCAGATCCTCAGCGACGACCCACTGTTTTTCCTGGTCAATTCCTATACGACAGGTCTGGCGCCGGCGGTTCTTACCTATATGATCTCGCTGGAACTGAAACGTTTTCATGGAACCGTGGAATCGCAGGAGATCGGGCTTCCGGTGAAGGAAACGGGACTGATCCTTCCGTGCGGGGCGTCCGGAAGGTGGAGCGCCGGCAGGTGACGGTGCCAAATGGCACGGGAAAAAAAGAAAAATGCAGGAAGAACCGATAAAAACTGCATAAAAACTTGTATTTTATGACAAAAATCCCTCCAAATTGAAAGTTTATCTTGACATCATATCATTCTATGGCATAAAATATCCATTAGTTGTGATGCAATGATAGAAAGCAGACGGAGAAATCCGCAACGAATATGAAAAATCAGGAGGGTAACCATGAAACCGTATAGCGAGTTGACAAAGGAAGAACTGTTGGCATTGAAGGCAGAGTTGGATGCTGCTTTTGAGGATGTAAAAGGCAAGGGCATGAAGCTGGATATGTCAAGAGGCAAACCTGCCACTGTACAGCTGGATATGGCGGAAGGCCTGCTCAGCGCCGTATCATCCAATGAAGATGTATATACGGAGAACGGCACCGACTGCCGCAATTATGGTCTTCTGACAGGTATTCCGGAGGCAAAAAAACTGTTTGCCGATATCTGTGAGGTCGAGCCAAGCCAGGTAATTGTATACGGAAATGCCAGCCTGACGGTAATGTTCGATGCGGTTGCACGTTCTTATACACACGGTATCGCAGGATGTACACCATGGTCCAAACTGGACAAAGTGAAATTCCTGTGTCCGGTACCGGGATATGACCGCCATTTCTCGATCACCGAGTATTTTGGAATCGAGATGATCAACGTTCCGATGACTTCGGAAGGACCGGATATGGATCTGGTAGAAAAACTGGTGGCAGAGGATGATTCCATTAAAGGTATCTGGTGTGTGCCGAAATATTCCAACCCGCAGGGCTATACGTATTCGGACGAAACCGTCCGCCGTTTTGCGGCGCTGAAGCCAGCAGCCAGAGATTTCCGTATCTTCTGGGACAATGCGTACTGCATCCATCATCTGTATGAAGAAGCGGACAGACAGGATCAGCTTCTGAACATTATCACAGAATGTGAGAAGGCCGGAAATCCGGATCTGGTTTATGAATTTGTTTCCACTTCGAAAGTGAGCTATCCGGGCGCCGGAGTGGCTGCGATGATTTCCTCGGAAGCAAACCTGAAAGAAGCAGAACGCCATATGAATTTCCAGATCATCAGCCATGATAAGCTGAATCAGCTTCGTCATGTCAGATATTTCAAGAATCTGGACGGCGTAAAGGCACATATGATGAAGCATGCGGCGATCATGCGTCCGAAATTTGAGACCGTTCTTCAGGTGATGGAGAAAGAACTGGGCGGTCTGGGAATCGGCGAATGGACGAAGCCGAACGGAGGATATTTCATTTCCTTTGACGCGATGGAAGGATGTGCGAAGAAAATTGTCGCAAAGGCAAAGGAAGCCGGTCTGGTAATGACAGGAGCGGGAGCGACCTATCCATACGGAAAAGATCCGAAAGATTCCAATGTCCGTATCGCTCCGACTTATCCGACGCCGGAAGAACTGGCGGTAGCCGGAAATATCTTCGTTCTCAGCGTAAAGCTGGTAAGCATTGAGAAACTGCTGGAAAATAAATAAAAATAAGAAAGATACAAATGAGGGGACTGCCAGACTGGAAGCGCACAGAGTGTTCTTCCGGTATGGCCGTTTCCTTTTTTATTGGAGCGGATGCCCGAAGATACTACGTTTCCATCAGGTCTGCGCAGTAAATGCGCAGACCTGATGGAATAGTTGCTTAAATATTTCTTACTGTTTTGAAAATCGCTTTACGGAAATGTCTCATGATGTTATGATAAGCAAAGAAAAAAACGATTCGGCGTAACAGCTCAGGAAGCTGGACTGTTACGGTTTGGCCGCTGAATGTTTACCGGAGTGTGCAGGGGGATGCTGCGGAACTTACAGCAAGAGACAGGCAGCGGTTTCTGATAAGAAAGGGAGTGTATCGATGAAGAAAATG
Organism: uncultured Fusicatenibacter sp.; assembly: GCA_902493585.1. Classification (GTDB taxonomy): domain Bacteria; phylum Bacillota; class Clostridia; order Lachnospirales; family Lachnospiraceae; genus Fusicatenibacter. The sequence continues at coordinate 11,225 of CABUPZ010000019.1, read as the reverse complement.
AGCAAGGGAAAGAAAATTGCTGTGAGCGTTGCCGGAGCGCTGGTTCTGGCGGCAGTGGGCGTCTATTTTGGAGTCAGCTATTATTACAGTTCTCATTTTTTTCCAAGGACTGTGATCAATGGACTGAACTGCGCGGGGCTGTCAGTGGATCAGGTGAAGGAGAAGATTCAGAGCCAGATCCTGAGCTATACGCTGACGCTCACGGAGCGCGGAGGACAGACGGAGCAGCTGACCGGAGATCAGCTGGAACTGAAATATGTGGACGACAAAAAGGTGGAGGCTCTGATGGAAGAGCAGAACCCGTTTGCATGGCCGATTTATGTGGTTCATCAGAATGAGCATGAAATGGCGGCAAATATTTCCTATTCGGCGGAAACGCTGACGCAGCTTGTGGATGCGCTGGCATGTTTCCAGGAGGAAAATGTGACGGCGCCGGAGGATGCGAAGATCACCGACAATGGAACGACGTTTGAGATTACCCCGGAAGTGGCGGGAAATACGCTGAAACGGGAAGAAACCGAGCAGGCGATCAAGGAAGCGATCGATACCGGAAAGACAGATCTGAATCTGGAAGAAGAGGGGCTGTATGTGGAGCCTGCCGTGCTTTCCACGGATGAGACGCTGAACAACCAGATGAATCAGATGAATTCCCTGACTTCCGCCAATATTACATATGATTTTGTGGACAGCCAGTTTGTGGTCAACCGGGACGTGATCAAGGAGTGGCTGGTTCAGGATTCCGAGGGAAATTATACCATCGATGAGACCAAGGCTGCTTCCTGGGTGAGACAGATGGCATACGAGACAGATACCTTCGGACTGGCGCATACGTTCAAGACCAGCCTCGGCCCGACCATTGAGCTGAAAGGCGGCGGAGATTACGGATGGGTCATTAACAAAGACAAAACGACGGCAGCGCTGGTGGAAGCGGTGAAGGCAGGAACCCAGGGAACTATGGAGCCGGTGTATCTGTACAGCGCCAATGACCGCTCCAGCAACGATATCGGCGATACTTATGTAGAGATTTGTATTTCCCAGCAGAAGATGTGGTGCTATAAAGACGGACAGCTTGTGGTGGAAACTCCGGTTGTAACGGGAAGCCATGCGACCGGTTACGATACGCCGGCGGGAAGTGTCTGGGCGATCGACGCGAAAAAGACCGATTATGATTTTACACTCTATACCGCACATGTCATGTTCTGGCTTCCGTTCAACGACCAGGTAGGTATTCATGACTCCAGCTGGCGGACCGATTATGGCGGAGACATTTATCTGACCAGCGGTTCCCATGGATGTGTCAATACGCCTTATGACGCGGCGGAAAAAATTTATAATTCTGTTGGAATTGGAGACCCGGTTATAGTATACTATAGTCTGGACGATGTCGTGGGTCCGCAGCCGACACAGAAGAATACAACGGATACTTCTGCTGCGAGCTGACCGGGCACAGCCATTCCGGTGCAGTTATTTAGCGAACGCTGTACTGGGTATTCACTTGAAAGAAAAAAGAAGGTGTTCCAGAAATCGTTCAAATGTCTTGCTTCAGGCAGCTGCGGAAGGACAGACGGCGTAACAGCGCGTGTTCTACCGTGAAGCGGAAGCAGGAGCGGTTTTGGAATGCCTTCTGTGTTTTTGGAGGAAATAGGATGAAGATAGTAGTATTAGCGGGAGGAACAAGCACAGAGCGTGAGGTTTCCATCGTATCCGGTACGATGGTCTGCAAAGCGCTGCGGGAAAAAGGACATCAGGCGATTTTGGTGGATGTTTTCTGTGGTGTGGAGGTTCCACAGGTCGATGACGAGCTTTTTATGGAGGACTATGATGTCGATCAGGCGGCGGCTCATATGAGAAGTTTTGACGGACGCCTGGCGGAGATCCAGGCGGGACGCCGGGAGTTTTTCGGTCCCAATGTACTGGAATTGTGCCGGTATGCGGATGTGGTATTCCTGGCGCTTCACGGCGCAAACGGAGAAGACGGAAAGGTTCAGGCGACCTTTGATCTCTTCGGGATCCGCTATACGGGAACCGGTTATCTGAGCAGCGCGATCGCCATGGACAAGACGCTGACCAAGCAGTTCTTCCGTGCCCATCAGGTGCCGACGCCGGAGGGTATCTCTCTGGTAAAAGGTGAGGGAAGTACAAAGCTGGAGGATTACGGCATGAGCCTTCCGGTTGTGGTGAAGCCGTGCTGCGGAGGTTCCAGCGTGGGCGTGTATATTGCCCGCACGGAGCAGGAATATAAAGAGGCACTGGATCAGGCTTTTGCCTATGAAAACGAACTGATCGTGGAGTCTTATATCGAAGGACGGGAGTTTTCTGTCGGCGTTGTGGACGGAAAAGCTTATCCGGTCATTGAGATTGCCCCGATTGAAGGCTTCTACGATTATACCAATAAATACAAGGCAGGTTCCACGATCGAGACCTGTCCTGCAGAACTTTCCGAGGAACAGACACGGGAAATGCAGAAATATGCGGAGCAGGGAGCGGCAGCGCTTGGAATTGAAAGCTACTGCCGTCTGGACTTTATGATGGCGGAAAATGGAACGATGTACTGTCTGGAGGCAAACACCCTGCCGGGCATGACGCCGACCAGCCTTCTGCCACAGGAAGCACAGGTGCTTGGAATGAATTTTGCGGATCTGTGCGACCATCTGGTACAGCTTTCTCTGAAAAAATATGAAGCATAAGAAACCATTTCGGCCGCTCTGCGGATCTGTGCGCAGATTGGAGCATGCAGATTGCAGGAATAAATTTTCAAATACCATTTAAGAGGAGCGGCAAAAAAGATGGAAAGACAATGCGGAGGCAAAGAGATGAAAGGTTTGACATTAAAGGAAATTGCCCGGATATGCGGCGGTACCCTGCATAACTGCGGGACAGATCTGGGAGAGCAGGAAGTGTCTGCCATTACGACAGACAGCAGAAAGGTAGAGCAGGGAGCGCTGTTTGTGGCGATCCCCGGTGCACGGGTAGACGGACACAGCTTTATTCCTCAGGTAATGGAACAGGGGGCGTTGGCAGCGCTGACCGAGCGGGAACTGCCGGAGGCAGAGTATCCGTATATCCAGATCCGGTCCTCCCTGCAGGCGGTGAAGGAAATTGCGGAATTTTATCTGCAGCAGCTTCAGATCCCGGTGGTTGGGATCACAGGAAGCGTAGGAAAGACCAGCACCAAAGAGATGATCGCAGCAATCCTGTCTCAGAGATACCGTACTTTGAAGACAGAGGGAAACTTCAACAACGAGCTGGGGCTTCCACTGACTGTTTTCCGTCTGAGAGACGAGGATGAGATTGTTGTTCTGGAGATGGGAATCAGCGACTTTGGAGAAATGCACCGGCTGGCAAAAATTGCCCGGCCGGACACGGCGGTGCTTACCAATATCGGCTGGTGTCATCTGGAAAATCTGAAAGACAGAGACGGAATCCTGAAAGCGAAGACAGAGATTTTCGATTTTCTGAAGGAAGACGGGCATATCGTTCTCAACGGAGACGATGACAAACTGGCTACTGTCGGCGAGGTTCGCGGGGTATGTCCGATCCGGTTTGGACTGGATGAGAACAATGATTATTATGCAGATCAGATTGAACCCCTTGGATTCCGCGGAATCCGCTGTATGCTGCATACACCAGAAGGAACAGTGCAGGTGCAGATTCCCATGCCGGGCAGCCATATGGTCTACAATGCGCTGGCAGGCGCGGCAGTAGGACAGATATACGGTCTGACCCTGGAAGAAATCCGCGCCGGAATCGAGAGCCTGCAGCCGGTGGCAGGAAGATTTCATATCATTGAGACAGAGAACTATACAGTGATCGACGACTGCTACAATGCCAATCCGGTTTCCATGAAAGCATCCCTCAATGTGCTGAAGGACGGTCCGGGCAGACGGGTAGCGGTACTCGGTGATATGGGAGAACTGGGAGCGGAAGAAAAAGAACTTCATGCCCAGGTCGGCGTCTGTGCCGGAGAGAGCGGAATCGATGCCCTTTACTGCGCGGGACCGCTCAGCCAGGCAATGGCCGATGCAGCGAGAGAGACAAACACGGAAATGGAAATCTACCATTTCGCAGACAGAAATACTCTCATGGAAAAACTCCCGGAACTTCTGCAGAACGGAGACACCGTGCTGGTGAAAGCATCCCACTTTATGGAATTCGGAAAAATCGTGGAATGGCTGGAACAGAACGGCGGCGAAAAACGGCAGAGCAGTGAAGGCAATTCCCGAATGTAGTGTAAAATAATAAAAAAACAATCATAGATCAGATAGAAATGCTTCAGAGCGTGTTTGAAAAACAGTTTCCGCAAAATGACGTCAAAGTTTGCAGGAATGAACTTTCAAACACGCTCTAGCTTTTATTGGACAAAGTGAATAAGAAATCCCTGAGCAGGTGGCAGATACATATGGCGTGCGGCTGTGGAGCGTAAAATCCAATGGTTTCAAAAGGTTAGGATTTTCCTGTTTTCTCACAGACAGCTATTGTACATGTATGTATGCCCCGCTCAGGGATTTATTTATTTGACTGATTAAATTCTAATAAGCGCATATTTGCAGAGTTGTATGCAACCAGGGAAACGGGCAAGGTGTTTCGGCAATTTGCAAAAGAGAAAAATTTATAACTACTAGCACCCGGTCACTGGCGTCTTTTGTCCCTTTTGCACCCAACTTAAAGCATCGGCTTATTTTTTTTCAGCATGCTTTTCAGAACATTCTGTGTATACGGTCCGATATTTTTCTTATCCTCTTTGGAAAGCTCCGAGAGGATGATCGGCTCGCCGAATTCGATTACCACATGGGTTTTCCGGATCGTTGGGAAGTGTGCTTCAAAGATATTTCTTGTGTTGAGCAGCGCAACCGGAACGATCGGGCAGTTGGCTTTGCTTGCCATCTTCAGAGAACCGTTGTGGAATTCCAACATATCCAGTTCATCCGGTCCATTGCTGCGTGTGCCTTCCGGGAAGATGAAGATAGAAATGCCCTGTTTGATCTTTTCTGCGCCGGCAAGGATTATTTTCAGACCTTCTTTGATGTCGGAACGATCCAGAAACAGGCAGTGAATGTACTTCATCCAGACCTTAAATACCGGAAATTTCGACAGTTCTTTTTTTGCGACGAATCCTGTCAGATCGGGAACCAGCACATAAGTCAGAAGGATATCAAAAAAGCTTCTGTGGTTTCCGATATAGAGAACTGCCTGATCTTTGGGAATCCGTTCCTGTCCCAGCGCCGTGATGGTGACGCCGTCGATTTTCAGTATAGTGGAAAATGCCCAGCGGATCATCGCTCTTGCCACCTTGTGGCGAACCTGCGGTTTGCGCAGTCCGATCAGCCAGATTGCAAGGAGCACCGGGATTGTCACGATCAGATAGAGGATCACAAAACAGACGGTGATGATAAAACGAATCACGAATAAAATCTCCTTTTCTTTTGTAGTAGCCGAGAGAATGTCCGCAGATTTCAGTAATCATTCAGCGGGCTGAACCGTTACAAATTTCTGCTCCATTCTCAAACACTCTTCTAATAGTATATGTAATTTACCTTCCGCTTGCAACATATTTTGAAATGTAGAGCATAAAATAGATAGAAAGAGAGTCCGTCTGCCAAAGTCCGTCGTCTTTGCAGAGATGGCAGACGGCTGAAAAGACAGGATGATAGGAGTTATGGGGCGATGGATGATCCGAATGGTGTTTATCTGCCTTCTGATACCGGTGCTGGCGGGATGCAGGATTGTGGACGTATCGGAGGGAGAGGCGAAAGAGGTGGAATATACCGTGCTTGGAAGCGATGATCTTCCGGAAGAAGTGCGGAAGGTACTGGAAGAGCAGGGGCAGGAACCGTTTGCGCTGGCCTATGAAAGCGGAGGGTTTCTGTATCTGATGAAGGGATATGGGCGTCAGAACAGCGGAGGATACAGCATCCGTGTGGAAAGCCTGTATGCGGCAGGAGAGGTCATTCATGTGAAGACAGCGCTGGAGGGACCGGCAACCAGGGAAGAACAGAAAGGGGACGGATCCTGTCCTACGATCGTTCTGAAGCTGGAAGCGCGGGAGGATGCCAGCGTGGTTTTTGAAGGATAGAAAGGAGCAGCGGACCTATGGAATTGGTGAAGAGAAATTTACATCAGATGTGCAGAAAAAGCGAGGCGGTTTCGCAGGTGACCTTTGACGAGGATTTCAATGTGCCGGATGCGAAACCGGATGTGGGAAGAATGATCCAGAAAAAAGGAGAGGTTGAGATTTCTGACGTCCAGGTTTCGGAGGGAAAAGCCCGGGTGTTCGGCAGTCTGGTATTCCATCTGCTGTATGTGGCGGACGATGGGAGCAGAAGGATCCACAGCCTTAAGGGAGAACTCCCCATCGATGAGACGATCAATCTGGACGGTCTGTTGGGCGGAGATAAGATCTGCCTGAAATGGGATCTGGAGGATCTGACCATTCACAGGATCAATTCCCGGAAACTGAATATTCGTTCCGTCGTGACCTTTGACACTTCCATCGAAGAACTCCGGGATATACCGGTGCCGGTGGGACTCCGGGACGGAGAAGGGATTTCGATGAAAAAGAAAGAATTCCGGGTACTGGAACTGGGTGTGCAGAAAAAAGATACGCTGCGGATCAAGGAGACGGTGACGCTGGCCTCCAACAAGCCCAACATTCATGAGATTCTCTGGAAAGATATGGAGGTACGGGGGCTGGAACTGCGTCCGGAGGAAAACAAGATCAATGCCAAAGGCGAGCTGTTTCTGTTCTGCCTGTATGCGGGCGATGACGGGGAACAGCCGCTGCAGTGGGTGGAGCAGGCAATCCCGTTTCACGGGGAAGTAGAGTGTTCCGGCTGTACGGCGGAGATGATCCCCAATATTGAAGCCTCCATGATCCAGGCAAACGTGGAGGTTCAGCCGGATGCGGACGGAGAGGAGCGGATGTTCCAGGCAGATGCGGTTCTGGAATTGGATATGAAACTGTATCAGGAGGAAACGATTTCCCTTCTGCAGGATGTTTACACTCCGAAGATGGACTGTGTTCCGGTCAGCCAGGAGGAGGTTCTGGAAAATCTTCTGATCCGCAACTATTCCAAATGCAGGGTCGGTGACAGGATTTCTGTCAGTGGTCCTCAGAACCGCATCCTCCAACTGTGTCACAGCGATGGAAAGATCAAGCTGGATGAGGTAAAACTGGTGGAAAACGGCATTCAGGTACAGGGAATCGTGGAACTGAGGATCCTGTACATAGTCAGCGATGACGATATGCCATTTTATGCGGCGGAAGCGGCGATTCCGTTTACGCATGTGATCGAGGCGGAAGGAATCGACAAAAACTGCCGGTATTACCTGCGTACAGATCTGGAGCAGCTGTCTGCCACCATGCTGGACAGCAATGAGATCGAGGCAAAAGCGGTGATCAACCTGAATGCCATCGTCCTGAACCAGCAGCAGGAGTCTGTGATGCAGTGTGTTCAGGAAAATCCTCTGGACAGGGAAAAGATACAGAACATGCCGGGAATTGTCTGCTATATGGTGCAGAACGGCGATACTCTGTGGGACATCGCGAAGAAATTTTATACGACTACCGATGAGATCCGTGAGCTGAATAACCTGAAAGGCGATGAGATCCGGCCGATGCAGTCCCTGCTGCTGGTGAAGAGTATTGAATAGAAGCGCGGCCGGCAGAACAGAGCCAAAGTGAGAGAAAAGGATAGTTTGGAAAATCAAATGAAAGAGGAAGAAAAGCGGTTTCGTGGTTGCAGGAAAGAAAGCGACTGCGGGGCTGCTTTTTCTTTGAACTTTTTTCGTTTCGCGATGGGGCAGATACCTACAGAGACTATGTTTTTCTGCCGTCTGTACAGGAAAGACACAGCTCCGGTTGAACTGCCAGGTAAAATTTTACAAAGCTCTTGAATTGCTCTTGAATTTTCTTTACACAGGTTTTAATATGATGGAAGAGTAATCTTTTGTACGAGGGGGAGAACTATGAAAGCGAAACCTGCAGATGAAAATTATCTGTTTTCCGACCAGGACCTGAAGCGGCTGATCCTGCCGCTGCTGATCGAACAGCTGCTTGCCATTACGGTTGGAATGGCGGATTCCATCATGGTATCCAGCGTGGGAGAGGCGGCAGTGTCCGGCGTGTCCCTGGTGGATACGATCTTTGTCCTGCTGATCAATATCTTTACCGCGCTTGCCACCGGAGGCGCTGTGGTGTGCGGACAGTATCTGGGCAAGAAACGCCCGGAACAGGCATGCCAGGCGGCGGATCAGCTGGTGCTTGCGACAGGCATCCTGTCCATTCTCGTCATGGGACTGATGTATGTGCTGCGCACGTTTATCCTGAATGTGGTCTTCGGCCATATCGAACCGGATGTCTGGAACAACTGTAACATCTATTTTCTGATCGTATCCGCATCCATTCCTTTTATTTCCATCTACAATGCGGGGGCAGCCATTTTCCGTGCCCAGGGCGACTCAAAGACACCGATGAAAATATCCCTTCTTATGAATGTGATCAACATTATCGGAAACGGAATTCTGCTGTACGGCTTTCATTTCGGTGTGGAGGGAGCGGCGATCCCTACCCTGGTCTCCCGTATGTTTGCGGCGGTGGTCATTCTTGCCAGAGCTTATAAGACGGATCACGTCCTGCATCTGACCCGGCCGGTTGTATGGAAGCTTCACTGGCCGACACTGAAGAAAATCCTGCGGATCGGCGTACCCAATGGATTGGAAAACAGTATGTTTCAGCTTGGAAAAATCCTGGTGCTGAGCCTTGTCACTCAGTTCGGCACGGCGGCGATCGCGGCCAATGCCGTATCCAACACCATCGCTGTCTTCCAGACACTGCCGGGAATGGCGATAGGAAACGCAATCCTGACGGTCTGTGCTCAGTGTGTGGGAGCCAACCAGTACGGCCAGGTGCGGTATTATACGAAAAAACTGATCAAGTTGATTTACGCAGGGTTGGTATTCTCCTGTATCGCAGTGATTCTGGTTCTTCCGCTGATCCTGAATGTGTACAGCCTGTCACCGGAAGCAACCGAGACGGCGGAAAAGATTCTGGTCTATCACGGAATCTGCACCATGCTGATCTGGCCGCTGTCCTTCTCCCTGCCCAACACCCTTCGGGCGTCCAACGACGTAACATTCTGCATGGTACTGTCTATTTTCTCCATGTGGATCTTCCGCATCGGCCTCAGCTATGTGCTGGGACAGGTCTTAGGTCTTGGAGTGTTCGGCGTGTGGGTGGCGATGACCATCGACTGGGCGGTGCGTGCGGTGTGTTTCCTGGTACGGTATCTGCGCGGAAACTGGCAGAAGAAGACGGCAGAGGAACTGTAGGGCACAGCAAACCTTTGGGAAGATGGGAAGATTTTCACAAGAGTTTTACGAAAAAAGAGGGAAGGCAAGGGAATACGGCGAATTTTGCGGCAGAGACTTGTCAAGCCCCCGGAAATCTTTTATAATCGGTATTATAGTTAGGAACTGCCGCCTTTTTCAATGGGCGGCGTGTCAAAATAGAGATCATAGGAGGAACAAACGTGGAGCGAGAGATGATTATCGTTCTGGATTTCGGTGGTCAGTACAATCAGTTGATTGCCCGCCGTGTCCGCGAGTGTAACGTGTATGCGGAAGTTCATCCTTATACCCTGTCTCTGGACAAGATCCGTGGGATGAATCCGAAAGGAATCATTTTCACCGGCGGACCGAACAGCGTATACGGAGAGGACTCCCCAAGATGCAGCGCTGAGATTTTTGAACTTGGCATCCCGATCCTGGGAATCTGCTACGGTTCTCAGCTGATGGCATATCTGCTTGGGGGAAAGGTGGAGACCGCACCGGTCAGCGAATATGGAAAGACAGAGGTGGATACGGAGGCTTCTTCCGTACTTTTCCAGAATGTGGAGAGAAAGACCATCTGCTGGATGAGCCATACCGACTATATTTCCAAAGCGCCGGAAGGATTCCAGATCACGGCTTCCACCCCGGTATGTCCGGTAGCGGCGATGGAATGCCCGGAAAGAAAACTGTATGCGACACAGTTCCATCCGGAAGTTATGCATACCCAGGAAGGAAAGAAAATGCTTTCCAACTTTGTATATGAGGTATGCGGCTGCACAGGAACCTGGCGCATGGATTCCTTTGTAGAGACAACAATTGCCCAGCTGCGCGAGAAAATCGGCAGCGGAAAAGTGCTGTGTGCACTCTCCGGCGGAGTGGATTCTTCTGTGGCAGCAGTTCTTCTGGCAAAAGCAATCGGCAAGCAGCTGACCTGTGTGTTTGTAGACCATGGTCTGCTGAGAAAAAATGAAGGCGATGAGGTAGAATCCGTATTCGGTCCGGAAGGCCCGTACGATCTGAACTTTATCCGTGTCAACGCACAGCAGAGATTTTATGAGAAGCTGAAAGGCGTGACAGAGCCGGAGGCAAAGAGAAAGATCATCGGCGAAGAATTTATCCGCGTCTTCGAGGAAGAGGCGAAAAAGATCGGAGCGGTGGATTTCCTGGTACAGGGAACCATCTATCCGGACGTGATCGAATCCGGACTTGGAAAATCCGCGACCATCAAATCTCACCACAACGTGGGAGGGTTGCCGGATTATGTAGATTTCAAGGAAATCGTGGAGCCGCTGAGGCTGCTGTTCAAGGATGAAGTTCGTGCGGCAGGACGTGAGCTCGGCATTCCGGAGTATCTGGTAAGCCGTCAGCCGTTCCCAGGCCCGGGTCTTGGTATCCGGATCATCGGAGAAGTGACGGAAGAGAAAGTAAAGATCGTTCAGGATGCGGATGCAATTTACCGTGAGGAGATCGCAAAAGCCGGCTGCGACAAGGGGCTGGGACAGTATTTTGCGGCTCTGACCAATATGCGGTCGGTTGGAGTTATGGGTGATGAGAGAACCTATGACTATGCCGTAGCCCTCAGAGCGGTTACGACCAGCGACTTTATGACGGCGGAGGCTGCGGAGATTCCGTGGGAGGTGTTGCATAAGGTGACGAATCGGATCGTCAATGAGGTGAAGGGCGTGAATCGCGTAGTGTATGATTGTACTAGTAAGCCGCCGGGGACGATTGAGTTCGAATAATCCACACAATCACAAGGTGCCAGTATTTATGCGGGTTTCAAACAAATTTGTTTAGTAACCGACAACAAAATGGCAACATTTTGTGATTATTCAAGAGATAAAAATTTTATTTCATAACGTATATAAAGAAACCTTACTGATTTTCAGAAGTAAAAA
>CABUPZ010000018.1 GCA_902493585.1 uncultured Fusicatenibacter sp. | reverse complement strand
GAGTGCTGTGTAGGTTTCAGGTGTGATGGCTTTTTCGCCTCCTTCGGCGGCGCTTCGGAAGGTGAAGAGGATTGGAAGCTGCCCGGCGGTTTCCCGGATTTGTCTCAGTGCTTCGCGGGCTGTGCCTGGTTCCAGGATCTTCTCATAGCTGTCTGCTCTCCATTCCAGCAGATCCGGCTGTGCGCTGACTGCTCTTTTGGTGTGTTCTGTTATCTCTTCCAGGTTTTTTCCCATGACCGGAATGCAGATCTTCGGCATTCCTTCTCCTATCGTCAGATTTCTTGTTTTCACCGTTTTATCATTCATTTTTGTATTTCCTCTCCGTCTTGTTTTGTAACCGTTCAGCCAGCGGAACGGTTACCTTATTTTTCATTTTATTGGGATCTTTCTGTACTGTCAATTGCTTTTGTGTTATATTAAGATAAATCATGTTTTTACATAAAGGAGTATCGTTTTATGAATATACCGGCAATTCCAATCTCTGGTACCACAAAACTGACCGCTCTTCTGGGAAGTCCGGTCTCTCACAGTATCTCTCCGCTGATGCATAACCGTGCCTTTCAGTATCTTGGGCTGGACTATGCTTACCTCTGTTTCGATGTGACAGAAAAGACGCTGACGGAGGCGGTGGAGGGATTGAAGGCCGTGGGAATCCGCGGATTCAACCTGACCATGCCGAACAAAAACAAGATCATGGAACTGGTCGACCATATCTCCCCGGTTTCCCAAATCTGTAAATCGATCAATACCGTAGTCAATGACAACGGTGTCCTCACCGGCACTTCCACCGACGGGATCGGCTATATGGAGGCAGTGCGTGACGCGGGCTACGATGTCACCGGACAGGAGATCACCATGATGGGAGGCGGCGGCGCTTCCACTGCGATCTGCGCCCAGGCGGCTCTGGATGGAATCCGGCATATCCACATTTTTGTCCGCCCTTCCAGCCGTTTTTACCGGAGAACTCTGGAACTCGCCGATACCATCAACCGCACAACGAGCTGCCGCGCCACCGTCTATGACCACGACGATAAGACTGCGCTTCGCCAGGCACTGTCCCGCAGCCGTCTGCTGATCAACGGAACGCCTGTCGGCATGGCTCCCGATACGGAACACTCGATCATCGAGGACGCTTCTCTGTTTCATGAGAATCTGACCGTGTCCGACCTGATCTACAACCCAAGAAAAACCCGCCTGATGCAGCTTGCAGAATCTGTCGGGTGCAAAACCTTCAACGGGATGTACATGCTGCTTTACCAGGGCGCCGAGTCTTTCCGGATCTGGACCGGACAGAATATGCCGGTGGACCTGATCAAGCAGGAATATTTCTCCTGAATGATCTTTCATAACATGCGCAGCCGTTCCGCTTGGTGAACGGCTGCCATATTTCATACATAACATACAAAAAAGAAACTGTACACCACTTTTACCTGATGTACAGTTTCTTTTTGTATGTTACTGTAAAATTATTTACGATTTCTCAGGAAATCCGGAATCTGGATGTCCTTCTTCGGCACGTTGCTGGTCAGCGGTGCCTGCGGCTGCGGAGCCGCTGCGCCTGTTCCGGCGTTCGGAATATTGAATTTCGGCATCTGGAATCCGCTGTTTGCAGCTGCTGTTCTCTTCTGCTCAGGAGCTGCAGACTGTGCTGCCGCTTTCTTTCCTTTTGTCTCTCCGTTTACGCTTGCCTGTCTTGTGGTCGCATCATCCAGACCGGTAGCGATAACTGTGATCTTCGCTGCGTCAGATACGCTGTCATCGTACATCGCACCAAAGATAATATTTGCGTTCTCGCCTGCAAGGTTCTGTACGTAGCTTGCAGCGTCGTTTGCATCCATAAGGGAGATATCACCGGAAATATTGATGATAACGTGGCTTGCGCCTTCGATCGTAGTCTCAAGCAGCGGGCTTGCAACTGCCTGCTGCACTGCTTCCAGCGCCTTGTCGTCGCCTCTTGCCTCTCCGATACCGATATGTGCAACGCCTTTGTCTGTCATAACCGTCTGTACGTCCGCGAAATCCAGGTTGATCAGCGCCGGCAGGTTGATCAGGTCGGTAATGCCCTGTACCGCCTGCTGCAGAACTTCGTCCGCTTTTCTGAGCGCCTCCGGCATGGTTGTCCGGCGGTCTACGATCTCGAGCAGCTTGTCGTTCGGAATTACAATCAGAGTGTCAACGTTTTCTTTCAGTTTTTCAATTCCCATCAGAGCATTGCTCATGCGGGTTTTTGCTTCGAATTTAAACGGTTTGGTGACAACGCCTACGGTCAGGATGCCCATTTCCTTTGCAACGCCTGCAACAACAGGAGCAGCACCTGTTCCGGTTCCGCCGCCCATACCACAGGTAACGAATACCATATCAGCGCCTTCCATCACCTGTTTCAGTTCCTCAACGCTCTCCTCAGCGGCTTTCTCGCCTACCTCAGGTTTTGCTCCTGCGCCCAGTCCCTTGGTCAGCTTCTCGCCAATCTGTAAAATGGTGGGAGCCTTGCACATGGTCAGCGCCTGCTTATCGGTGTTTACGCCTACAAACTCAACGCCTGCGATGGACTCCTCCACCATTCTGTTGACAGCGTTATTTCCTGCACCACCTACTCCGATGACGATAATCTTAGCAGATGACTCTGCCTCATTTGTCATGATTTCTAACACTTGTGTTTCCTCCTTACTTAGGCCACTCGCCTCTCTATATTTCCCTCCGGGTCTGTCATCCCTTTTCTGGTAGATATGTCTATTTGTCAGATGTATGAGAAAACCTGCAGCTGTCCAGCTGGCTGAACGGTTGCAACAGCCTTCGCTCAATCATACATATAGATATAATATAATCTATTTCAAAATTTATCAACTGTTTTTTGGGTTTTTTTGCAGATTTTTCAAATTTTCAGGGATATTTGCTGTTTTTCTGGGGATCACTGCTCTTCCGTCTGCCCGGTGGTTTCGCCTGTCCCCTCTGTTTCCTGGTCGTTTTCTGCCTCCTGACCCGTTACTTTTTCCTGACCATTCTCTGTTTCCGGATTGCTTTCTGTTTCCTGTCCGTCTTCTGTTTCCTGACTGCTTTCTGCTTCCTGGCCGTCTTCTGCTTCCGGACTGCTTTCTGTTTCCTGGCCGTCTTCTGTTGTCTGACTCTCTTCTTCCTCCGGAACATCCTTGGCAAACACTACATCCCCATTGCGCTCGTCCACATCCTCCAGATGCAGTTCTCCGGAAAGTCCCTCCAGTTGCGGCAGAATGCCTGAGAGCTTCGTGATCTTTTCTTCCAGGTATTCCTCTCCTCCAAGAAGGATCCTGATATTTCCTTCATAAATAAGCGTCAGCTCCATCTCCTCCGAAACATTCACCTGCTCCGGCCACAGCTCAAAGCGGTCCAGCAGCCTGGTCAGCGCATCCAGCGTTTCAAAGATCGCCGTGTCACTCACAGGAAGCTGTTCGCCAACCGACGCAGATACAGCATTCAGTCCCTCGATCCGGGGGATATCCTCCAGATTCGGATTGTACTCCCGGGTCTGTGTTTCCGTCTGATCTTCTTCCGTCAGCGGCTGTGTATCCAGACGCTCGACTTCTTCCTGTGTTCCTTGTTCCTGTGTTCCTTGTTCCTGTGTCTCTTCCTCTTGCGGAATACATTCCAGCACAATGCCGTCCTCGTCAAAATACGCCTTCTGTCCATCGACCTCCACATATCCCACCGCCGTTTTTTCATCCACGACCGCACGGACCGTCGTGGGGGAAATCAGTTCATAGGAAATATCCTCCAGGAACGGAATACCGGAAAAATCCGCACGGACAGGAAAAAATGTCAGCAGTACCGTATTGAAAGAAAGCGGCTCCTGCTGCTCCACCAGCTGTCGGATCTCATCCTCCGTATACCGGTTGCTGCCGGTGACCTCAATGTTTTTTGTCTGAAAGATCACAAAGAAAAGCAGCACAAGCAGAACAAGGATGCCCGCACACAGCAGGAGCAGCCTGGTCAGCCTTCTGCGTCTCTTTTTCCCTTTCCGTTTTTTCTTTTCTCCCATATTTCTTATTTACTCCTCAATATCTCTCGGACCATGATCCGCTATCAGTTTATCACCAGCGGACCGCTGTTGTCCACTCATATTTCGTCTGTTTTTCCTTCTTATATCACCGTTCAGCCAACGGAACTGCTATCTTCTCATACGTGTAACCGAAAGGGCAAGCCCCATTTCCGCCAGCAGAAAGGCGACGGAAGTCCCTCCGTAACTGATAAATGGAAGGGTAATTCCCGTATTGGGAATCGTGTTGGTCACAACAGCAATGTTCAGTATGACCTGGATGGCTATATGTCCCATGATCCCGGACGCGATCAGGGTTCCCGCCAGGTCCGGCGCATGGACAGCGGTGACCATCAGCCGCCAGATCAGCAGACCGAAAGCCAGAATCACAAGACAGGCACCCACAAGCCCTGTCTCCTCACAGATAATGGAAAAGATCATATCGTTCTGCGCTTCCGGCACAAAGCCCAGCTTCTGCAGGCTGCTGCCGATCCCTTTTCCGAAAATGCCTCCGCTTCCGATGGCATAAAGCCCCTGGATCGTCTGAAATCCTTTCTCGTAAGCCTCCGGATTCCGCCAGATTGCCAGTCGTTCCAGCCGGTAACTCTCCAAACTGAGAAACACAGCGACAAGGACAGTTCCCGCTCCCGCCACTCCCACAAACGGCAGATACCTTGGATTCGTAACAAAAATCAGGATCACCGCAATTCCCAGGATGATTACCGCGGTGCTCAGGTTATTGGAACCTACCAGCGCCACGATTGGCAGCACCCCGACAAATACCATCACCATAAATTTCCAGCCGGACAGCTTCTGCTTCGTTTTCTCCGCCATCCAGGTCAGAAACAGAATCACCGCCACTTTGGCAAATTCGGAAGGCTGGAAAGACAGCGGTCCAAGCGTCAGCCACCGTCTGGAGCCGTTGATGGAGCTTCCCACAAACAGAACCGCTGTGGACAGTCCCAGGGAAAGCAGATACAGCCACGGCGCATATTTCAGGAGCCGGTGGTAATCCATACTGGAAATCAGATACATCGCCGCAAATCCCAGAATCCCGGCAAACAGCTGCTTTTTAAAATAATAGGCCGGGTCATTGAATTTCACCCGGCCATTGTATGCACTTGTGCTGTAAAGCAAAACCAGCCCTGCGATCATCAGCAGCACGACCAGCGCCACAAGGGTGCTGTCCGTCTTCCGTGCGGGCCGCAGAATTTTCTCAGAAATTTTCATAAATACCGCCAGTCCCCGGCATTCTCTTACTATATTCTATGCAGAACAATGTTTCTGAATTCCATTGCTCTGAAGAATTACAGTGCTCTGACGTATTCCTTGAACAGATCCCCGCGCTGTTCATAGCTGTCAAACTGATCCCAGCTTGCGCACGCCGGAGACAGAAGGACCGCATCCCCCGGTTCTGCCTTGTCTGCGCAGATTTTCACCGCTTCTTCCAGATTGTCCGCCATCAGGATTTCGCGGAATCCCTCCCGGCGCGCCGTCTCTGCGATCTTCTCCCTGGTCTCTCCGATCAGGACCAGATACTTCACTTTATGGTCAAACGCACGGATCCAGCTCTCGTAGGTGGACTGCTTGTCATATCCTCCGCCGATCAGCAGGGTCGGACGGTTCATCGCCTGGATGCCCTTGATCGCCGCATCCGGATTGGTTCCCTTGGAATCATTATAATAAACCACGCTGTTCTTTTCACAGACGTACTCGATCCGATGTTCCACCCCCTGGAACGCGCAGACCGCTTTCCGGATCACATCCATCGGAACACCTGCATAGTACGCCATTCCAACGGCAGTCATCACATTTTCATAATTATGCTGTCCCAGGATCTTCAGCTCGTCCGTACGGACAACCGGTTCCCGCTCCCCGTTTCCGGCAAGCCAGATCGTGCCGTCCTGACAGTAAATGCCGTCCTGCAGCGCGCGAAGGCTGGAGAAGAACAGAACCTGCACTTTCTGCTCACGGATCAGCTTTTCCCCGAAGGCTCTCAGCACTTCGTCCTCATAATTCAGGACGCACACATCCTCCATCGTCTGATTCTCCGTGATCCGCTCCTTGACCCTTATGTATTCCTCCATCGTATGATGGCGGTTCAGATGGTCTTCTGTGATATTGGTGATCGCGCTGGCTTTCGGATGGAACTTCTCAATCGTTTCCAGCTGGAAACTGCTGATCTCAGCCACAGTCACCGTGTCCTCGGTCGTATCCAGCGCCACAGATGTATAAGCGGTTCCGATATTTCCGACCACCTGGACATCTTTCCGGTACGCCTTCATGATCTCTCCCAGAAGGGAAGTGGTCGTCGTCTTTCCGTTGGTACCGGTAATGGCAAGCACCTCTCCTTTTCCGACCCGATAAGCCAGTTCCACTTCGCCCCATACCGGGATCTCTTTTTCTTTCATTTTCAGCACCACCGGAAGATCCGCCGGCACTCCCGGGCTCAGCACGACAAGCTCCAGACGATCCAGCACCTCGTCCGAAAGTTCCCCGAGAATGATCTCCACATCCGCCCCCGCATCCAGCTTTCTGCGGATTTCCTCCGGATCCTGCTTGGCATTTCCGTCATAGAGGATTACCTTTGCCTGTTCATGATGCAGGAGCCCTGCAGCTCCGATCCCGCTCTTTCCGGTACCAAATACCAGTACATGTTTCCCTTTTACATCCATTTTCTTTTCCTCCAGAAGTTCTTTCTAGTTTCTATTCTCCGTACGCTGTTACATTGCCAGCAGCGCGATCAGACACATCATCGCGGTGATGATGGAAAATACCGCTACGATCCTGGTCTCCGACCAGCCGCACAGTTCAAAGTGATGGTGGATCGGTGTCATCTTAAAAATACGCCTGCCATGGGTGGCCTTGAAATAAGTCACCTGCATGACCACTGAAACGATCTCCGCCACATAAATAAAACCTACGATGGGCAGAAACAACGGCATCTGCAGCATATAGGCGGTTCCTGCAACAAATCCTCCAAGCGCCAGGGAACCCGTGTCCCCCATAAATACCTTTGCCGGGAAAACGTTAAACACCAGAAATCCCAACAGGCTTCCCACGACGGCGCAGGTGATCGGCGTGATCCCTATCCCGCTTCCGGCGGCCGCAACGGTGAAAAAGACAGCCACCATCACCGTCACGCTGGACGCAAGCCCATCCAGTCCATCCGTGAAATTTACGCCGTTGACGGTTCCCAGTACCACAAAAAACAGCAGCGGAACAGACAGCCACCCGATGGAAAGCTCCTTTCCGGGAAAGAAGGGAATCTTCATCGCCAGCGAAATTCCGGAAAAACGGATCATATAGACGGCAAAAACCGCCGTGATCACGATCTGCAGAAACATTTTCTGCCTGGGATACAGACCGTCAGAACGTTTCAGTACCACCTTCAGATAGTCGTCCAGAAAACCGATCAGCCCGAAACCCAGGGTCAGGAACAGCACCGGGACGATCCTTGGATAATCTTTTACATAAAATACCGCTGTCACTGTGGTGGACAGCAAAAAAATCAATCCTCCCATCGTGGGGGTTCCCGCCTTTTTCAGATGAGAGGATACTCCCTGTGTCCGTTCCGTCTGTCCGATCTTCAGCCGGCGCAGGAACGGGATAATGACAGGCCCCAGCCCTACGCTGACCGAAAAAGACAGCAGGACCGCCATCACTAACTGAATCTCCATAATACACACCTTTCAGTATATAGCTTTTTTATCTGCGATGCAACGTTTGTTTTCTTTTTGCAGCAGTTCGGCCGGAGGAATTTGTTACTCCTCTTCTTCCGGCGTCTCCTGTTTTTCAATTCCAAGATAAGGCAGTACATTGGAAAAGATATCCCTCATCACCGGTGCACAGATGGTTCCGCCGTAATAAATGCCCTTGGGATTGTTGATGATACAGATACCAAGCACCACCGGATCGCCTGCCGGAGCAAAACCAAGAAAGGAAGAAATATAACGGTTTGCGCTCCTTGGAAGTGTCTGGGAGGTTGCTGTCTTGCCTCCGATCTCATACCCTTCGATATAGGCATTTTTTCCGGATCCCTCCGAGACCACGCTCTCCAGGATCTCCCGCACCGTCTGTGATGTTTCCTGGGAAACAACGCCTTCCCTGGATTCGTACTGCAGTTTTTCCACCACATTTCCGTCTTCGTCCAGCACCTCCACGCCGAAATGGGGTGTCACTCTTGTGCCCCCGTTCACCAGAGAGGAAACGGTGGTGGCAAGCTGGATCGGCGTGATCTGAAACGACTGTCCAAAGGACATGGTCGCAAGTTCCACCTGCCCGATGTTCTCCTCCTTATGCATGATCGTGGACGCTTCTCCGGGCAGATCGATCCCTGTTTTTTCCATCAGACCGAACTGACGGAAATAGTCACAGAAAGCCTCCACACCCAGCCGCAGACCCACCTCGATGAACACCGGATTGCAGGAATTCTGTGCGCCCTGCACGAAAGTTTCCGCCCCGTGTCCGGTCCTCTTGTGGCAGTGGATCCTCCGGTCTTCCACGATCTTGTATCCGGGACAGGAAAAGGTGTCTTCCGGCGTCACTACGCCTGCCTCCAGTCCTGCCGACATGGTGATAATTTTAAAGGTAGAACCAGGCTCATAGGTATCATTGATACAGGCGTTTCTCCACATCTGATTTCGTTTGTCCTGCAGCTCTTCCTCCGAGAGCGCCGACGCATCCGTTCCGTCATTGAGCGTAAACGGATCGTTCAGATCAAATTCCGGCACGTTGACGCAGGCATAGATCTCACCATTTTGGGGATTCATCAGCAGGATGGAGACACCGTCCGCCTGCTTCTCTTCCATCGCCTTTTCGGCAGCCTGCTGGCAGTACTCCTGAATGTTGGCGTCCAGACTGATCTTCAGGTCATATCCGGGAACCGGCTCCACTCTGCTCTCACCGATCCCATCCAGTTCGATGCCTCTGGCATCCGTAGTCGTCAGGATCTTTCCGTCAATTCCCTTCAGAACTTCCTCATATTTCACTTCCAGGCCAATGATTCCCTGATTATCACTCCCGGTAAACCCCAGTACCTTGGAAGCCAGCTCATCATAGGGATAATAACGTTTGAAATCTTCGTCCACCTTGACGCCGGCATACCCGTAAGAACGGATCCTGTCACCTGTCTCTTTATCTACATTCGTCCGGATCCTCTCGATGGAGGAACGTTTTTCCACTCTTCCCCGCACCGTCTCCTCATCCAGCTCCAGTTCCTTTGCCAACATGGAGATCACCGCTTCCGGTTCCTCGATCTGGCTGTGGATTACCGAGATCGTGCAGACGGTCCGGTTTGCCGCCAGCACGGTCCCATTGGCATCCAGGATCTTTCCGCGCGCCGCTTTGATGTCCCGTTCCCGCTCATGAAGCTCATCTGCCTTTTCCGAATAATAGTCCGAGCGGAAAACCATCAGATACACCAGACGCCCCATCAGTCCCAGAAGCATCAGAACACAGAGAAAGAAAATGATCACGATTTTCTTCTTGTTATAAGTTTTGTTCTTACGCATAGAATACCCCATAAAAGCTTCCATTATAATAACACTATATGGAAGCTTTTATGGGGTTATTCACCGGCGCATCTGAAAATTCGCTGTTGCTGATTCCAATACGCACCGCATTTTCTTTTGTTATTCTGTAACCATTCAGCTGGCTGAACAAGCTCCGTTATTCTCCTGTCGTCACGTTGTCCGCATTGGTCATCCCGTCACTGTACCGGTCGTTTCCTCCGTTTTCAACCGTCTCGTCCTCTTCCTCCTCCGCCGGAGCCGGAAGATCATCGTTCTGTGCCGCTGTCTCAGAGCCGGCGCCGGTATCTTCCGTTCCGTCATCCGGATAAATTCCAAGATACGGAAGCACTTCTGTCAGGATGTTTTTTGCCAGTTCCTGGGCATAGACGCTGTTCGCCTGATTGTCTGTATGAGGTTCATCCACTACCACATAAATCGCCACCTGAGGGTCATCCAGCGGGGCAAATCCGATAAAGGACACCAGATAATTTCCCTGTTTTCTCGGTACTTTCTCTGCGGTTCCCGTCTTTCCGCCCATGGTATATCCTTCCACCTTGGCACTCTTTCCGGTACCTTCCTCAACGGCAGTTCCCAGGTATCCCCGGATCTTATCACTGACACTGGTGAAAATCACCTGTTTGAGCATCTTTGGCTCGATGGTCTCCACAACGGAACCATTGCTGTCCGTGATCTCACTGACCACTCTTGGCTGATAGTAATATCCGCCGTTGATGACAGAACAGAAAGCCGCCATCTGCTGGATCATCGTCACATTATAACCCTGTCCGAACGAAGAGGTCGCCAGCGCCGTTTCGTTCCAGTTCTCTTCCGAGTAGATCAGTCCCGCCGCTTCTCCCGGCAAGTCAATCCCGGTCTTGGAACCGAATCCAAACAGCTGCTGATATTTCAGGAAGTTCTCAGAACCCATCTTTTCCGCAATCTGCATCAGCGCGTCATTGCAGGAATTTTTCAGGGCATCCCCGGCAGTCTCTGTTCCATGAGCATTGGGATAGATCGCACATTTGATCTGAAAACCACCCACCTGCTGAGATCCGTCACAGACAAACGTATCCTCGTCGGTGATGGCGTTTGTCTCATAGGCGGCGGCAATATTCATCGGCTTGGCGGTAGAACCCGGCTCATATGTGTCGGAAATACAGAAATTTCTCCAAAGCCCGTTCAGTGCATTCAGCCTTGTCTGTCTGCCGGTCGCTTCATCATAATCGGAAGCCTCTTCTCCGTTTGCTTCCTTCTCTGCATTTTCCTCCTCAAAGGCTATCATATCCTGGATTTCTTCCTCCGAGTAATACAGCGAAAGATCTCTGGGATTGTTCAGGTCATACCAGTCGGTGGAATCCATGCCAAGGATCTCTCCGTTATTGGGATCCATCAGGATCACGCCCACATTCTCAGCGCCCTTCTGCTGATCCGCTCCTTCCGAAGCCGTCTGACCCGCCATCCTTGTGTTGAATTCCTCAATCTTCGAACGGATGATCTTCTGGATATTCGCATCGATCGTGGACACCACATTGTTGCCGTCCTCCGGTTCGATGATCTCCTGCTGCAGCGTGTCGCTGGCTCCGTAATAGCTGTACTGCCTGCCTTCCGTGCCGTCCAGAGCATCCGAATAATAGCCTTCCAGCCCCCAGTCAGCCGTACCGTTGCTGTAGGTAAATCCGATCAGATCACATGCCTGAGAATTCAGCGGATACACCCGCTTATAGGTATCCTCAAACCAGACGCCCTGGATATTGGAACGCCGCTCCTTCTCCTGCTGCTCCGCTTCACTGAGGTCATCGGAAGAAACATCATCGTATTCATCCCGATACTCTTCAAACTTATTTTTTTCTTCGATGGAAATCCCCAAAGCAATCCTCTGATACTGGCTTTCCATCGTCTCCTCGCTGGTCAGCCTGCTGCGGATGTCCTCCTCGTCCAGGCCAAGCTGCTCGACCAGTGCCTGCACTGTAGGCTCCACATAAGGCTGCGTGTCCTCTCCGTTGACGGTTTTTACTGTATTGACCACTTTGCAGTCCAGAATAACATTATAAATCTTCTCGCTGGTCGCCAGGACCGTGCCGTTCCGGTCGGTAATATCCCCTCTTCTGGCGGGAATTATTGTGCTTTCCTTGGACTGCTGATTCTGACTGCGCACACGGCGTTCGTATTCCTCCCCCTTTGCAGCGCTGACATAGATGACACGAACTACTAATATCAGGAAAGCCAGCAGCACCAGAATAAAAAGTGCTGCCAGCTTCGTCCGTACTCTGTAATCAATTTTTCTTTTGTTCGGTACTGCGCCGCGTTTTCTGTTCCTTTTTTTATTTCCCAAGTATTTTCACCTGCTCTTAGTTCGTAACCGTTCAGCTGACCGAACGATTGCCTTAATTCTGCGGTACTTCCTGATACTGGCGCACATAACTGCTTCCGTCCGTATCATAGTACTGAATCTGCGACTCTTGGGCATACTGCATGCCCAGACGATCTATTGCCGCCTCCCGGATCGCCTCCAGATCAACGGAAGCCATCACTTTATTGTAATACGCATCGTTATCTGATTTCAGATCATTGATCTGATTTTCCAGCGACGCGATATGTCTGTTCTGTTCTGTAATTTTTTCCTTTAAACAAAGAAAGCCCACAACGAATGCTACCATGGCAGCACATAGTACAACCGTTCCAACCAAAAACCGCGGGGTAATCTGTGCATCCCGCGCACGCTGTCCCGCTGTTCTCTGTCTTCTGACCGGCTGCTCCTCCGGATACTCTCTGGGCAATTCCTGTGGAACTGCTGAAAGTTTCCGGAGTGCGCTTCCCTCTTCATAGTCATCCTGTGGGTATCTTTCCGCTCTCTCTGATGAATCTACCCTTCTATCGCTTCTTTTTGCCA
This sequence comes from uncultured Fusicatenibacter sp., assembly GCA_902493585.1. GTDB lineage: Bacteria > Bacillota > Clostridia > Lachnospirales > Lachnospiraceae > Fusicatenibacter. Next base: position 29,679 of record CABUPZ010000018.1, on the reverse strand, counting down.
TAATTCTCCAGTCTCCCTACGGTGAGCATCATCTCTTCCGTTCAAATACCCGCAGCTTCGCACTCTTGGAACGGGGGTTCACCGTCATTTCCTCTTCTCCCGGCAAAATCGGTTTCCGGGTGATGACAGTTCCCTTGGATTTCTTTCCGCACACACAGACCGGAAAATCCGGCGGGCATGTACATGGATGCTCATTTTTTCTGAAAATATTCTTTACAATCCGGTCTTCCAGTGAATGGAAGGTGATCACACATAATCTTCCGCCATCATTCAGAAGATCGATCATCCCATCCAGCGACTCTTCCAGAACCGTCAATTCCTGATTGACTTCAATACGGATCGCCTGAAAGGTCCTTTTCGCCGGATGACCGCCCGTAGCCCTTATCTTTGCCGGTATGGAACGCTTGATGATCTCGGTTAACTCCCCAGTTGTCCGGATCGGTTCCTCTTGCCGGGCTGTGCATATATTTCTTGCAATATTCCTTGCAAACCTTTCCTCCCCATAATCCCGGAGGATTCGAACGAGCTGTTCTTCGCTGTAGCCGTTGACCACATCATAGGCAGAAAGCTCTGCCCGCTGATCCATTCTCATGTCCAGCGGAGCATCTTCCCGATATGTGAATCCACGCTCAGCGGTATCCAATTGATAGGAAGAGACTCCCAGATCCAGCAAAATCCCATCGACTCCCAGAATCCCTCGCTCCTGCAGTCTTGGGACCATATTGCAATAGTTACTGCGGATGATGGTTACCCGCTCACCGAATTCGCGAAGGCGTTCACCCGCAGCAGCGATTGCGGCATCGTCCTGGTCTATTCCTATAAATCTCCCCGTGGCAGACAAACGTTTGCATACTTCTCTCGCATGACCCGCGCCGCCCAACGTCCCGTCTACATACGTTCCATCCGGTTTTATCTTAAGGTTCGCAATGGTTTCCTCCAATAGTACTGATGTATGCTGAAAATTCATGATTTTCTCCTGTATTTAAAAACGAGTCTTTACCAGCAGCCGCCGGCCGCTGTCTTTTCTGCGCCGGACCACAAACGCTGTTACAGCACGATTCCCATCTCTGCCATATTTTCAGCGATCGCGTCCATATCATCATAGTTATTGTTCTCGTTCCATTTCTCCTTACTCCAGATTTCAATCCGGTTGATATTTCCGGTGAGGACCACATCCTTTTCCAGACCAGCAAATTCCCGCAGCGTCGCCGGCACGAGAATTCTCCCCTGCTTATCCAGTTCACAGGACGCAGCGCCTGCTACAAAGAAACGTGAAAAGGTTCTGGCGCTCTTGTTTGTAAGTGGTAAGGCTTTCAGCTTTTCTTCGAAGATCACCCATTCATCATTGGGAAAAATAAACAGACAACCGTCCAATCCCTTCGTCAGCACGAACTCTTCTCCCAATTGTTCTCTGAACTTGGACGGTATGATCAATCTTCCCTTCGCGTCAATTGAATGACTGTACTCTCCCATGAACATAATGAAAACCCTCTTATCCTAACCGAAAATGGAGGTCTCCCCACACACCACCTTCGTCTCAGTGCCGGACAGGAACTGCCACATTCCCTCCCCATGGCACCACCTTTCACCACTTTCTACCACTTATGTGTCTATAATATAACATCTTCTGGGAAATAGCAAGGGGATTTTCAGAATTTACAAAATTTCCTTCCTGAAAAAATGCAGGATTTATGCGGTTTTCCTGGAATTTACTTTACCGCAGTGCAGTGTCGGACGGCGTGTGGGGGATTCTCCCTGATACGGCTCTTTTTTCCCCTGTCCGGTGGGGAACAAGGACATATTCCCACCAGATCAGAACGTATTTGAATCTTTCTTTCCGAAAAAAATGGATGTTCAGACACACTCCGGAGCGTTTGCCGGCAAAAAAAAAGAAAAAAACAGACAAAATTTCACTGCCTCCTTTGCTGTATAAGATACATCAAAGGACAGTGTCGATTCTGTCTGTTCTTTCCACTCAAATATATTCTAGAATTGTTCTCTGTCCGCTGTCTTCCATCGGCAGAACGGCTGCTATTGCTCTGTTTTGGTTTCCATGTCCTGTCCGTTTCCTGCTCCGCGAATCTTTCTTCTCTTCCAGACAATCACTCCGGTACATACCAGCACCAGTGCAATGGAGAGCAGTTGTGAAACCGGAAGCCCGATTACCGGCAGCAGCAGCTGGTCGGTACGAAGTCCTTCGATCCAGGCTCTTCCCAGTCCGTATCCGGCAAGGTACATAAAAAACAATTCTCCGTGGAACTTTGTGTGTTTTCTGTACCAGATCAGGATCAGCAGCACTCCTACATTCCAGAGGCTCTCATACAGAAATGTCGGATGCACCTGGATAAAATCAATGCCGTCAATGGTCACCAGATGATCCCACATTTCCTGGGTGATCTCATTCTGACGCACCGCGGAAACCGGAAGCTGCATCGCGAAAAGATTGTCCGTATATCCTCCGAAGGCCTCCCGGTTAAAGAAGTTACCCCACCGGCCCATGATCTGTCCGAAAACGATACTCATACTTGCCGTGTCCATCACCTGGAAAAAATGGAGTTTCTTCACGCGGCAGTAGATCGCCACCGCGATACACGCTCCGATGATTCCGCCGTAAATCGCCAGACCTCCCTGACGGATGTTGAAAATACTCAGCAGATCGTCTTTGTAGTAATCCCACGCAAAGACCACATAATAAATCCTCGCTCCGACAATTCCTGCCGCGATGCCGATCATTGCCAAGTCAATATACTGATCCGGATTCTGCCCGGTCCGTTTTGCCTCGTGCATCGCGATTGCCACGCCGATCAGCATACCGGTCACGATCACAATTCCGTAATAAGCAATATCAAATCCAAAGACCGTCAGGGTCTTTCCCACATGCTCCAGATAGATCCCAAGATGTGGAAAATAAATCTGCATATCCATAAAGTATCCTTCTCCTGTTCACCGTTATTCTGTATGCAACCGTTCATCCGGCTGAACGGTACTTCTATTTTCTTTACACATTAAAGCGGAACAGGATCACATCTCCGTCACGCACCACATAATCTTTTCCTTCCATGCGCACCAGACCCTTCTCACGGGCTCCCGCATAGGAACCGCAGTCCAGAAGATCCTGATAATTCACCACTTCCGCCTTGATAAATCCACGCTCAAAATCCGTATGGATCTTTCCTGCAGCCTGCGGCGCCTTGGTGCCAAGCCGGATGGTCCAAGCACGGGTTTCATCCTCTCCGGCAGTCAGGAAGCTCATCAGACCCAGAAGGCGGTAGCTTGCGCGCACCAGTTTTTCCAGTCCGGATTCCTTCAGTCCCAGATCCTCCAGGAACATCTTCTTTTCATCTTCTTCCAGCTCGGAGATCTCCTCCTCGATCTGCGCACAGATCACAAACACCTCGCTGTCATGTTCTTTTGCAAACTCACGCACTTTTGCCACATGCTCATTGGATGCCCCGTCGTCCGCCAGATCATCTTCGGAAACGTTCGCCGCATAGATGACCGGTTTTCCGGTCAGCAGATTGTACTCGGCAAACCATTTTTCCTCATCTTCATTTTCCAGCTCGATCAGGGAGGCGTCCTTGCCGTCTTCCAGCAGCTTTTTCAGTCTCTGCTGAAACTCCAGTTCTTTCGCCGCTTCCTTGTCCATCCGGGCAGTCTTCGTTGTCTTGGCAATCCTGCGCTCCAGAACCTCCAGATCCGCGAAGATCAGCTCCAGGTCGATGGTCTCAATGTCTCTCAGCGGATTGATGTTTCCGTCCACGTGGATAACATTCTCATCCTCAAAGCAGCGCACCACATGGACGATCGCATCCACCTCGCGGATATTTGCCAGGAACTGATTTCCAAGTCCCTCACCTTTGGAGGCCCCCTTTACCAGACCCGCGATGTCCACGAACTCGATGACCGCCGGTGTTACTTTTTTGGAATGATAGAAATCTCCCAGCAGCTGCAGACGCTCATCCGGCACCGGCACCACGCCCACATTGGGATCGATGGTGCAGAACGGATAGTTTGCACTCTCCGCCCCTGCCTTCGTCAAAGAATTGAATAATGTACTCTTTCCCACATTTGGGAGTCCGACGATACCTAATTTCATATATATCAAATCTCCTTTATTTTCAATGATTTTTCGGGTTAGGGGGATGCTTTCCGCACCAATTCCGCACCAATTTTTCGCAGCGCACCAATTTTTCGCAGCGCACCAATTTTCAACTTGCCAAAACGGTGTTTTGCTCGAACTGTTTGATGGCGTTGGTCAGGGAATCATCCGTGACATGGACATAACGGTCCATGGTCGTTTTAATGCTCGAATGGCCGAGCAGCTTTTGCAAGACTTTCGGCAGTACTCCGCTTTCAATCGCACGGGTCGCATAAGTGTGTCTCAAAGCGCGCATACAGAATCGTTTGATTTTACACTCATCGCACAGCTTGTACAGATGGGTGTCATAGGAGCTGTTTTTTGCAGGTTCGCCGGTGCGGTAACTGCTTTTGGTCTTTGGAGGACCGGCACGCCAGACACCTTCACTGTGACGGTATTCCAGCGTCTTGCTGACGGTCAGAGTACGCTTTTTCCAGTCGATAGAATCCCAGATCAAACCAATCATTTCCGAAGTCCGCAGCCCGGTCTCCAACAATAGTACATACTGCCTGTAATTGTGAGAGCGCTTTGCGGTTTCCAGAAAGGTCGCCTGTTCTTCCACGGTCAAGAACTTGATGTCATCCACAGCCCTGACAGGTTTCGTATAGCGAACGCCGTTCATAGGATGTTTGGTGAGCATCTCGTTCATCACGGCTGCCCGGAACATAGTTCCCATCGCAATATATGCCTGACGGATGGTGGAACCTGCGTAGGCGGTTTCCATCCGATTCAGGACGATTTTGCAATGCATCGGTTTGACATCGCACAAGCGCATATTCCCGATGACCGGCTGGATGTTCATGCGATACCGCTCCCGGTAATTTTTCTTGGTATTGGGAGCCAGATCCGCAATCAGATTGGTCATCCAAAACTCGAACCAGGAATCCACCGTCATTTCGGAGCATGGATTATGGACATCGTGCTTATCTTCGTACTGCGCATCGGCAAGCCAGTTACGGGCTTCCGGGAGCGTGTCAAAATGCTTTTCCCTGCGGGAACCGTCCTTTGCGGTATATCTTGCGGCCTACTTACCGTCTTTTCTCTGGCAGATACTTTTGCCACATTCTTTGCCTTTTAAGTTTTTGCCCATATAATGAACTCCTTTCCTTAGAGTAGGAAACGTGAGCTCACCACGACACTCTACTCTAACACAAAAACGTGATTTTTTCAAGCCATTTCGGCTTTTTTGGTGCGCACCAAGTAGGATTACAATACATGTGTTACAACTGAATATTTAAAAAGCGAGAATTAGCTCTTTTGTGTTATATTTGAATCGCCAAACCCAAAATATCTACAAAGGAGCATCCTCGCATGGCTAGTATAACACAAGATATGAGATTTCGTCTATCACTTATTAAATACGCAGAACGTCACGGTGTGTCTAACGCTACAAGAAAGTATAAAACAAACCGGCAGTATATTTACCGCTGGAAAAATCGTTATGATGGTTCCTGGGATTCTCTGCGTGATCGCTCCAGACGCTTTCATTCCCATCCAAACCAACACACCCTTGATGAGATCAAGCTAATCCTGGATATGCGCCGCAGGAACCCTAATGCCGGGCAAGCTTTCGGATTTTGGAAAGCCAGTAATAATAACTTTTCAAAGAGATCTCATGCTGTTCGCACCAGATCTGATTGGTCAGTCCGGAAGCCCTGCACTGCCGTATCACATCCAGCCAGTATTGAAGTTTCACCTGTTTATCAGGTGTGAAAGAAGAAAGATTCATAAGCCTGCTCCTTAAATTAGATTTAGAGTTTTCAGAGTCAACTCCAAAAACTCTAACCAATAGTTTACAGGTAATATCCAGAGATTTCGATACACTTTTTTATTTGACGGTTCTTTCCAAAGTTAGTTGATTTGATAATAATACTCATTTAAAAGAATCTTTGCTTTTAATAAACGAAAGCTGTTCCTGCCATACATAATACGTTTCATTAATTTGATTTTATTGACGCTTCCCTCTGTCAAACCGTTGTTAAGCTTCCCGATAAAGAGCAACTGATCCTGGTTTATTGCCGAAGCGGAAACCGCAGCAAGCAGGCGTCGAAAAAGCTGGCGGATCTGGAGTACACCAATGTGACAGAATTTGGCGGTGTTCAAGACTGGAGCGGGGAAATTGTAACAGAATAGCAAGCCTTTCCAGTTTTTTTATCGGTCAGCTCAATAGTTCCACGGGAGAGCTTAACCATTCCCTCATTTTGAAAATAGCGGAGCATACGGGTAACAACCTCTCTGGGATTGCCCATATGATTTCCGATGGTTTCATGGGTAATTTTGAGTGTATTGCTTTCCTCCACATTGGCTTCCTCCAGCAGGAATCCGGCGAGGCGCTTATCAAAACTCTTCCACAGCACCTGATCCATCAGCCACATCACATCAGAAAACCGGCTTGCCATGATTTCATTAGTATAGTTGGCAAGGGCAGCGGATTCCTCCATTACACCTTTGTAAATTTCGGACGGAATAATTACGACCTCTGTATCTTTCTTGGCATCGATGATCATGTCAAACTGAATGCTACGCGTCATGCAAGAGGCAGAAAACAGGCAGATGTCCCGGTCAAACAGGCGGTACATCGTAATCTCCCTGCCGTCATCGGAAATCGTGTAGGCACGGAGCTGCCCGGACAGCACCAAAATCAGCCCGGTACAGTTATCAGAACCGTTGTGTAAAGATTCACCTTTCATTAACTTGCGCTGTGTAGAATAAGAAGTCAGAGATTCTCTCTGTCGGTTTGTTAGTTTATCCCAAACGGGAAAATATTCTGCAAGATTCATGGCGTTTTCTCTCCTGTTCGATACCATATAAAGATACCATAGAAATGGGCATATGTCAATTATTGTTATTGACATATGCCCAAAATGGTGATAAGATAAAAGGAAGAAAGAGGTGGAAAAATGCCAAGACCAAGAAAATGCCGAAGAGTATGTCGATTTCCTGAGAACTTAGAGTTTTGTCCGACAGAAAGCAGCGAAGAAAAAGAGCCGATTGTTCTCACGGTAGATGAGTATGAGACTGTACGATTGATTGACAAGGAGGGATTTTCTCAGGAACAATGCAGCGAGCAAATGCAGATCGCTCGAACCACTGTGCAGAGAATCTATGAAAGCGCCCGAAAGAAAATTGCCGATGTTCTGGTGGACGGCTTTCCGCTGAGAATCGAAGGAGGCGACTACCGTATTTGCAATGGAAACGATGATGACTGCGGCTTTTCTGACTGTTGCAGCCAAACACAAAATATTAAATTCAGAGCCAAAGGAGAAGATACTATGAGAGTTGCAGTAACCTATGAAAATGGAACTATTTTTCAGCACTTCGGTCACACGGAACAGTTTAAGATTTACGACATCGAGGACGGCAAAGTTATTGCTTCCGAGGTGGTCAGCACCAATGGCAGTGGTCACGGTGCGCTTGCCGGGCTTTTGCAAAACCTGAAAGTTGATGTGCTGATCTGTGGTGGAATTGGCGGCGGAGCAAAAACGGCCCTTGCCGAAGCTGGTATCGAACTGTATGGAGGCGTATCTGGTAGTGCTGATGAAGCGGTGAAGGCTTTTCTTTCACATACTCTTGCATTTAATCCTGATGTTATGTGCAGCCACCACGAGGGTCATCACCATGAGGGTGAATGCGGAGAACACGGTTGTGGCGGACATCACTGTGGTGAAGAGAAATAAATCCTTTCGTGATAACATCACAGAAACAGAAGGTTTCTTCTGATATGATAAAGAAAAAGGGAGGCGATGGTATGAAACAATACGTTTGTTCCATTTGCGGATATATCTTCGACGAAGCAAAAGAAGGCAAATGGGAAAATTTACCCGATGACTGGAAGTGTCCCATCTGTGGTGCAGGAAAAGACGCTTTTAAGCCCAAAGAAGAGCCGAAAACTATCGAAGAGCCGTTGGAAACTCCCCACTTAGAGAAAGAGCTGTCTGCTATGGAGATGAGTGTCATCTGTTCCAATCTGGCAAGAGGTTGTGAGAAACAGTATATGCCGGAACAGTCCGAAAAGTTTACCAAGCTGGCAGAATTTTTCCGTTCCAAGGCAGAGCAAGTGGAGGATGCAAGTACAGGGAAGTTGCTGGAGCTGATTGAAAAAGATCTTTCTTCCGGTTTCCCTTACGGTAATACGGTATCCGGCGAAAAATCAGACAGAGGAGCTCTGCGTGCCCTGACCTGGAGCGAAAAAGTTACTCGAATGCAAGAGTCTCTGCTGGCACGCTATGAATCGGAAGGCGACAAAATGCTGGACAACACCGGTGTGTTCGTTTGCACCGTTTGCGGTTTTATCTTTGTGGGCGATGCACCGCCGGAAATCTGCCCGGTTTGTAAAGTCCCTGCATGGAAGTTTGAAAAGGTCGAAAGGAGGGCTGTGTAATGGGCGAAAAATATGCTGTTAGAAATTTACGGCTTTGCACAAAAGACTGTCTGTGCCTGTATGTCTGTCCCACCGGAGCGGCTGATACAGAAAACAGCATTATTGATGTGAATAAGTGCATCGGATGTGGAGCCTGCGCGGATGCCTGTCCTTCTGCCGCTATTTCAATGGTTCCGAAGGAATATCCGCCTCAGCAGCCGAAAGAAGATAAAGTTATAGAGGCTCTGCGTAGTCTGATTCAGAGCAAAGTGCAGGCGGAAAGCATCGCTTCCAAACTCCCGGATGCTTTGAGCGTTGCGTTTGAGAAATCCTCCCGTCTGCAGGCGGAAGATTTGTACCGTGAGGCGGGCTATATGCTCCCTCAAAGCGCAAACAGCAAAGTGTTCCTGGAATCAATTAAAAATTATCCCGGAATCCCGGCAGAGATTGTAGAATCTTTGCTTCAAACAATAAAATTTAATGAAAAAGCGGAGGAAAACACAATGGAAAAATGGAAATGTACTGTATGCGGTTATATTCATGAAGGCCCCTTGCCTGCAGATTTTATCTGCCCTGTCTGCAAACAGCCTGCCAGCAAGTTTGTAAAGATTGAGGATGCTGCTCCTGCAAAAAGCCCTTATGCAGGGACGAAGACGGAAAAGAACCTGTGGGAAGCTTTCGCTGGTGAATCTCAGGCTCGCAACAAGTACACTTATTTTGCATCTGTAGCCAAGAAAGCTGGTTATGAGCAGATTGCTGAACTCTTCCTGAAAACAGCAGAAAACGAGAAAGAACACGCAAAGCTGTGGTTCAAGGCTCTTGGAGAGCTGGGTGATACCGCCGAGAACCTGCTTCATGCTGCTGAGGGTGAAAACGCTGAGTGGACGGATATGTACGACCGTATGGCAAGAGACGCTGATGAAGAAGGTTTCCATGACCTTGCTGAACAGTTCCGTGGTGTTGCTGCTATCGAAAAGTCTCACGAAGAGCGTTATCGTGCCCTTCTGCACAATGTAGAAGCCAAAGAGGTATTTGAAAAGAGCGGCGTAACCGTGTGGGAGTGCCGTAACTGCGGTCATATTGTGGTTGGTACTAAAGCACCGGATGTCTGCCCTGTTTGTAAGCATCCGCAGAGCTATTTCGAGGTTCGCAAAGAAAACTATTAAGCAAGGTATTTATGTAAAACTTCTCATATCTTGAAAAGCTGAATAAATAGCGTAAATAACGAAAACGCAAAACACCGCCCGCCGATCATCTGACCGGTGGGCGGTGCTACGTTTCTTCTCAATCCATTAACCGATGTTCTGGTGTGCCCTGAATATATTGTTTCAAGTCACCGCCAAGCACAAGCTGTGCATATTCCAGAGGCTTATTATAGATCAGATAATCAAGTTCCGAATTCTGAACCGTATTGTCAGCAACCTCGCTCTCTACGGCGATGGTATCAATGGCAATCATGTTGCCATTGGAAAATTTTAACTCGACACAAGCGGTATCGATATTGAACTCACAAGATAATAACTGGATCACGGTATTAATCTCCTTACAGTTTTCATTATCGATGAAATCTCTGTCATGGTGAACCCGTTTCCCGAATGTCGAATCCCATTGACCGCACCAATTCCGCACCAATTTGCCATGAAAGTATATGCAGATATATGAATTTATGTAACTGGGAAGTGCGTAAATATGGGATATATTGAGATTTATGAAGGAATATTGAGATATGAAAAGGCTGTTTATCCAACGATTCCCAGTTTCATATTGTTTTCCTCCTAAAAGTTCTGTTTTATAACCATTTTTCCTGCCGCGTTTCAGTCTCTGGACTGGATCATCAGCAGAATACCGTCCTCATATTTCACACGTCCCTGCGCTTCCACGATCTCGTTGCTGACGCCCAGACCGCCGGAAGCATTGATCAGGGTATAGTTATCCAGAGGATATTTGAACCCTTCCAATGTAAGTCCCGTCACCCGTTCCTCCAAAGGCATGAACGAAACATAGGTTCCGTGCTGCGTTTCCCTGTCGATGGTGAATTCTTTTTCACACGGCAGGGTGATCAGATTTCTGGAATCTATCAGATATGCCGGAATCTGTTTCAGCCATGCCTTTTTCAGATTCTGAACGGTACTGAAAAAATGATCCAGCCTGCCTCCGGTTCCGCCGAGAATATAGATCTCACTGCTTCCCAGAATGATGGCCTGCTGCAGTGCAAGATCCATATCGGTGTTGTCCTTGACCGGATTGAATTCCCGGATCGGCACCTGATTTTCCTGCCGGTATTTCTCCAGAACGCCGTCTTTCAGGCTGTCGAAGTCCCCAAGAATATAGGTGGGACGGATGTTTTCCTCATTGCAGAACTCAAGGCCGCGGTCTGCGGCCAGTATGATATCAAACTTCTGCTCCCTCATAAAACGAAGGGCAAACTCTCTTTCAAGCATGCCCCCGGCAATGATGCATGTTTTCACTTTTTCAGCTCCTTACCATCTGTCTTATTTTCCCGATCTGCATGGTTGTACGGCTCGATGTGTTCCTGAAACATATGAATATTTTTTTCAATATCTCCGCCGAAAACCGCAGAACCTGCGACGATGATGTTCGCGCCTGCTTCCAGCACCTCATCCACCGTTTTCTCGTTGATGCCGCCGTCCACCTGGATCAGAACCTCAGAATTTCCGGTGGCATCCAGCATTCTGCGCAGTTCCTTCAGCTTTCCGGCAGTTTCCGGAATATATTTCTGTCCGCCGAAGCCCGGATTGACGCTCATGATCAGAACCATATCCACTTTATCCAGCACCGGCTCCAGGACGCTCACCGGTGTCAGCGGATTCAAGGCCACACCTGTCTGCATTCCCTTTGCATGGATCACGTCCAGCGTAAACGGAAGATCGGAACACGCCTCCGCGTGGATCGTCAGCATATCCGCTCCGCATTCCTGAAAGCGCTGGATATAGCGCTCCGGATCCTGGATCATCAAATGAACGTCAAAATACAGGGTGCTTTCCTCCCGGATGGACTTGATCAACGGCATTCCAAAGGAAATACTCGGCACAAACGTGCCGTCCATGACATCGATATGCAGCCATTGGCAGCCTGCCTGTTCGATTTTCCTGATCTGCTCACCCAGCCGGTTAAAATCGGCGGCGAGAATTGACGGTGACAACTGATACCTCTGCATATATTTAGTATCTCCTTTTTTCCTGCTCTTTTAATTCTTCGTAAAACATGACGTAATTTTCATATCGTGAACGGTGGATCCTGCCCTCTTCCAGAGCTTCCTTCACCGCACATCCCGGTTCCTTCACATGGACGCAGCCCTGGAACCGGCAGTTTCCTTCCATCGGATGAAATTCCGGAAAATATTGGCGGAGTTTTTCCTTCTCCATATTCTCCGTATACAGCGATGTGAATCCCGGCGTGTCGCACAGCCAGGTCCCCGGCTCCAGCGCGATCAGCTGGGAATGACGGGTGGTATGTTTTCCCCGCTTCAGCTTCCGGCTGATCTCGCCGGTCTCCATGCAGACCTCATCCTGAAAGAGGTTCGTCAGAGAAGATTTTCCGACACCGGAAGGGCCGGCGACCACCGTCGTCCTGCCCTTCAGATATTCTTTCAGCTTTTCGATTCCCTCTTCCCTTGCCGCACTGCACAGAAACACCGGATATCCGCAGTCCCGGTAAATCTTTTCATAAGTCTGCGCTTCCTCCCGCGTTACCAGATCCCCTTTGTTGAAACAAACCGCAGCGGGAATGTCCTGCTGCTCCATCATCACCAGAAAACGGTCCAGCAGCGCGATGTTCGGCCTTGGATCTTCCAGCGCAAAAATCACCAGCGCCTGATCGATGTTGGCAACCGCCGGGCGGATCAGTTCGTTTTTCCTGGGAAGAAGCGCTGTGAGATTTCCCTCTTTTTCTTCTTCCTCCAGGATTTCGATCTCCACATCGTCTCCCACCAGCGGCTTTCTCTTATCCTTCCGGAAGATTCCCTTTGCTTTGCATTCATAAACGCCGGATTCTCCCGTATCCACATAGTAGAACCCGGCAATTCCCTTGATAATCTTACCTTTCATTGAACCCTCAGCTCTGATTGGCAGTGAACGTGCTGCTCTTTGAGATCGCCTGATAGTTTCCGGTGGAATCCATCTCGGAGATCAGGATATACACTTCCGCCGACGCGTCAGACGGCGCAGTCCATTCAATATTGATCGGATACGGCCACTGGCTGTCGTCCAGAGTCATTCCTTCATCCTGCCATACGGACTGTTCCGACCCGTTGACGGTCTGGATGACCTCCAGGCGGATCACTCCGCCCTGATAATTCTCCGGTTTATTCAGAGATTTGTTGCAGCTCCAGGTAACGTTCGCTGCACCTTCCTCCGGCTCTGTGGTCGGATCCGCAGAAGCCTGCTCTGTATTGATGACCAGAGTCACTGTGGTTCCCGGCGCTACGTTGGTTCCGGCTTGCGGACTCTGCTCGATGACTTCTCCGATCGCGACGCGATTGGAGGTTGCGGTCGTTGTTGTTACTACCAGGCCACGGTCCTCAAGGATCGAAGTAGCTTCCTCCTGGGAGTAACCCTGTACATTCGGAATGGACACTTCCTCGTCCTCTTCCGCACCTTTGCTGACTACAACGGTTACTGTGGATCCCTGATCCACAGTGGAGCCTTCGCCCGGATCCAGCGTGATCACACTGCCCGCAGCCACATCACTGCTGAAATCCTCTGTGAAGCTTACTTCCAGACCAATACTGTTCAGGGAAGCCTGTACGGCGTCTCTCGACTTTCCGATCAGTCCGGTCGGAATCTCCACTTTACCGGAACCGGCGCTCACATAATAAGTGATCGTCGAGTTCTTTGCAACCTGTGAACCCGGCTGCAGATCCTGACGGCAGATCTTTCCTGCCTCCACGGAATCTGACGGCTCTGGTCCGCCGGATTTCACACCAAGTCCCATCTCATTGGCTGTCTGCCGTGCTTCCTCCTCTGTCTTTCCCCGCAGATCCGGCACTGTTACCTGCTCTTCCTGCGTGTTGGCTGTTGCGTTGCTGTCCACCGGCGTCGGTGTCGCCGTCGCTGTCACAGCCGTAGAAGCAGAATTGCCGTCCGCCGTGTCTCTTCCGCCTCCGACAAATCCAAGTGCCTGCGCAATGACATAGATCAGAATACAGATGATAATTCCGCCGACAACAAAGCCGCCGATGGTGATCACTTTCTCCATCCTGCTTCCGGAGTCGTCGTCATCATCGTCATCGTCATCATAATCATCATCGTCATAATCGTCGTCATACTCATCCTCATCTTCGTAGGAATCGTAATCATCCTCGTCGTCATCGTCCTCCAGTTTGCTGTATCTCGGAGAAGAAGTCTGTTCATCCGCCGCTTTCTTCGCAGCCACCGCTGCGGAGCCGGAACGGATCTTATCCAGTTCATCCTCGGATACCATGACTGTCTGGGCATGGGAACTGAGCGGCATCAGGGTAACGAAATTTCCGTTGGGATCTACCAGAGAATGCTTCAGGTCGTCGATCAGCTCTCCCATGCTCTTATACCGGCGGTCCGGACTCTTCTGGGTACATTTCAGGATGATCTGCTCCAGGGAGAACGGCAGGCTCGGCGTATACTTGGACGGAGCCTCGATCTCCTCCTGCAGATGCTTGATCGCAATGGCAACGGTCGTATCCCCGTCAAACGGAACACGCCCGGTCACCATCTCATAGATGGTGATACCCAGAGAATAGATATCACTCTTATAATCCGAATAGCCTCCGCGCACCTGCTCCGGTGAGCTGTAGTGGACGCTTCCCATGACATTGGAACTGATCGTATTGGAAGAGGTCGCCTTCGCGATACCGAAATCGGAAAGTTTTACCTTTCCGTCTGTGGAAATAATGATATTCTGCGGTTTTACATCACGGTGAACGATGCCCCGGTTGTGCGCCGCCTCAAGTCCGAGAGAAACCTGGATCGCAATACTGGTCGCTTCCTTGACGCTCAGTTTCCCCTTCCGGTTGATATAATCCTTCAGCGTGATCCCTTCCACAAGCTCCATAACGATATAATAGACACCGCGGTCGTCTCCCACGTCAAACACATTGACTACGTTGGGATGGGACAGTCCGGCAGCGGCCTGGGCTTCCGAACGGAATTTTGTGATAAAGGTCTTGTCCTCACGGAATTCCGGCTTCATCACCTTGACCGCAACCATACGGTTCAGCTTATGATCCATGGCTTTATAAACATCTGCCATTCCGCCGGAACCGATTCTGCTTATAATCTCATATCTCTCGCCTAAAATAACTCCCTCTTTTAACATTCTTTCACCTCGTTTGTAAATGGTTCAACGACAATGACTGCAATATTGTCTTTGCCGCCATTTGCATTCGCTTTATCGATCAGCTCCTGCGCCTTATCCTTTCCATCGTCCTCTTCGATGATCTCGAAGATTTCTTCGTCCGAAACCATATTTGACAGCCCGTCCGAACACATCAGAAGCTGATTGCCCGGTTCCAGCCGGATATCAAAAAAATCCACTTTCACGGTCTCGGCAGTGCCCACAGCCCTGGTGATAATATTTTTATCCGGATGGTTTTTTGCCTGCTCCATGGTCAGTTCCCCGAGACGCACCATTTCCATGATCAGAGAATGATCCTGCGTCACCTGGGAAAAGGTACCGTCCGCGGCAAGATAAAGCCGGCTGTCTCCGACATTCGCCACATAAGCATAACTGCCTACAACCGTAGCGACTACCATGGTTGTGCCCATGCCTTCCATCGACTCGTCTCTCTGCGCCTGCTCCAGAATCTGGCTGTTGGCCGCCTCGATCCCATGGCGGATGATCTTGACGGGATTAAAATTTCCGTCTCTGCGGACGGATTCCACCAGTACAGACACACCGTAGCGGGAAGCAAAATCCCCGGCGTTATGACCTCCCATACCGTCTGCCACAATAAAAAGATTGGGAAGGTTTCCCACCGGTTCTTTGGAAACGAACACAAAGTCCTGATTCATTTTACGTTTCTGACCGATATCGGTTGCAGAAAATACCCTCATGTCTTCCTCTCCTGTAAAGGGAATGTCCCGGACATTTCCCTGTCTGTCTTATCGATATAACTTTTTCGTAACTGTCCACAGGCACCGTCAATATCCGCGCCCATTTCCCTTCTAATAGTAACATTAATTCCGTATTTTTCAAGTTTATTTTTGAAATTCTCTATGACTTTTTTCCCGGAACGAACGTAGTTCCGCTCCTTGATGGGGTTCACCGGGATCAGATTGATATGGCAGTTGAGACCACGGATCCTGCCTGCCAGCTGGTTCGCATCCTCCTGGGAATCATTCTCTCCGCCCACCAGGGAGTACTCAAACGTCAGCCTGCGCCCCGTCTCCTGAAAATAATAACGGCAGGCGTCCAGCACCTCGTCCATCGTATATTTATAAGCAATCGGCATCAGCGCTTTTCGCTTTTCATCGTTGGGCGCGTGGAGGGAAAGCGCCAGTGTAATCTGCAGATGCTCCTTGGCCAGCCGATGCATATTCGGCACAATGCCGCAGGTGGAAACGGTGATGTTTCTCTGGCTGATGTTCAGCCCTTCCGGGCTGGAAAGGAGACGGATAAACCGCACCAGGTTCTCATAATTATCCAGCGGTTCGCCGGTTCCCATCACAACCACATTGGACACCCGCTCCCCGGTGTGTCTGGAGATCTGATAGATCTGATCCAGCATCTCGCCCGCCGTCAGAGACCGCACCAGACCGCCGATGGTCGACGCGCAGAACCGGCAGCCCATCCGGCAGCCCACCTGGGAAGAAATGCATACGGAATTTCCATGATGATACCGCATCAGGACACTCTCGATCACATTCCCGTCCGCAAGCTCAAACAGATATTTCTGCGTTCCGTCCAGTCTGGAAGTCTGCACCTCCACAATTTCCAGCGGCCGGTAAGGGTACGCTTCCTCCAGCTTCTGCCGGAATCCCTTGGACAGGGTCGTCATCTCCTGATAGGAGGGAGCCAGCTTCTGATGGATCCAGCCATAGAGCTGTTTGGCATGAAACGGCTTTTCCCCCATCTGAATGCACAGTTCCTTCAGTTCATCGAGATTCATGGATTTGATGTCCTTCATCCTTCCTTCTCCTCCTTTTTCCGGAACTTTGAAAGGAAGAACCCGTCACAGTTATGTACGCCCGGTATCAGCTGAAGATATCCCTGTTCCGTCTCCTCGCTGTGGAGTTCTTCCGGCAGGCAGTCATTCAGGCTTACCGGCTCAAACGGGAATTCTTCCAGAAACCAGCGGAAATTTTCTTCGTTCTCTCTCTTATTCACCGTGCAGGTACTGAATACCAACGTGCCGCCTTCTTTCACATAGGACGCGGCATTTTCCAGGATCGTTCTCTGAAGATGGATCAGTTCGTTTTCCTTTGCTTTTGACGCATGGTACTTGATGTCCGCTTTGCGTCCGATTACGCCATAGCCGGAACAGGGAACGTCCGCCAGCACCACATCCGCCTTTTCTTCCCAGCTTTCATCCAGGACCGTGGCGTCCTGCTGCACGGCCATCACATTGTTCAGGCCGGAACGCTCGATGTTTTCCTGGATCAGCTCCACCTTGTAAGGCGTCAGATCCTGTGCCTGGACATAGCCGCATCCCAGCATCCGGTCTGCCATATGGAGGCTTTTTCCTCCCGGCGCGGCACACAGATCCAGCACCGTGTCTCCCGGATGGGGATCCGCCACACATGCCGCCAGCATGGAACTGACATCCTGCACCTGGAACCGTCCCTGCTGAAATGCCGCCAGCATACTCAGATGGTCATACCCGCGGATATACCATGCCTCTTCCACATAAGGCGCCTTTTCCACGGAAACCCCCTGTTTTTCCAGGCTTTTCAGAGTTTCTTCCACCGTATTCCGGAAGCGGTTGATGCGGATTGTCGTGGGATGCTCCTGCAAAAAGGCATCCAGCATCTTTTCCGTCACATCCTCCGGATACTGCTCCAGAAATTCCTCCACGAGGAATTCCGGCATCGAATACCGCACCGACAGATATTCTGTCACATCCTTCTCCCGGTCAGGGAACGTCAGCTGATCTTTTTCCCGGACGATGCTGCGCAGCACACCGTTGACAAAACCTTTCAGAGCAAAAAATCCTTTCTTTGCCGCCAGCTTCACCGCCTCATTGACCACCGCCGAATCCGGGATACTGTCCATAAACCGGATCTGGTAGACAGACATCCGAAGAATCGTCCGGATCACCGGTTTGCATTTATGAATTTTTACTTTGGAATACTGATTGATCACATAATCATTCTGGATCTGATATTCCACCGATCCCTCACAGAGCCGGGTAATAAACGCCCGGTCCTGCTTCGGGAGAAACTGGTACTTTTCCAGCATCTGGCGGATTGCCACATGGCTTGGCGCTTTCTCCTTCTCGATCTGAAGCAGAATATTCAATGCCAGTTCTCTTGTATTTACCGTATCAGTCATCGTTTCTTATCCTCCCGGACAATATCAAAAGCCGCAGCAGCTGGAGCAGGGAACCGACCACCGCCGCCACGTAAGTCATGGCTGCCGCCCGCAGTACCTTTTTCGCACCCGGAACCTCAGACGTTCCAAGGATTCCTGTAGATTCCAGCATCCGGATCGCCCGCGCCGAAGCATTGAACTCCACCGGAAGTGTCACAACCTGGAAGATCAGTGCAAACAGAAACAGCAGGATTCCGATGTTCACCAGCGACTCCATACTGAAGATCAGCCCCATGATAAACAATGGCCAGAACATCTGCGAACCGAAATTGGCCACCGGTACGATCGCGCCTCTGACCTTCAAAGGCACATACCCCCTGGCATCCTGGATCGCATGGCCGCACTCATGAGCTGCAACGCCCACAGCTGCCAGAGAAGACCGTCCGTACACCGCATCCGACAGATTCACCGTTTTGGACCGCGGGTCATAATGGTCCGTCAAATTCCCGGACACATGGCGGATACTCACATCATAAATTCCCGCAGCCTGCAGAATCCTCAGCGCCGCCTGCTCCCCGGTCAGCCCGCTGAGTGACCGCACACTCTGATACTTCCGAAACGTTGCGTTCATGGAAGCTGAAACGGCGATGGAAATCAAAGCCGCCAGAACCACCAGCACATAAGTCGGGTCCCAATAGATAAATGGCATAAACTATCAACTACTCCTTTCCAAACTCAAAAGCAATTTTTATTCAAACCGGGAACCTGCCTCGATCTTGTGGCCCCGCAGGAAATCCTGCACTGCCATCCGTTTCTTTCCTTCCATCTGCAGTTCCTCGATGACCAGGATACCGTCCCCGGTCCGTACATGGATGCCGGACTCATCCGCTGCCCAGATCTCTCCGGCATGCTTTTTCGGGTCCTGCCCCGGCAGCGCCGCAAACAGATTGCCGCCGATCAGCGCCATCACACGTGCTTTCCAGATCTTCACGGTTTTTCCATTCAGTTTCGTATAAGCGCTGGGCCAGGGATTCATTCCGCGGATCAGACGCTCGATCTCAGCCGCATTCCGGCTCCAGTCAATCTTTCCGTCTTCCTTCCTGATCATCCGGGCGTATTCCGTGGTGCTCTCCTCCGGCTGTTTTTCCGGAACCACCGTCCCTTCTTCCAGCTTTTCCAGTGTCTCCACCAGAAGCTTTGCCCCTGCCTGGCTCAGTTTGTCAAACAGGCTTCCGCCCGTTTCCTCCTGCTCCAGCGGAACAACGACCTTGGCCAGCATATCTCCGGTATCCAGACCGGCGTCCATCTGCATGATCGTCACACCGGACTCCTCCTCACCATTGATCACTGCCCACTGGATCGGGGCAGCGCCGCGGTAAGCAGGAAGCAGAGAAGCGTGAACATTCACACATCCGTATTTCGGCAGATCCAGGATCGCCTGCGGGATGATCTGTCCAAAGGCAGCCACAACGATCACTTCCGGCTGAAGTTCTTCCAATACTTTGACAAACTCCGGATCTCTGACTTTCACCGGCTGATACACCGGAAGGCCGAGGCGCAGAGCCGCTTCCTTGACCGGCGTGGGCTGTACCTGCTTTCCGCGTCCTTTCTGCTTGTCAGGCTGTGTCACAACGCCTGCGATCTGGTGTCCCGCCGCAGCGATCGCTTCCAGCGTGCCCACCGCGAAATCCGGCGTCCCCATAAATACTGTCCTCATATTATTCTTCCTCTTCCTCGTCATCATATTCATTGTCCCAGAGTTCGCCCTCCACCCTTTCGGTGTACATATGGCCGTCCAGGTGATCGCATTCGTGGCAGATCGCCCGCGCCAGCAGCTCGGTTCCCTCCAGTTCAAACGGTTTCATCTCCCGGTCCAGTGCACGGACTTTCACATAATTGGGACGTGTCACCATGCCGGATTTTCCCGGCAGGCTCAGGCATCCTTCGCCTCCGGTCTGTTCTCCGGAAGTCTCAATAATCTCCGGATTGATCAGGATATGCAGTGTTCCGTCGGTGTCGATCACGACGATCCTTTTCAGCACTCCCACCTGCGGAGCGGCAAGCCCTACGCCGCATGCGTCATACATGGTATCCACCATATCGTCGATCAGCTGCTGGATCCTCGGCGTCATCTCCTCCACCGGTCTGCAGACTTTTGTAAGGACCTTGTCACCCACAATTCGAATTGTTCTGATTGCCATTGTTCTTCTCTCCTTTTTCTGATATGTATTGAAAATATCTATGCGTTAAAATCAAACTGTATATAGATGTTGGAAAAACCGCTGTTGATCTCAATATACCGCTCCAGCCGTTCCCGAAGGGAAAACAGTACCTCCGGGCTGGATGCCTTCACATACAGGACAAACCGGTACAGGTCACTGATCTTTGCGACACTCTCCCTTGCCGGACCGATGAGCTGGACACGTGGCTCCACGTGGAACCGCAGCAGAAATCTGCGGATATATTCCATCGCCTGTTCCAGCCGCTCTTCTTCCTGACAGGAAGCGTGGATCGCCATCATGTGGTACACCGGAGGATAATCCATCAGTTCCCGGTAGCCGATCTCCTCATCGAAGAATGCCGGATAGTCCTGCACCGCCGCCGCCCGGATGCTGTAATGCTCCGGCTGATACGTCTGGATCACTGCAGTTCCTTTTTTTTCTTTTCTTCCCGCTCTGCCCACCGCCTGCGTGAGGATCTGAAACGTCCGTTCCCCCGCACGGTAATCCGCCGCGTTGAGGGAAAGATCCGCCGCCAGCACTCCTACCAGCGTAACGTCAGGAAAATCATGCCCCTTGACAATCATCTGCGTACCGATCAGCACATCCGCTTCCCGGTCCGCAAAAGCAGAAAGGATCTTTCCATAGCTTTCCCGGTTCCTGGTCGTATCTGCATCCATCCGCAGAGTCCGCACCCCGGGAAACATCTTTCGCACGATCTGTTCGATCTGCTGGGTTCCCGCCCGAAATCCTCCGATATAGGGAGAGCCGCAGGAAGGACACCGGTTCTGCTGCCGGACCCGGTAGCCACAGTAGTGGCATACCAGCGTCCCGTCGTTATGTTCCGTCAGCGAAACATCACAGTGGGGACATTTTGCCACATAACCGCAGGAGCGGCAGGAAATAAATCCCGCATAGCCTCTCCGGTTCAAAAACAGCATCGCCTGTTCTTTCCGCTCCAGACATCTGCTCATCCGTTCGGTCAGCGCATCGCTCAGGATCGAACGGTTTCCTTTTTTCAATTCTTCCCGCATATCCACGATACATACATCCGGAAGCCGGGAACTTCCATATCTGCCATCCAGGACAAACAGAGCAAATGCTCCGGTTCTGCATCGATAATAAGCATCCACCGAAGGGGTCGCGGAGCCGAGCACCACATGCGCCTGCTCCAGGCGTGCCCGTTCGATGGCCGTCTCCCTTGCATGATAGCGGGGCGTCACCTCACTTTTATAGGAACTTTCGTGTTCTTCATCGATAATGATCAGCCCCAGATTGGGAAACGGGGTAAACAATGCGGAACGGGGGCCCAGCATGATGCTCACCTGGCCGCCGGACGCCCGTTCCATCTGTTCATAGCGCTGCGCCGGCGTCATTTTCGAGTTGAGAACCGCAATCCGATCCCCGAAATATCCGCGGAACCTTTCCACATTCTGATACGTCAGCGCAATCTCCGGAATCAGGACGATCGCCTGGCGTCCTTCCTGCAGGACCTTTTCGATCAGCTTCATATAGACCATGGTCTTTCCGCTGCCCGTCACCCCCTGCAGCAGGCATGGCCGGTCTTTTTCCTTCCATTCCCGGAAAATGCCTTCCGCCGCCTGCTCCTGAGAATCGCTGAGCCGGAATCGGATGCCGGCCTCTTTTTTCCCGGAATCAGGAGACTGGCTTTTGGTACTTTGCGTCACCTTTATGACGCCCTGTTCCTCCAGGCTTTTCACTGTGGCGGCGGTCACTTTCAGCTCCTTTACCGCCTCGGTATAATCCAGGAACTGTTCCTCCAGCAGCCGTTCCACAAGGCGTGCCTTTGCTTTATATTTTTTTCTCCGGAATTCTTCCAGCGTTTCTCTGGCAGCGTCCGGCGTCTGCATCAGCACGATCCGGCGCTTTTCCCTTACCTTTGACTTACTCTTTACGGGAAGGACGGTCTTCAGCGCCTGGATCATCGTAGAACCGTAGGTATGTTTCATCCACGCCGCCAGCGTGATCAGCCGTGCTTCCACCGTCACCGCGTCCTCGGAAAGTTCCCGGATCTCTTTCATCCTGCTTTCCTCAAATTTCGCCTCGCCGCTCACGGAAAGAACGTATCCGGTCACCAGGCGGTTCCCGTTTCCAAAGGGGATTTTCACCTGGCTGCCCGGATGGATCCTGTCTTTCAATGCTTCCGGGATCCGGTACTGAAAGGTACGGTCCAGTTTTTCATGGGTAATATCTACAATGATATCCGCATAACTGCTCATGCTTTCTCCCTGTCTTCTTCCAGGATCTCACGGATCAGCACACGTTCATCCATCGGATATTTCTTTCCCTGGATGATCTGATAATCCTCATGTCCCTTGCCTGCCAGCACAATGATATCGCCCGGTTCTCCATGGTGGATCGCATAGGCGATAGCCTCTTTGCGGTCAATGATCTCCACATATTTTCCGCTGGTTTTGGAAATTCCTGTCTTGATATCATCGATGATCGCCTGCGGATCTTCGTTTCTCGGATTGTCCGACGTAATGATCGTAAGCTCTGCCAGACGGCCGGATACTTCTCCCATCTCAAATCTTCTGGAACGGGAACGGTTTCCGCCGCATCCGAACAGGCAGACCAGACGATGAGGCTGATATTCCCGCAGAGTAGTGAGCAGACTTTCCAGACTCATGGCATTGTGGGCATAATCGATCATCAGCGTAAACTGGTCAGAGACCTTTACCATCTCCGCTCTTCCGCGCACCTTCGCCACTTTGAGCGCCGCCTGGATATTCTCCACGGACACCTTGAAGTGACGGCAGATGGAAATCGCAGTCAGCGAATTATAAATATTGAATTTTCCGGGAATGTCAATCTCCACAGGGAAATGCATCAGCCCGTCTACGGTATAGGAAATTCCCAAATATCCCGGATAGGTCACCAGTTGTTCGTCCTTTGCGCGAAGATCCGCTTCCGGCGAAAATCCATAGGTTTCCAGTTCACAGGTATGGCCGTCAATGATCTCCTCAAAATGTTCATCGTCCCGGTTGACGATCCCGATCCGGCACTGGGAAAGCAGACGCTTCTTACATTCCAGATACTGTTCGAAACTGCTGTGCTCATTGGGACCGATATGATCCTCCCCGATATTGGTAAAGATTCCGAAATCAAAGGTAATGCCGCCGCACCGATGGAGCATCAGCGCCTGGGAGGAAACTTCCATGACCACGCAGTCACAGCCTTCCTCGACCATCTGGGAAAAATACTGCTGCACCAGATAAGATTCCGGTGTTGTGTTTTCCGATGGAATGTGCCGGTCTCCGATGATGGTCTCGATCGTTCCGATCAGACCTACTTTGTAACCGGCGTTTTCCAGAATCGACTGTACCATATATACGGTAGTGGTTTTGCCTTTGGTTCCGGTCACACCGATGGTTTTCAGCTTCTTCGCCGGATGATCGAACCACGCACAGGAAATCAAAGCCAGGGCATATCTGGTATCGGAAACCTGCAGCACGGTCACTTCCTTCGGAACATTCACCGGCTCTTCCACTACCAGTACCCTGGCGCCTTTCTCAACCACCTCATTGACAAATGTATGGCCGTCCACGACAGCACCCCGAATGCAGACGAACAAAGAGCCCTTCTCCACCTTGCGGGAATCATAGACGACGGACTGGACTTCCGTGTCCAGGGAACCCTGCAGACATTCGCAGGAAAGATTTTCTATGAGTGAACGTAGATTTTTCATCTATTCTGTGCCTCCTCAAATACGATATCATCTTAAAATATATCATAGACGGAAAAACATTGCAATATCGTTCAGAGATGGGGACAATGCCTTTCCACGTTCAGTCTGACGAAAAAACCGGATTTCCATTTTCTTTTGAGTTTCTTTTGATTTTCTTAAAACCTTTTCTTCTTTTTTTATTCTTTGGACATACTTTCAACACACTTTTTTCTTATACTAGTACTCGGATAGTTGATTAACCACTCACTATCTCCCCCCTCATTAGAAAATGGCGATATACTTCGGTATATCGCCATTTTTGTTCTGTTCTTCTATCTTTCCCGGACAAAATGCCACTGGTATGCCTGATACTCGCCCATTCCGACCGGAACCGGGAATCCTGCATCCGAGAGAGCCTCGCTATTGTAGCACCTGCCGGTTGACGTTTCGCGGTACACCGCATTTTCCTCCAGCCCGCGGATCCGGATATAATTCACCGGCATATTCCCATGCTGCTTTAATCTCACAGCCTGTACAAGCGCCTCGCTTCGGTCTTCGGATACAAATTCCCAGGCGCCTACTTCGTCCGTCTGCGGACAGGTCAGCCGGTAGTACCGGCCGTTCTGGATCAGGCCGGCATATGTTTTGTACTCGATAATCTGCTGCCGGATCTCCTCTTTTTCCTCATCCGCAAGCTGATTCAGATCCAGCTCATACCCAAAAGTTCCAGCCATCGCCACAATCCCTCTCGTGTGCAGGGAGGTGCATCTTCCGGTCTGGTGATTGGGGGACGCGGACACATGCGCTTCCGCTGCAGCCCTCGATCAGGAGATTCGGATAACGATTGACCAGCCGCTCCAGAAAATCATAAACCCACATCATATAGTCGTAGAGCACACTTCCCTGACTGTCTGCGGCCGCAGAATAAATATCGGTCAGACTGCGGTTCATATCCCATTTGATGTATTCCACATTTCCCTGATCCAGGACGCTGCAGATCTGTCCGTAAATGTGATCGACAACCTCTTTTCTGGAAAAATCAAGCACAAGCTGATATCTGGAACGGTCCGGTTTCCGCCCCGGAATCACAAACGCCCAGTCCGGATGCTCCCGGTAGAGTTCGCTGTCCCTGCACCCAAACCATCCGTCGTCCATGACAGACAATTTGATTCCCAGTTCTGCCGCCTGTTCTGCCAGTTTCAGGAGCGACTCCCCGGTAAAATCAAAATAAGGCGCCTCCCAGCTGTTGATCAGCACCGGACGGACAGTTTCTTTATATTTTCCTTCCCTGATCGTGTGCCCCACATACCGGAAGTCACTGGAATAGGTACCGTCCGTATTCCTGATGATACACGCCGGTGTCCGGTAATCTCCTGTCCCTCGGGATCAGTGCCAGAAGATAGGATGCGAATGCCAGATTATAGTTTGTGCCAAACTGAGTCTGGAAAGTGAGCTGTGCCAGAGGCAGTGTATTTTCTCCTTTTCCGGACATGATGATCAAAGGCGTCATAACGTCATTCCATACTGCAAGCGCCGTGATAACCGCCACAGTCGCATGCATAGGCTTCATGATCGGAAAGATGATCTTCCAAAATGTCCGCCATGTGCTTGCGCCGTCCACGCGTGCGGCTTTCTCAAGGGCAACAGGAATATTTACCAGATACCCTGTATATAAAAGCAGATTCATCGGCATATAGAAAACCACATAAAGCAGGATTACGCCAACCCAGTTATCAAGATGCATCTCCGCCGTCTGTTTCGCCAGAGGCATCATCAAAATCGCAAATGGCACGAACATACCGCTGACAATAAACAGATAAATGAAATTGTACCCTTTGCTGTGGCTCTTGTTTCTTCCCACCGCAAATCCCATCAGGGAATGGATCACAATCGAGAGCGCCACGGTTACAACAGTCACCATAAGACTGTTTGCCAGGGAACGCCACTGTGATCAGGCCGAGAAACAGAAAGATCGTAACCGGCCAGGCAAGAATATCCGCATCCACATAATAGGAGTAGTTAATATCTCCTCCTATCCGGATAATCCTCCCGGACAAACCGTGTCCTCATGATCGCGCTGGCGTCATTCGGTGAACTGATGGTAAGATGGATGTCCTCATGAGACGCGTTAAACGCTTCCTCCACCTGGTCGAAATACGCCGCCGCTTCGGGCTTGTACTGGAGGATCTCGATCTCCGTCCTGCCGTCCGTTTCGTCCGCGCCGCACCCTGAAAGGACTGCCGCCCCCAGCATGGCTGCCGCCAGTCCGGCGCTGATCGCATTTTTCCTTTTCAGCACAGCTCCAACCCTTTCTTTTTGCTGGTTTTTCTTTCTGCAGCCATTATAACATTCCAAAATGCGTCTATAACTTTGTTGACCTGGGGCTTTACCAGTTCGGCCGGGAACAGTGCTCTCCGGCACATTCCTTTGGTTCCGCCTCCCGCAACCACTTTCTCTTCCACTATATCCTCTCCGGTACCGGACAGCTTCTGGCAGATGACTCCAAAGGAGGGACGCAGACTTACCAGGTGCGCAGCGGCCAGAGCTTTATGATCTTTCCAAAGCAGATCAACACCTATGTGGCAGACGCGAAGCTCCCCTGGGAGTATGTGTGGATCGAATTCGACGGACTGCGTGCAAAGGAGGTCATCGAGATTGCGGGACTGACCCCTGACTCTCCCATCTATCATGCCCATTCCAAGGATCTGCGGGAGAATATGATGCAGGAGATGCTCTACATCGCAAACCACGGCAGTGCTTCCCCTTTCCACCTGATCGGTCATCTGTACCTGTTTATCGATTACCTCTACCGCTCCTCTGCTTCCATGAAGCTTTCCAGCGGCGGAAAACTTAAAGACTTCTATATCAAGGAAGCCCTCAACTATATCGAACAGAACTTTCAGAATGATATCTCCGTGGAAGGGATTGCCGCTTTCTGCGGTCTCAACCGCAGTTATTTCGGAAGGATTTTCAAAGACACTCTGGGAAAATCTCCCCAGGAATTCCTGATGAATTACCGGATGGTGAAAGCAGCGGAACTTTTAAAACTGACCCAGCTTTCCGTCGGCGATGTGGGCAATGCAGTGGGCTATCCCAACCAGCTGCATTTCTCCCGCGCATTCAAACAGATCTACGGCGTTTCACCGCGGGAGTGGAGAAAAGAGAGAGCGCGCCGCACACGGGAATAAATCCCGTCTGCGGCACGCCCTCTCTTTTTCTGCAATTATTCAGCGTTTTCACGCCATTCCATATGAAAATATCCTTTATTTTGCATTCAGCGCCGCCATCGTGATATAGTTGTACGGCTGATTGAAATGCGGAAGGAAGAAAATATCCAGCAGTTTCAGCTTATCGATGGTCACGCCTTCCTCGATCGCCAGTGAGAACATATGGATTCCCATGGAAATATCTTCTGTAGAAGCCATCTGAGCGCCTACCACCCGGCGGGATTCGGTCTCATAGACAATACGGATCTTTACTTTCGCGTTTTCTTTCATAAAGCCTGGTTTCTGCAGGTCTTCATAGTCGGTATGACTGACTTTCATTCCGTTTTTTTCCGCCGCACAGACAGAAAGACCGGTGGACACCATGTTGTAGTCGAAAATGGAAATTCCGTTGGAGCCCTGTACTCCGATGGATTCCAGCGGGGTTCCTCCGATGTTGTGGCCTGCCACAATTCCGGAACGAACCGCATTGGTCGCCAGGGCAATATAGGTTTCCGCCTGCAGCGCGTTGGAATAGATCGTCGCACAGTCGCCTACCGCATAGACATCCGGATCACTGGTCTGCTGATGTCTGTCCACACGGTACGCACCATTGGCAAAGCATTCCAGATGGTCTTTTCCCAGTTCATTGTTCGGGCGGAATCCGATGGCATTAATCACCAGTTCTGCCGGATATTCGCCTTTGTCAGTTACGATCGCTTCCACATGACCGGTTCCCTTGTAGGCAACCGCACGCTCTTCGTAATGGGTTTCGATTCCATGTTCCTGCAGATTCCGGTCCATCTCTTTCGCAAATTCCGGATCGTAATAGCTTGCCAGAGAAGTGGGAGCCACATCGAACAGACGCACCTCTTTGCCGCGGCGTTTTGCCGCTTCCGCAATCTCCACACCGATATAACCAGCGCCGATGACCGCCACGTTTTTCACAGAGTCGTCGCTGATCTGACGATCCACTTCCTGTCCGTCCTGGAACAGCTTCAGGAAACTGATGCCTTCCAGATCATTTCCCGGAAGCGCGGGAGCAATCGGAAGAGAACCGGTGGCAAGCACCAGCTTGTCGTAAGATTCCTCGGAGGTTGTCCCGTCTGCGCTTTCGCAGTAGACAATCTTTTTGTCAAAATCAATCTTCCGGACACTGGTCTCCATCCGGATATCTGCGCCTTTTGCCTCAAAAGCTTCTTTATTGGTATAGAACAGTTTCTCGTAGGAATCAATCTGTCTGCCCACCCAGAGAGCAGTTCCACATCCCAGATAACTGAGATTGGTATTGCGGTCGATCATGACCACTTTTTGTTCCGGATAATTGTCCAGCAGCGTGTTTGCTGCCGCAATTCCCGCATGATTTGCACCAATGATCACGGTTTTCATGTAAAGTACCTCCCAATTATTTTTTGTAAAAAATGGTAATCATTTTCCTTTTCATTATAAAAGGTTGTCCGGATAATAGCAATCTGTAATTTTATCTTTTTGTCATATTTTTATCTGTCATTTATAACAGGTAATCGCTCCGCCAGCTGAACTGTTACTATCATTTTTCAGCAATTCGTTATATAATAGCGGGAGGAACAAAAAAGGAGGAACATATGAAAAAATTAGGAACTGTAGGAAATGTGCTCCGTTGGCTGTTCGGAATCTTCTTTCTGATCGGCGGGCTGAGCATTGCCGGAACCGAAAGTCTACTGGAAGGAATTTTCCTTGCTTTCTTCGGCTTATCTTTATTACCATTCTTCTGGAAACTGATCTCGCACCGAAAAAAATATCCAAAATGGATTGCAGCGGCCGTCCCCATCGTGCTGTTTGTGATGGCGTCGGCAGCCGCACCGACCACAGACGCCCAGGCTTCTTCCGCGCTGTCTGCTTCTGTCCGCACAGATTCGGCCGATGCTTCTGCTGTACCGACGGCTGCTGCTCCCACTGCTGAAAAACCCACCACTTCCGCTGCAGATACCCCTGCGCCGGTGGTCACATCGGACCGTTCATCCGAAACAGAAAAAACTGCCGGTGAAATGACCGTTCACTTCCTGGACGTGGGTCAGGGGCTTGCCATCCTGGTACAGTCGGATGGACAAACGCTGGTTTACGACGGCGGTGACAGGGACACCTCCAGTTTTGTCGTATCCTATTTAAAGGACCAGGGCGTATCAGCCATCGACTATCTGATCAGCAGCCATTATGATTCTGACCACGTTTCCGGACTGATCGGATGTCTCAATGCCTTTGATGTAAAGAATGTCATCAGCAGTGATTATGTACACGACAGCAATACCTACGAATCTTTTCTCCGCGCAGTGGAACAGAAAGGCCTGACACCCCAGCATCCGTCCGTGGGAACGGAATTCTCCTTCGGAACCGGAAGCTTCACCATTCTGTCCCCTGCTTCCATTGACGCGGACGACAGCAACAACAATTCCGTGGCGATCAAACTGACCAACGGTGCCAACAGCTTCCTTTTTACCGGCGACGCGGAAAACAGCAGCGAATCCGCCATGTGCCGTTCCGGCATCGACCTTTCCTGTGATGTCCTGGTTCCCGGCCATCACGGCTCCGCAACCGCTACAAGCTGGGATTTCCTGCAGGCGACGGTG
>CABUPZ010000017.1 GCA_902493585.1 uncultured Fusicatenibacter sp. | reverse complement strand
CATCGATATCAAAGGTAACCTCGATCTGCGGAACACCACGTCTTGCCGGCGGGATTCCATCCAGACGGAACTGTCCAAGGGACTTGTTGTCTTTCGCGAACTGACGCTCACCCTGTACAACGTTGATGTCTACAGCGGTCTGATTGTCTGCGGCGGTGGAGAAGATCTGGCTCTTCTTGGTCGGGATTGTTGTATTACGCTCGATCAGACGGGTTGCAATACCTCCCATTGTCTCGATGGACAGGGATAGCGGAGTAACGTCCAGCAGCAGGATATCGCCTGCGCCTTCATCACCAGCCAGTTTACCACCCTGTACAGAAGCACCAAGGGCTACGCACTCATCCGGGTTCAGACTCTTGCTCGGCTCATGTCCGGTCAGCTGTTTTACTTTATCCTGTACTGCCGGGATACGTGTGGAACCACCTACCAGCAGGACTTTTCCAAGTTCGGAAGCACTCAGACCTGCATCAGACAGAGCTCTCTGTACCGGCTCTGCGGTCTTCTCTACCAGGTCATGGGTCAACTCATCGAATTTTGCTTTTGTCAGGTTCATATCCAGATGCTTTGGTCCATCTGCCGTTGCTGTGATGAACGGAAGGTTGATGTTTGTTGTGGTCGCGCTGGACAGCTCTTTCTTTGCTTTCTCAGCCGCCTCACGGATACGCTGCATCGCCATCTTGTCGTTGGACAGATCTACGCCTTCCTGTTTCTTGAACTCGGACAGGATGTAGTCCGCTACCTTCTGGTCGAAATCGTCACCGCCCAGACGGTTGTTTCCTGCGGTGGAAAGAACCTCGATCACTCCGTCACCGATCTCGATGATGGAAACATCGAACGTACCGCCGCCCAGGTCGTATACCATGATCTTCTGCTCTTTCTCATTGTCAAGGCCGTAAGCAAGGGCTGCTGCTGTCGGCTCGTTGATGATACGTTTTACATCCAGGCCTGCGATCTTTCCTGCATCCTTGGTTGCCTGACGCTGAGCGTCATTGAAGTAAGCCGGAACAGTGATAACTGCTTCTGTTACTTTCTCGCCCAGATAGTTCTCTGCGTCACTTTTCAGCTTCTGCAGGATCATAGCGGAAATCTCCTGCGGAGAATATTTCTTTCCTTCGATATCTACTTTGTAATCGGTACCCATCTCACGTTTGATGGAACGGATCGTTCTCTCAGCGTTGGTGACTGCCTGACGTTTTGCCGGCTCACCTACGAGACGCTCACCGTTTTTGGAGAATGCCACGATAGAAGGTGTGGTTCTCTCGCCTTCTGCGTTTGCGATAACGGTCGGTTTTCCACCTTCCATAACTGCTACACAGCTGTTTGTTGTACCAAGGTCAATACCAATAATCTTGCTCATGATTTTTTCCTCCTGAATCATTTATCATTCAAATGGTTGTTTGTAAACAAATATACTAATTGGCTACTTTTACCATGCTGTGGCGAACCACGATGTCTTTGTATTTGTAGCCTTTCAGGAATTCCTCGACGATGATGTTTTCGCCGGCTTCCTCATCCTCCACGTGCATCACTGCATTGTGCAGGTTCGGATCAAATTCCTGTCCTACGGCCTCAATGACCGTAACTCCCATATCTTCCAGCGTCTTGACCAGCTGCTTATAGATCTTATTCATACCCTCTGCAAACGGATCATCCTCCAGATGCTCCACCGTGGCAAGACCGCGTTCAAAATTATCTACCACCGGAAGGATCTTCTCTACGATATCTTTCGCTCCGATCGTGTACATACTTGCTTTTTCTTTTTCTGTACGTTTCCGGTAGTTGTCAAACTCTGCCAGCTGACGGGTCAGCCGGTCGGTCAGTTCTTCGATCTTCTCATCTTTTTTGTCTTTCTTCTCTTTCTTCTTGAAGAACCGTTTTTCTTTTGTCTGAGGCTCTTTTTCAGTCTCCTGCTCTTCCGCCGCTTCTTCCTGTGTATCACCGGAAGCCTCTTCTGTGCTTCCATCTGCCGCCGCGGTTTCTTCCTCAGGCTTCTTCTCAGCAGCAGACGCTGCCGCCGCCTTGTCCGCCTCTTTCAGGATCTCTTCTGTGGGAATCCCGTTTTCTTTATTCTCAGCGGTTTCGTTTACTGTTTCATTGACATTTCTGTTTTCCTGTGTCACCGTTGCTTTCCACCTTTCTATGTGTCCGTATCCGGCTTTTTGAAGACGCTGTCGAGCTGTGTCTTGAGTATCTTCAGATTATCTACTACGTTCTCGTAGTCCATTCGTTTCGGTCCTACGATCCCGATGGTTCCCTTCATTCCATCACCCATATCATAGGTGGTTGTCACCACACTGCAGTCCCGCAGGGGTTCCATGGAAGTTTCATTTCCAATATATACCTGGATGCCGGTATTCTCACCGTCTTCATCAGAAACCGTATCCTTCAGAAGACTAACCAGGCGTTCCTTCTCTTCAAATGTGGAGATCAGTCCGCTTGCGCTCTTGCTGTCGCTCAGTTCCGGATATTTGAAAAAGTTTGTCGCACCGCTGGTATAAACCGGTACGTCTTCGTCGCTGACCGCAATGGCTTCTCCAACCGCATCCACGACCTTGCTGATCACGCCGGAATGAATGCCTGCCTGTTCTTTCATTTTCTGGATCATTCCAAGATTGATCTCCTCGATGGCAAGTCCGTTGAGCTGTGTGTTCAGCAGAAGATTCAATTTCAGAAGCTGTTCGTCATCGATCTCCTCATCCAGATCCAGCATCTGATTCTTCACCAGGTTTCCTTCCACTACAACGACTGCCAGGAGCTGATGTTCATTCACCTTGGAAAGCTGAATAAATTTGACTTTTGTATGGTGCATGGCCGGTCCTGTGATCAGTGTCGCGTAATTCGTCTTGGTTGCCAGGAGCCGTACCACCTGCTGCAGCGTCTTTTCCATGTGATTCGTTCTTTCGATCACCATGTTCTTGATGTCTGCAATCTCCTGCTCCTTTTCTTTCATCAGTTCGTCCACGTACAGCCGATAGCCTTCATCGGAAGGTATCCGTCCCGCAGAGGTGTGAGGCTGCAGGATGTATCCCATCTCTTCCAGGTCTGACATTTCATTGCGGATGGTGGCGGAGCTCAGATTCAGATCGGTGTATTTGGAAATAGTCCTTGACCCTACCGGCTCGCCAGTTTCCAGATACGTTTGGATGATCGCTTTTAGTATTTTCCTTTTTCTCTCATCCAATTCCATTCCTCCAGCTCCTTTCCTTCTGGTTTTGTTAGCACTCGTTTGAGTGGAGTGCTAACATCTATGCTCTTACGATAGCACTCAGGGTTTGTTTTGTCAACACCTTTTCCATGTTTTTTTCTAAAGAAAATATAAAGTGGAGTGGACGGGAACGGAGCGCGGCGCCCACGGAGGACTGGTTGTGGTGGGCGTGTAGGTGGATTGCGGATGGTATTGTAACTGGCGTTGTGGGGTGTGATGTGCTCAAGTTTTCTGATATTCCCAAAGCCAGTAAGGGTTTAGGTACCAGGTGTTTTCTATGCAGAGGCATTGGATAGAGACGGGCCAGGCGTGGCAGATGGTCTTTTTTTCAGTTTTGGCCCAGTATACGGTTGCCTCTGCTGCGGCCTGTACGGGGATCTGCTTGTGTTCGTACCAGTTTCTTCCATTATAGTCTTCGGTTATGTACAGGTTTTCTATTTTATATGGTACGGAGAATCCGTAGGGGTTTATTTCATTCAGTATCTGGCGGAGGCGGGAGGCTTTGGGTGGGGCTTCTTCGCCGGTTTCCTGTTTCCATTCTTGTTTTGGTATCGGATAGATGAGCCGGGAAAAGGTTTCTTCGTCTTCGTCCTGTATCGCTTCCATCGCCTGCAGAACGATTCTTTCGCATTCTTCTGTCTTTATTTTCACTGGAATATCCCTCGCTTTTTTTACGTCCATATGACCGTATTTTCTTTCGGTCATACGTCCAGTTGTTAGTATTAAATTGTTACTCATTACACTAACAGTTATTGCTCCAATACTGACATATCTATAACGTGTGAGAATAAAACTGCCTGCAGTTGCTCAGACTGAGAGATAACTGTTAACCGACGGAATTCAGAACAGGACATAATAAGATGAAATATCAAAGATTGGAAGACATGCGGATCGACAGTGATCTGACCATCAAGGAAATCTCTGCCATTCTCGAATGTCACAGGGATGTCTATTCCCGATACGAAAAAGGAGTCCGGGAAATCCCGGTGGATTTTCTGATCCGGCTTGCCAAACTATATAACTGCAGTACCGATTACCTGCTGGGTATCAGCAATGACAAAAACCGAAAGTTCGGAGAATGACCAAGCCCGACAACAGCCGGCCGCTCGACCGGCTGCCATCGGGTTTTTCTCTATGTGCAAAAAATTTCTTTATCCGGCGTTTCCAGCGCCTATTCTTTTAATCCCTTTGTACGACCATTTAGTTGTATTTCTATTATATCTTTCCATATGCTTATTTACAAGAGATAATCCAACTGAACGGTTACTTCAACCTTTCATAGTTCAAAACAAACGAACCATTCCATCCACAAACAACTCCAAAGATCTACACTACACCCCTCGGAACATTCCGCCTCCCCGCAGCCGCCCGCCGTACACGTATGCCAACCGCTCAGGGATTTTTTCGTCCCCCTTCCAGCGGAATGTTCCAAAAAAAAGCGGAATACGCCCCGGCATAAGCCGGAAATCGTATTCCGCAGTGGAAACTCTGGATTTTTAATCTAATTCCAGTTTACCTGTATATAACTGATAATATGTGCCATGTTTCTCAAGCAGCTCTTCGTGGGTACCACGCTCGATGATCCGTCCGTGTTCCAGAACCATGATCGCGTCGCTGTTCCGGATCGTAGACAGGCGGTGAGCGATGACAAATACGGTACGTCCCTTCATCAGGTTATCCATACCTTTCTGTACGATCGCTTCGGTACGGGTATCAATACTTGAAGTCGCCTCATCCAGGATCAGTACCGGCGGGTTGGCTACTGCTGCACGGGCAATCGCAAGCAGCTGTCTCTGTCCCTGGGACAGTTCCTCACCGTCGCTGGTCAGCATGGTGTTGTATCCCTGTGGCAGCATGTTGATGAACTGGTCTGCATGTGCCAGACGTGCTGCTGCAAATACTTCCTCATCGGTAGCGTCCAGTTTTCCATACCGGATATTTTCCATGATCGTTCCGGTAAACAGATGGGTATCCTGCAGCACGATTCCAAGGGAACGGCGCAGATCTGCTTTTTTGATCTTGTTGATATTGATTCCGTCGTAACGGATCTTTCCATCCTGAACGTCGTAGAAACGATTGATCAGGTTGGTGATCGTCGTCTTTCCGGCACCGGTAGAACCCACAAACGCAAGTTTCTGACCCGGTTTCGCGTAAAGCGTCAGATCATGAAGTACCATTTTATCCGGATTGTATCCGAACGTCATATCAAAGAAACGTACGTCACCTTTCAGCTCGGTGTAGGTAACGCTTCCGTCTGCCTGATGCGGATGTTTCCATGCCCAGGTTCCGGTGCGCTCCGCGCACTCTTCGATGGTTCCGTCCGCTTTCTTTCTTGCATTGACCAGAGTAACATAACCGTCATCCATCTCCGACGATTCGTCGATCATGTTGAAAATACGCTCTGCTCCGGCAAGCGCCATGACTACGGAGTTGAACTGCTGGGCAATCTGCATGAACGGCTGAGTAAAGCTCTTTGTGAACTGCAGATAGGATGCCATGGTTCCAAGGGTGATGCCGCCGATTCCCGCGATGGAAAGGAAGCCACCCAGAACAGCCGTCAGCACGAACTGAAGGTTTCCCAGGTTTCCGATGATCGGTCCCATGATATTGGCAAAGGTGTTGGCGTTGGCCGCGCTGTTGAACAGCCGCTCGTTCAGCTTGTCAAATTCTTCCTCAGACACACGTTCATGGTTGAAGATCTTGATCACACGCTGTCCGTTCATACGCTCTTCCACATAACCGGTGATATCCGCAATATCCATCTGCTGGCGCACGAAATATTTTCCGCTGTTTCCGCCGATCTTACTGCTCACCAGCAGCATGATCACGATCATGACAACGGCAAGGACCGTAAGCAGGGGACTCAGCAGCAGCATGGAAAGGAAGGTTACCACGATCGTGATGGAAGACATCAGCACCTGCGGCAGCGCCTGATTGATCATCTGACGCAGCGTATCCGTATCGTTGGTATAAAGGCTCATGATAGAACCATTGGTGTTCTGGTCAAAATAACGAATCGGGAGTGTCTGCATATGTTCAAACATCTCATCTCTGACCCGGCGCAGGACGCCCTGGCCAATCTTAACCATCAGTCGGGTGTATACAAACGTCGCAATGACTCCAAGAAGGAAAATCACACCGAGAACCGCAACCGCCCCGTACAGTTCCGTGAAATCCGGGTCCTGCTGTCCGATCAGCGGTATGATAAAATCGTCCAGAAGAAATTTCAGTGAGAGCGATACGGAAATCGATGCGATGGAACTCATGATGATGCAGATCACCACGGCGATCAGCTCCGGCTTGTAGCTGCTCGTCACATAGCCAAGCAGACGCTTTGCCGTCTTAAGAGTACCGCGGGATACTTTAACTTTCTTTGAATCACTCATCCTCATTTCCTCCTTTCACCTGAGATTCATATACTTCGCGATAAATCGCATTGTTCTTCAGCAGCTCTTCCGATGTTCCGACGCCGTTGATCTTACCGTCGTCCATGACAATGATCATATCCGCGTCTTCCACAGAAGAAACTCGCTGTGCGATGATGATCTTGGTCGTATCCGGAATTTCCTCCCGGAAAGCTTTTCGGATCATTGCATCTGTCTTGGTATCTACCGCGCTGGTAGAATCGTCAAGGATCAGGATCTTCGGTTTTTTCAGCAGGGCTCTGGCGATACAGAGACGCTGTTTCTGTCCTCCGGAGACGTTGTTTCCGCCCTGAACGATCATTGTATCATAACCATGCGGGAATTCCTGCACGAATCCGTCCGCCTGAGCAAGACGGCAGACTCTCTGCACTTCTTCATCGCTGGCAGTTTCATCTCCCCAACGGATATTGTCATAGATAGAACCTGTAAACAGGACGTTTTTCTGAAGCACCATGGATACCTGATCTCTCAGCGCCTCCAGGTTGTAATCCCGTACGTCAATGCCTCCGACTTTGACGCATCCTCTCGTCGCGTCATAGAGACGCGGGATCAGCTGAACCAGTGTGGACTTTGCACTTCCCGTTCCGCCGATGATTCCGACCGTCTGGCCGGACTTGATATGCAGATTTACATTTTTCAGAGAAAGAGATCCACCCTCTCCGGAATAACTGAAATCTACGTTTTCAAAATCGATATCGCCGTTCGGAGCCTCCATCACAGCATCCGGTTTGTTCTGCATCTCCGGAACCTCATCCAGAACCTCTGCAATACGGTCGGAAGAAGCCTCAGCGATCATGATCATGACAAACACAAAGGAAACCATCATCAGGGAACTGAGAATCTGCAGCGCATACACGATAACGCTGGTCATCTGTCCAGTTTCCATCTGTCCGCCGATAATACTTTCACCGCCGATCAGTACCATCAGCAGCACCACCGTATACATGACGAACTGCATCGTAGGGCTGTTCCATGCAACAATCTTCTCAGCCTTGGTAAACAGGTTGTAAACCGTCGTTGAGATTTTATGGAATTTACCGATCTCATGATCCTCACGCACATATGCCTTTACCACACGAGCGGCATTAACGTTTTCCTGTACCGTGTTGTTCAGCACGTCGTATTCGTCAAACACCTTGATGAAATGAGGATGTGCCGTCTTCGCGATAAAGATCAGGATACCGCCAAGGATCGGAATCGTGATCAGCAGTATAATGGCAATCTCTGTGTTGATCGTGAAAGTCATGATCAGAGAAAGCACGATCATGATCGGCGCACGCGCCAGCAGACGGATCGTCATCATATATGCCATCTGAACGTTGGTAATATCCGTAGTCAGCCTTGTTACCAGACTGGAAGTGGAAAACTTATCAATGTTCTTAAATGAGAAATCCTGAATTTTATAGAAAATATCATGGCGCAGATTTTTTGCGTAACCGGCAGCTCCTTTCGCTGCCATATTTCCTGCAATCGCACCAAAGATCAATGCCAGCATTGCCATAACGACCAGGAGTATTCCCATCTTGGTGATATATCCCAGATCTCCGTTTGCAATACCGATATCAATGATGTTCGCCATCAGAAGCGGAATCAGGACTTCCATAAAAACTTCCAGAACAACAAACACCGGAGCCAGAATCGACTCTTTCTTGTACTCGCGTATTGAGCGAAACAATTTTCTGTTCATGTCAGCCTCCTTATTTTATTCTTTTTCTTCTTCCTTCAGAGTCCTGAGCATCTGCAAAAGCACTCTCTTGCAGGTCTTATAGTCCTCCTCCGGGATACCTTTTGCCAGCCTTTCTTCAATCTTCTGAATTTTAGCCAGCACTTCCCCACGGTAAGCTTCCGCCTTGGGAGTGGGTACGATCTTTTTCTGCCGCGCGTCCGACGGAACAGGCTCTCTTGCGATAAACCCGTTTTTTTCCATCAGCTGCAGGATCCCCGTCACCGTTGACTTTCGGATATGGAACTCCTCCTCCAGTTCTTTCTGAAAAACATCGCGGTGTATGGAGTTCATCAGAATATAGCCCAATATATTTCTCTGTATATTGGTCAGCTCTCCATTGGCGGCGGGCGATACATTGCGCCGCTTCAGCTGATGAGACACCATCTGAATCAGTTTTCCCATGTGAATTTTACATTCATCGACACAGTTCTGATCTTTTTCTTCCATTTTCCCGCTCCTGTTGGTGTTACGCATCCCAAACACTTCTCCTTCATAAAAGACGGCGAAGGCAGATGCCCGTACATCATTTCGCAAATAACCAAATCATTCGTCTTCCTGTTTTCCCGATTACACAGGTCCAAAAACATTCTGCGCAATTGATCAGATTATTTAACGAAAGTCATACTGGTTCGCTTCCTAACTTTTCCAATTATAAAAGCAGTCTTTCTGTTTGTCAATATTTTTTTGTACGGCTCCTAACTTTTCTTTAATGAGGTTTAAAATTTCAGAAACTAAAACGGACGAAAGCAGAGAGAGAGGCAGGTGATATACCTTGTACCTCCATCACCAAAACCCCTGAATGGGTGACATACGTATGCCAGAGGATTCCGGCATTTGTATATCAGCAAATAGTGGATCAAAAAACATAGCCTTCCGTTGCCTGAAAACAGAAAAACACCCTGAGTGGGTGTTTTTCGTTCGTTTTCAATTAATTTACCTGATACACGTCCACATACTGAACGCCGAATGCCAGCGCCTCAGAATGGCTGCCGAAGAACATATCCACGTGGCCGTATGCGGTTCCGCGGTCTTCTACCGTGTAGACTTGTCCATTGATCATCAGCTTTGTTCCAAACGGTACTCCGCCCATGGCGATGGTTCTGCCCGGTGTCGGAGTTGTTCCGCTGGCTGTGCCGCCGCCTGCCCATGAGCCGCAGCAGATGGAACATGCACAGTATCCGGTTACCCGGAATTTGCCCAGATACGTTCCGCCGGAGGAACTGCTACTCTGTGTGCTTTCCTGTGCCGAAGCGGCTGCTCCGGAACCGGATGTACTGGAGTTCTTCTTAGAGCTCTGGCTGCTGCTCGCTGCACTCTGCTGTCTTGCTGCCTCTTCCGCCGCTGCTTTGGCTGCGGCCTCCTCCTCGGCTTTTTTCTGTGCCGCTATCTCTTCTTCTTTTGCCTGTCGGATCAGCCCGTTCAGCGTTTCCTGCTGAGCACTGATTTCTGCCATCAGTTCATTCTGGCTTGCCTGTGCGCTGTCAAGCTGTTCACTGTATGTACGGAGCTGCTGATAGGTTGCGGAATACATTTCCTGTACCGCTTCCTGTTTCTGATTGCTCTGTTCCTGCAGGTTTTTGATCTCTTCCTGCTCTTGCAGTACTTCCTGTTCTTTGCTCTCTACGGTTTCCACCGTCTCCATGTATGCTTCCAGCATCTCCCGGTCATAGGAGGAAACCTGCTGGATATACTCTGCTCTGTTGAGGAATTCAGAAATGTCTCCGGAAGTCAGTAAGATTGCCAGATAATTGTTGCTGCTGGAACTTTCATACATATACTGTATTCTGTCCTTCATCGCATCGTACTGCTCTTGCCGCTGCTGTTCCGCTTCCTCCAGTTCCTTCTGAACCTGCTCCAGCTCCTTTTCTTTCTCGCTGTACTGGTTCTGAAGCTGCTCCATTTCTTTCGTTAAATCTTCCAGCTGCTGATTCAGATCTGTCAGATATGCCTGCGACTGATCTTTTTGGGAATTCAGCTCGTCAATCTGTTCCTGCACGCTTTCCAGTTCAGACTGTGTCTGCGCCTGCTCATTCTGCGCGTCAGTGATCTTCTCCTGGGTCGTTGCTCCGTAACAGGGAAGCACACTTGCTGCTGTAAGGATTACGGAAAGGATCAGACTGAATTTTTTCTTGTTTCGCATGTCGTATACCTCATGAATCATAGACCGCTTCTGAAGGATTCTGCTTCAAAAGCACTTCATTTACACAACTTCGCACCCATTATAGCATAGTCTATGGGAAAATGAAAGCTTTTTTTAAATTCCCGTAATATTTCCGTAACATGTCGTCTTATTTTGTTATTAATTCATGTTCCTTTCCAGGAATATCTGAAAACTTTGCAAATCAAACGGTCCACCGTAACAATTCCTCAGTTTTTCCTCCAGCTGCTCTGATACTTATTTTTCAGCACGCCCTGCACCAGCTTTCCCCAGCCCAGCGGAAGACCTTCGACGCATACCAGCTTCCAGCCGGACGGACTTTGAGTTTCCTCCGGACGGACATTCAGGGTTTCCCCTCTCAGATACCGTTGTGCCCGCTCATCGTCCGGCTCCAGGCTGATACATTCCTGAAATTCTCCCGCCCCCAGGCTCATCGCCAGCTGCTGGGACGGCTCAAACCGGTCTTTGCGGATTTCTCCCATATACAGGCCGTTGCGCAGGAATTTCAGGCCTCTCACCGTTTCCGGCAGTTCCGGGACCAGATAGACCTTCTGTCCACGCAGTTCCATGCGCTCCACCGGAAAGCTGTGGCTGCAGGGTTTCAGAAATTCTTCGATCAGTTCCCGGTCCCTGCGGGACAATGCATTTTCCGAAATACCCCCTGCAGCTTTTCCCTTTTTCCCGGATTTTTTCCGCTCATTCTGTCCCCGGTTCCGCTTTGTTTCCATCTGCGGTCGCTTCACATTCTGTTCCCCGATGATTCCTAACAGCTGCTCTGCCCGGCTTTCTTCCTGTGCTCCGGAGGTACTTCTGTCCGCACCGTCTTTTTCCAGAAGCGCCAGAAAATGACCTTCCCCATTCATTTTGTGCGGCCAGATGCGGACACAGCGTTTCAGCTCACTGTTTCCATTTGTCCCTTCCGGATATCCAGCAGAATTTCCGTTGCCCCGTTCTGGATATCCGGCAGAATTTCCCCACTCCGGGCGTCCG
Organism: uncultured Fusicatenibacter sp.; assembly: GCA_902493585.1. Classification (GTDB taxonomy): domain Bacteria; phylum Bacillota; class Clostridia; order Lachnospirales; family Lachnospiraceae; genus Fusicatenibacter. Next base: position 31,761 of record CABUPZ010000017.1, on the reverse strand, counting down.
GGAGAAAATCCTTCATATTCAGGCAGTGAGATCAGGTGCATCTGCGGAAACTGCTCCAGCGTCCAGGCGATCGTCTGCTCATCTTCGCACGGCGCGAATGTACAGGTGGAATACAGCAGCTTTCCTCCCGGGCGCAGCATCCGCACCGCCTGCCGTACGATCTCCCGCTGCTGTCCGGCAAAATACTCCGATTTTTCCGGCGTCCAGTCCCTGGCAACCGCCTGCTCCTTCCGAAACATCCCCTCCCCGGAACACGGCGCATCCACCAGGATCTTGTCGAAATATCCCTCAAAGGCATCCGCCAGCCGTGCCGGGGTTTCATTGGTCACAAACGCATTGTCGATGCCAAATACTTCCAGGTTATAAAGCAAAGCCTTTGCCCGGGAATTGCTGATGTCATTTGCCACCAGCACGCCTTTTCCTTTCAGCTTTGCCCCAAGTTCCGTCGCCTTGCCTCCCGGCGCCGCGCAGAGATCCAGCACACGTTCCCCCGGCTCCACCGGCAGACACGCCGCCGGGGTCATCGCACTCGGTTCCTGAAGATAGTAAGCGCCGGCCGCATACAGCGGATGCTGTGCCGGCCGTACATCCCCTTCATAGAAAAATCCGTTCTCCACCCATGGAATCCTTTTTACCGGAAAAATCTTCCGTTCTTCAAATTCCTCCGGTGTCATCTTTCTGGTATTCACACGCAGTCCATACGTCCTCGGCTGTTCATAGGAGGCAAGAAACTCCTCATACTCTTCTCCCAGCATCTCCTGCATCCGCTTCCGAAATTTCTCCGGCAAATAGGTCATCGTCTTCTCCTTTCTGCTTTCCGCGCGGCCGTTCAGCCAGCTGCACGGTTATCTTCCGCTCCATTCATATCCGGAAAATTATACACGAAAATTCCATAAAAGAAAAGAAAAAAAGATCGAAAATGCAGTCTCAGACCACATTTCCGATCCTTTTTATACTTCAAGATATGCTTCGGTGTTTACGCTTACTCTTCAGCTGCAGCCTCTTCTTCTGCTGCAGTCTGTTCGTATTTCTCCAGAATAATGTTCTGAATCCGCTCTCTCGTCTGGGAATTGATCGGGTGCGCGATATCGCGGTATTCGCCGTCGGTCGCCTTACGGCTCGGCATCGCGATAAACATTCCTTTTTCCCCCTCAATCACTTTAATATCATGCACTACAAATTCGTCGTCGATCGTGATTGACACCACTGCTTTCATTTTTCCTTCTTTTGCTACCTTGCGTACTCTGACATCTGTAATGTTCATAACCAGCTTCCCCTTTCACCTCGTAATTTAAATGGCATATCTTTCGTTTTTCTCTACTACAATCTTGATTCCATCTTCTCCGCAGTGATAAGAGTTTGCCCGAATCGTATCGCGACTCTCCACAATACAGTTCTCGATGTGTGTATTATCTCCAAGATAAACATCATTCAAAATGATTGAGTTTTTGATCACGCAGTTATTTCCGACATACGCCGTTTTAAAGAGAATAGAATTCTCAACATAACCGTTGATGATACATCCGCTCGCTACCAGGGAGTTCTTCACGCAGCTTCCCGGATTATATTTTGCCGGCGGCAGGTCATCGATTTTGGAATAAACCCCCGGATACTCTTCGAAAAAGTATTTCCGCACCTCCGGTTTCAGGAAATCCATATTGGTCCTGTAGTAATCCTCGACCGATGCGATGTTGCTCCAGTAAGTATCGATCTTGTATCCGTAGATCCGTTTCAGATTCTTATAGCGGATCAGCACGTCGTTGACGAAATCGTAACGTCCTTCCTGCGCGCAGCGCTCGATCATCTCAATCAGCTGTCTTCTCCGGATCACGTAGATACCGGTGGAAATCACATTGGATCTCGCCATCATCGGTTTTTCTTCAAATTCTTCGATCCGGCAGTCTTCATTCATTTTCAGTACGCCGAAACGGCTGATATCTTCTACCTGGTTTGCTTCGGTGCAGACAACGGTGACATCCGCACGTTTGGCAATATGATATTCCAGAACTTTATTAAAATCAAGCTTGTACACGCCGTCGCCGGAAGCGATCACCACATACGGCTCATGGCTGTTTTTCAGCCAGGACAAGTTCTGATAAATAGCGTCCGCGGTTCCACGGTACCACCAGCTGTTGCCGACAGTTACCGTCGGGGAGAAGACAAACAGTCCTCCCTGTTTCCGTCCGAAATCCCACCATTTGGAGGAATTCAGATGCTCGTTCAGAGAACGTGCGTTATACTGTGTCAGGACTGCCACCTTCTGAATATGAGAGTTCGTCATGCTGCTCAGTGCAAAGTCAATGCTCCGGAAGCTTCCCGCTACAGGCATGGCTGCAACGGCTCTCTTATTGGATAACTCTCTCATCCTGTTGCTGTTTCCACCTGCCAGAATTATTCCCAATGCTCTCATATTATTCACCATCCTTCTCTACGATTGCACCGCCGCTTGGCAGCTCGCCGTTTGGATAATCTTCTGCAGTGGTCACACCGGAAATGCATACATTCTTTCCAATCTTCACATTGTCCGGAATCACCGCATTTTCTCCGACGGTCACCAGTCCGAAGGAATAGATTTTCGGTTTCAGAACGTTCGGCGCTTCCTCGCCTACTCCCATGACAACATTGGCACCTACTTTGACATTCTCTGCAATGATCGCCTTGTCGATCGTCGTTCCTTCTCCGATCTGACTGTGACGCATGATAATCGAATCGCGGATCACGGCACCTTTTTCAATCTTTACGTCTGCCCCTATGACAGAATTATGTACTTCCCCGTAAATCTCAGCGCCTTCGCCAATAATACTGCGCTCTACTGTAGCTTCGGCTGCAATGTACTGCGGGCGGATGATATCAGCCTTGGTATAGATCTTCCAGAATTCCTCATACAGGTTGAACTCCGGAATAATATCGATCAGTTCCATATTGGCTTCCCAATAAGAACCCAGGGTTCCCACATCTTTCCAGTATCCGTTGAACTCATAAGCAAACAGACGCTTGCCGTTGTCCTTGCAGTACGGAAGAATATGTTTTCCAAAGTCACAGCCCTGCTGATCCTTCAGCGCCTGTAAAGACTCCTTCAGTGCCGGCCAGCTGAAAATATAGATACCCATAGAAGCAAGGTTGCTTCTCGGATGCTCCGGTTTTTCTTCAAAATCCGTAATCTTTCCGTTTCCGTCTGTGATCATGACACCGAAACGGCTTTCCTCCTCGATGGGCACCGGCATACATGCGATCGTAACGTCCGCATTGTTTGCCTTGTGGTAATCCAGCATTACTTCATAGTCCATCTTGTAAATATGGTCACCGGAGAGGATCAGGACATAGTCCGGATTATATGTCTCCATATATGCCATATTCTGATAAATCGCATTCGCTGTACCGCTGTACCACTCACTGCTTGTACTTTTTTCGTATGGCGGCAGCACGGTCACTCCACCAACGTTTCTATCCAAATCCCACGGAATACCAATTCCAATATGAGTATTAAGGCGTAATGGCTGGTATTGTGTCAAAACACCTACTGTATCAATGCCTGAATTGATACAGTTGCTGAGCGGAAAATCGATGATCCGATATTTACCGCCAAATGCTACTGCCGGCTTTGCAACTTTTTCGGTGAGCACACCAAGTCTGCTTCCCTGGCCGCCGGCTAACAGCATCGCTATCATTTCTTTCTTAATCATGCAATCACCTCTTGTCGTATATTAGGATGCTTTGATTATAGCATAAACTCTCATAATTGTGAACATTTTTAATATATTTCGTGAAATTATTTCTTACATTTTATGACTTTTCACCTATTATTTTTCCTTTCCAAAGTTTGCTTTACATACTTTTTACATTTTTCGACAATTTACGAATGTTTTTATTTGAATTTTTATTAATTTTTACCAGTTTCTTTCTTTTTCACCCGCAGAAAAACAATCTTTCACACTGTTTTTCCCCTCTTATTCACGTGCCGCAGCGCTGTTTCTACCTATTAAATGATATAAGAATCCGCAATCATAAATATCTTCACACGATTTTCAAATACGCTCCAGGCTGGATTTTTTTTCTAAACCTGTGTATAATCATATCAGAAGTTACTAAAACAAGATCAAGGAAACAAATCAAGGAGAAATCATGTATACCGTAGATTTTACAAAACCTATCCATATCCATTTCATAGGAATCGGCGGCATCAGTATGAGCGGTCTTGCCGAAATTTTATTAAAGGAAGGATTTCAGATTTCCGGCTCTGACGCCAAAGAAACGCCTCTGACCGATCATCTGTCCGGGCTTGGAGCCGGGATCCAGTACGGCCAGAGAGCGTCCAATATCACGGACGATATCGACCTGGTCGTATATACTGCCGCCATCCATCCGGACAACCCGGAATATCAGGCAGCCATCGCGAAACAGATTCCAATGCTGACCAGAGCCGAACTGCTCGGCCAGATCATGAAAAACTACGACACCCCGATCGCCGTCGCAGGAACCCATGGAAAGACCACAACCACTTCTCTGCTCTCCCATGTCCTCCTGGCGGGAGACTGTGACCCGACCATCAGCGTCGGCGGTATCCTTCCGTCCATCGGAGGAAATATCCGTGTGGGAAACTCGGAAACCTTCCTGACCGAAGCCTGCGAGTACACCAACAGCTTTTTAAGCTTCTTCCCGAAAATCGGTGTCATCCTGAACATGGATGCCGACCATCTGGATTTCTTCAAGGATATTGATGATATCCGCCATTCTTTCCGGAAATTTGCGGAACTGCTTCCCGAAGACGGAGCGCTGATCATCAATGCGGATACGCCCGAATATAAGACTGTTACCGCCGGGCTGAACTGTAAAGTGCTGACCTATGCACTGGAAAACACCAGGGAAGCCGACTATACCGCAGAGCATATCGTCTTTGACGGATTCGCACATCCATCTTTCGACTGCATCTGCCACGGTGAAAACATTGGCCGCTATTCCCTGAAAGTACCGGGAATCCACAATGTTTCCAACGCACTGGCAGCCATTGCCGTAGCCCGCGAACTGGGACTTCCGGCAGAAGCAGTACACGACGGATTTTCCACTTTTACAGGAACCGACCGCCGTTTCCAGTACAAGGGAACCGTAGGAAAAGTAACGATCATTGATGACTATGCCCATCATCCAACGGAGATTGCAGCGACCCTGAAAGCCGCTGCCGACTGTCCGCACCAAACAACCTGGTGCGTCTTCCAGCCGCACACCTATACCCGCACAAAAGCTCTGATGGATGAGTTCGCCAAAGCTCTGACCCTGGCGGACCGCGTTGTCCTGGCAAAAATCTATGCGGCAAGAGAAACCGACACCCTGGGCATCTCTTCCGCAGATTTACAGAAAAAAATCATTGCGCAGGGAACCCCCTGTGAATATTTTGAAACCTTCGATGAAATCGAAAACTACCTGCTGGAACACATCTCCCCCGGCGATCTTCTGATCACTATGGGCGCGGGAGACATTGTAAAAGTAGGCGAAAATCTGCTCGGCATGTAACTGTATCCCGGCGGAACAATAAGCCCCGGCTTTGGACATACCCGTCCTGCCCGGGGCTCTTTTTGTCCAAACAAAATCCAAAGACATTTATCCACATTATCCACAACTTTATACACATTTTTCTTCCTTCACCTCTGTGGATTACATGTGCAAAGCTAAGTTTACATAATTCGAACGGCTCATTTCTAAAAAATCCCCTAAAATACAATACTTTTCGACATTTTTCCCCAAAACAGGTTGATAATAACGATTACCGAAAAGTTTTCCTCCCCATTATCCACATTATCCACACAGACTGTTTTCACACTTCCCGGAAAGTCCGTGGAAATTGGCCCCGTGGAAATTTCCCCAAAAAGTATTCACTTGTTGAAAAATCTGTGTTATACTGGCGGTGTAACGACTTCTGCGCCGCTGCGGTCACCCCCTCCGCGCGCAGGATCAACAAATACCTGTGGATTCTGACTTCAAGAAAAACCAGGTATTTTTCATTTTCAGACACGAATACAGAAATACAGGATGGTGTTTTCATGCATACATTTACGCTACAGGATGAACGTGTTTCGCAGGCGACAGCAGTCCCGGATCTTTTTCTGGACTACTATATGCCCTCTGCGAACGGAGAATTTGTCAAAGTTTATCTCTATCTGCTGCGGGCTGCCGGCTGCCATGAGGTCAGTGTCAGTCTTTCTTCGATTGCAGATTTCTTTTTCTGCACCGAAACAGACGTGGTCCGTGCGCTGAAATACTGGGAGAAAACCGGCATTCTCGCTCTGTCTTTCGACGCCAGCGGAATTGTCACAAATATCCGTCTTCTTCCTCTGAAGGTTCCGGGTCAGGTGCAGACTGCAGCAAAACCGGCGACGGCAATGAAAACAGCGGCTGTGACCACAGAACCATCCTCTGCTGTTCCAAAGACGGTTCCTGCAAAAGAAATGCCAAAGCCAAAACAGCTTTCCTCCAGCCGTATCCAGGCGCTGAAGGAAAACGAAGAGATCCGGCAGCTTCTCTTTTTGTCAGAACAGTATCTTGGACGCACGCTGAGCCCTGCAGATATCAACCGTCTTCTTTATTTTTATGACGAGCTGCACTTTTCCGCAGAACTCCTGGAATATCTGGTGGAATACTGTGTCTCCAAGGGCAGCACCAGCCTCCACTATCTGGAAAAAGTCGGTATTGCATGGCACGAAGCCGGCATCACCACAGTGGAGATGGCAAAACAGGAGACCACCACGTACAACCGGAAATATTTTCCGATCCTGAAAGCCTTCGGCATCCGTAACCGCAATCCGATCCCGAAAGAGATTGCAGATATGGACCGCTGGCTCAATGACTACGGATTTTCCCAGGAACTGATCGCAGAAGCATGTGCCCGGACGATCGCCCAGACCGGCCAGCCAAGCTTCAGTTACGCCGAAGGGATTCTTTCCAAATGGAAATCCCAGAACGTGCGGTCACTCCAGGATATTCAGGCGCTGGATGAGCAGCACCGGAAGAACCAGAAGACTGCCTCCAGAGACAGTTCTTCCCAGAAAGCGGCGCCCAACCGTTTCAACAATTTTCATCAGAGAGAGTATGATTACGAGAAGCTGGAACAACAGCTTCTGAACCAGTGATAATGCAAAGGAAGTAACATGGCACTTACCAATCCACAATACGATTCTATTATGCGCATGTATAACCGCCGGCAGCTTCAGCACCGTCATGAGCTGGAAGAGCGCCGGAAGACTGCATACGCAAAAATTCCGAGGCTTCCGGAAATCGACGGAGACATCGCTTCGATCAGTGTTCAGAAAGCCCGCGATATGCTCAACGGCGGTCCCCAGGCGGGACTGGACCTTCGCACGGCGATCGCCGAACTGGCACAGGAGCGCACTGCGCTGCTGGTCTCCAACGGATTCCCCGCGGATTATCTGGAGCCTTCTTACGATTGTCCGCTCTGCCGGGATACCGGGTATATCGACGGCAAAAAATGCGTATGCTTTAAGAAAGCAGAGGCATCCCTCCTCTATACCCAGTCGCGGCTGGATGAGATTCTGGACAAAGAGAATTTCGACACTTTTTCCCTGGAATATTATTCCGACGATATCATAAACAATGTGACAGGTCTTACGTCCAGACAGACGGCTCATGCCGCCTTGAAACGCTGCTGCTCCTTTACGGAAACCTTCGGCAGCCGATTCGACAACCTGTTTTTCTATGGAGATACGGGTGTCGGAAAGACCTTTCTTTCCCACTGTATCGCCAAAGAACTGCTGGACCGGTCTTTCTGCGTGATCTATTTCACCGCCTTCGACCTGTTTGAGCTCTTTGCCCGCCATACCTTTTCCGGCTCCGACGAGGCGAAGGAGGTACACAGCAACATTTTCAACTGTGATCTTCTGATCATTGATGATTTAGGTACGGAACTGACCAACAGCTTTGTCGCTTCCCAGCTATTCCTCTGCATCAACGAGCGGATTCTGCGGAAGAAATCAACGATCATCTCCACGAACCTGACACTGGACCGGTTTGCAGAGACTTATTCAGAGCGTACCTTTTCAAGGATATCCAGCAACTATACGATTATCAAGCTGTTTGGCAACGATATTCGTATCCAGAAAAAACTTTTGGGAGGAACATGACCATGAGTCAAAAGAACGAAGGAAATTTTAAAACACTGCCGATCGGCCGCCTGGGGATCATTCCCCTGACCAGCTGCCTTTCTCTTGGCAAAAAAGTAGACAGCTACCTGGTAGAATGGAGAACCGGCCGCCGCAACGCCGAAAGCGAAAATTATGTCGCCGAATACGAGGGCTATGAACGCAGCAGTTATATCCTGCAGTCTCAGACCCCGCGTTTCGGTTCCGGCGAAGCAAAAGGCGTAATCAACGAATCCGTCCGCGGAGATGATATTTATATCCTGGTGGATGTATGCAACTACAGCCTGACCTATTCCCTGTTCGGTCACAGAAATCATATGTCACCGGACGATCACTTCCAGGATCTGAAGCGAATCATCGCAGCAATCGGGGGCAAAGCGCGCCGGATCAATGTCATCATGCCGTTTCTCTACGAAAGCCGCCAGCACAAACGTTCCGGCCGCGAATCTCTGGACTGCGCCCTTGGGCTGCAGGAGCTGGTAAATATGGGAGTGGAAAACATCATTACCTTCGACGCCCACGACCCAAGAGTCCAGAACGCGATCCCGCTTCACGGCTTCGAGACGATCCAGCCCGCTTACCAGTTTATCAAAAATATCCTGCGCAGCGCGCCGGATATGAAGATTGACAGCGATCACCTGATGGTCATCAGCCCGGACGAGGGCGGTATGAGCCGCGCTATCTATATGGCAAACAATCTTGGCGTCGACATGGGTATGTTCTACAAACGCCGCGATTACTCCACCATTGTTGACGGACGCAATCCGATCGTAGAGCACGAATTTCTCGGTTCCTCCGTAGAGGGCAAAGATATGATCATCATCGACGATATGATCTCTTCCGGAGACAGCATGATCGAAGTGGCAAAACTGCTGAAAGAACGCAAAGCACGCAATATCTATATGTGCGCGACCTTCGGTCTGTTTACCAGCGGCCTGGAGCGGTTTGACCGCGCTTATGAGGAAGGGCTGTTCACAAAAGTTCTGACCACCAATCTGGTATACCAGACACCGGAACTTCTGGAACGCCCCTACTATGTAAGCTGTGATCTGAGTAAATATATCGCCCTGATCATCGACACCCTGAACCATGACGCTTCCATCAGCGGACTGCTGAATCCTGCGGAACGGATTCAGAAAGTTCTGACCAAATTCCGGAATCACGAAAAAATCTGACATTATAAAGATGTAACCGTTCAGCCGCCTGAACGGTTACATCTTTTTTTCCCTTTTGTAAAAACCACGTAAAACCTCCAAGTCCTTTTTGTGCATTTTTGCCAATATTTCCTCTCTATTTTCCACATACAATTTCGCCTATTTTATTTGAAAGCCAATGCATCATATGTTATACTGGTAACAATGAACAAAACAAGAGGGCACAAGGAAGCGAAATTGTTAAATATTCCAATGGTCAACTTTAAAAATTCAGAATTATGACCAGACGGTATCGACAATGTTTCCGGTTCCCAAAACGTAACACTCGCGGTCAAAAAATTTTTACTTAAGGGAGGAAATCATTTCATGACAAAATCAAAAATCACTTCAAACATTAAACCGTTGAAATGGTATAATGTTTTCGGCTACGGATGCGGCGACGCAGGCGGATGTATTACTGTAGGTCTGATCTGGTCTTTCATGACCCGTTACCTGCAGGTACATCTGGCAGTAAATCCTGCTATTCTGGCGACCATGCTTCTGATCTGGAATATCTGGGACGCCGTCAACGACCCACTGATGGGCGCCATCATGGACATTGTGTTTGCCCGCGCAAAACACGGAAAAGACAAATTCCGTCCTTGGATCCTGGCATCCATCCCTGTGCTGCTCTTCGGAACCATCGGCTTCTTCCTCATCCCGCCTCACCTTGGCGGCGGTTGGGCAATGGTCATCGCTCTGTTCTGCCTGAAGATCGTCAGCGAGGCCGGCTACACCATGATGAACATCGCCATGGGAAGTTTGCTGGGCGCTATGTCCACCACTGACACCGAGCGTGCTACTCTGTCTTCCGCACGTGGTATGGGCTCCACTCTGGGCAACGCGGTAACCGGTATCATCGCTCCGCAGCTGATTTCCCGCTTCGGCGACAACGCGCAGGGCTACGGCTACACCGCTCTGATTGTTGTTCCTCTGGGTGCCATCATCATCTTCACCCACTATGCTCTGACGGTAGAACGTAATGTCAGCGCACAGCACGCTCAGCAGAGTGATAAACAGTCCAAACTGAACCTCAAAGACATCTGGGGCATTTTTGCCAAAAACCGTGCGTTCCTGGCACTTGTGCTTCACTCCATCGCTATCAACGGCGTACAGGCTCTGGGTACCGGTATGGCAACTTATATGTACGCGGACGTTCTGGGCGACATCGGTTTGCAGAGTACCGCAGCCGCGCTCAGCACCGTGATCCAGGTTGGCATCCTGCTCATCGCACCGATCCTGACCCGGAAGTGGCATATGGTTTCCATCATCCGCTTCTGTCTTGCAGGCGGTATTCTTGTAGACGCCGGACTGCTGGGATATATGTTCTTCACCGGTTGGATGCCGAATGCATGGGTTTATGTCATCGTCTACTCCATCGGTGCTGGTCTGGTTGTTATGTCCGTACAGATGCAGTGGGGTCTGGTTGCTGAAGCGATCGACTACAACGAGTACAAAACCGGCAAACGTTCTGAGGGTACCATCTACGGTTTCTTCAGTCTGTCCCGCCGTGCCGGCAGCACATTGGCAAGCTCCATTACCGTTCTGCTGATTGCAGCAATCGGCTACAATCCAGAGCTCACTACAAATGGTGTGGGCCAGGCTGCTTCCACTCTTACCGGTATCGAAGTATGCAACGTGGCGTTCCCGCTGCTGGGCGCTCTGTTGAGCTTCTGCTGCTTCACTTTCATCTGGAACCTGAAAGGCGACCTGCGCAACAAGATCCAGAATTGGAAAGAAGGCAACGGTCCTGCCGAATATGAATTAAACAAATAATCAATATTTGCAGACTTGACTTTATATTGATCGCAAGGTGAAACAAGGGGCATACCGCATGAGGAATTTTATTTCTCATGCGGTATGCCCCTCTTTTATCCAAACGCCTGAATCAATCGTTCGTACTCCTGATCCGTCAGAGGAAGTATTCCTCCGTGACGCTTTTGATTCTGTCCCATGTCGTAAGCATTTTCCGGAAGAATTTCAAACTCTCCGCCAGCCAGATTCTGTGTAATTATTGGAAGGTAACCTTTCCCCTCTGCAAAACGGTCTACAATCAGGCACCAGGTTTTCCCATCCGGCAGCAGATAAGCCTCTGGTCCTTCTACTCCTTTCAACTTCGCCAGGGTCTGCGAAAAAATCTGCTGAAAGCCTCCAGTCAGCGTCCTGCTTCTTTCAAGAATCAGACATTTGTTGCTCTCGTCCTTGGAAATGCGATAATACCATCCCTCATTCTCAATGATGGTCGTATCAATTACATGTTCTTCCCGTTCCATGTACAGAATCGGAGTGGAAAATTCCCGGAAATCTGATGTCCAGGAGGCGTAAATTCGCTGCTTACTCTCCAGTTCTCCCTCCTTCCGAACCATCGAAGCCCAAAAGATAAAAAATTGTCTTTGGTCTCTGTCATAAATCCCTTCCGGTGCCCAGACACATCCGGCACCGGGAATCCCTACCGTACATGCTCTCTCCTTGGTCCAGTGAACCAAATCTTCCGATTCCCAGACAATCAAATCACGGCTTCCCTCATACTGGGCCGCCTCCCAGCCTTTTCCCGCCTCAATACGAAGATCCGTTGCAATCAGATAAAATTTTCCGTTTTGAGGATCGCGGAGCGGAAACGGATCCCTGACTCCTTTCATACCAATCCGGGAACGCAGAACAGGCTCGCCGCGGTTCAGGTCCGTCCAATGAAGCCCATCTTTGCTGACGGAAAAATAAATCTGCTCCCCATCTTTTTCTTCCCCTGTAAAATGTACAAATAAATATCCTGCCATCTTTTTCTGTCCCTCCGCTTCTTCTTTGTCTAATCTTCTGCTCTGACACAGAGTTTTCTGGTATCAAGAACCAATGCATGTTTTTGCATAATTCAACGGTGAGATTCCTGTATGGCGCTTAAACACCTTACTGAAATAACTCTCGTCAGAAAAGCCGACCTTTTCACTGATCTGCGAAACCTTCATGGATGAGGTCGCCAGCAATTCCTTTGCATGAGCGATCCTGATCTCACTCAGGTATTGAAACACCGGCTTTCCGATGCTCTGACGAAACAAACGATTCATATAATCAAAATTACAGTCAAATTTTTCTTCCAGGCTGTCTCCGCTGATTGACTCATAATAAAACATATTCAGGTAGTCCAACAATTCCCACACTTTCCTGCTTCCCCGTCCATAACCATCCGTTTCTTTGATTCCCACAGAGAGAAACTGTCTGGAAACACGAATCAGGACCTCCAGAATTCGAGAAGCGCACAACGCTTCTCCACCTTCCATCGGACTGTTATGGAAAGCGATTCCATCATTTAGGAGCTGCGTAATTCCCCGATATCCTGCATCCGCCGCCAAATGAATATATTTTGGAAGAAGAAGGATCTCCTGTCTCTCGCAGCTTTTGCTTTGCGAATCCATACGTAATGTTCGCTCTCTCTGTCTTTTCAATATCTCTCCAAGATCTTCGTTTGTCAGTCTCACAGCATTCAGAGATTCATACCGAAAATGTACATAGTAGTATTCACAGCTTGTCGCCTTTCTCCCCACATGTGTCCGATCCGGTTCCAAAAACAAAAGGTCACCCGGAAGAAGATGATATAATGTTTCATTTTCTGACAGATACATTTCTCCCCGCCGAATCAGATAGAGAATATACTCGCCCGGCATTCTCCGTTTATGCAGATACGGCGGCTCTATGGCCGCCGTATCTGCAAGTCGTATTTCCGGAAGCATTCTACAGTTATATTGAAAATATCTGTCTGACGTATTTGTCATTTTTGTCTGCTCCTTTTCAACCAAGATCTGGTTCGTCACAAAGTTCCACAACTCCCGGTGCTTTTCCCTCTGTTTCAAAAACAAGAATGGTATTTTTCCCCTGTTTTAACAATGGAGCCGGAATATACAGTCGTTTCTGCGGACCGATTTCCCAGAATCTTCCTATATTGAATCCATTCACAAGGACGCAACCTTTTCCCCAACCATCAAGCTTCAGAAACGTATCGCCGGTCTCATCCGCGTCAAAAGTAAATTCATAAAATCCCGGAGCATCCTTCTGCACCGGCATGTTAAAATCAAGCCCTGACAGATCTTCCATCGGAAGGGAATAGATGTTCCAGTGATAATGATTATGTCCATTCAGCTGCACACTGCCGTCAATACCCTTTCTCTGCCGTTCCAGGTTTGGTCCAAAATTAACTCGTCCCATATTCTCCATAAGGATGGATATTTTGTCTCCTTCTCTTCGCGGCTCCTCCAGAGTATGTTCCGTCAGCAGTTCCCGATCATACAGTGTAAGCAGCGGTTTCTCATCCACAAAAATATTTGCTCGATCGTTGGCCCCCCAGAGACGTAACGTTTCCAGTGCTCCTTCGCAGCGGAGCTCACTCTCATACAAAATATACCCATATCCCTGGTCCAGTTTCTCCATAGATTGTGGAAAAACACTCTCCACCGCGCTGGACAGATTTTCCAGATTTCCAAACAAAGAAGTACTGCGGACCGCCTGCAGTGTTCCATAGGATTTTCTCTGAATCTTTGTAGTCAATTCGACCTCCGGAAGCGTCACATATTTTCCGATTACCTGACGAAAAGCTTTATATTTTGGTGTAATCTGTCCGTCTTCCGTCAGCAGAGCATCATAATCGTAGGAAGTCACATCCGGAGTGAGCACATCGTAATAGTTCGCTCCGTTTGTAAAGCCGAAATTGGTACCACCTTCAAACATATAGATATTGACATGTCCTTCGGAAAGAATCTCGTCCAATGCCTGCACATGTTCCTCTATATCTCCGGTCTGATGGCACTCCACACCCCAGTTGTCAAACCAGCCAACCCAGAATTCCATACACATGAGTGGCTTGTCGCCGATTTTCTGGCGCATCACCGCGAACTGCTCCTTTCCTTTGGAACCGAAATTTCCAGTTTGCAAAACCCCATCGATTTTTCCACATTCAAACGCATCTCCCCATGGTCCGTCAGAGGTTACAAGCGGCACTTCACACCCGCAGGAAATCATCAGTTGTTTCATATACTCCAAATATTCCCTGTCGTCTCCAAAATACCCATATTCGTTCTCAACCTGCATCATGATCACCGGACCGCCCCTTGTAATCTGAAGCGGAGCAATAACTTCAAACAGCTTCTCATAATAGCTCTTCACATGCTCCAGATAGGGCGGATACATACATCTCAGGCGCATACCGTCCTCTTTCAGCAGCCAATAAGGCAGACCGCCAAACTCCCACTCCGCGCAAATATACGGAGATGGTCTGAGAATCACCAGCAGGCCCAGCTCCTGTGCCAGACTCACAAACCTGGTAATATCCAGCATATCGTCGAAGTCAAACTTTCCTTTTTCCTTTTCATGGAGATTCCATGGAATATATGTCTCCACGGTATTACACCCCAACATTTTCAACTTTTCCAAACGGTCTCTCCAGTACTCAGGAACTACTCTGAAATAATGGATACCGCCGGATATGATCTGAATCTTCTGACCATCCAGATAAAAATCGTCCCGAATTTCAAATTGGTGCATATATGAATCCTCCTTCTTTGGCGGAAAATTGCTCCGCCTTTTCTGATATAATTATATACCGGAAAAACGTTTCTTCTCATCCATCAGCCATTTGATGCGTACGTCGCACTCTTTCACTGCAAACGGCAGATGCGATTCTTTGCGATAACCGTTTTCTCCCTTTTCTGTCAACTGAATTCCACACAGTTCTTCGATAATAATACTGATCGGTGATGTTCCCCACGGATGGCAAAAGCTGGTATTCCATTTCTGATCCTTTCCCCATGCTTCCATGCAGGTGGTTGCCCCTTCCCGTATCATGTTCATCCACCCGTGAGGGCCATCGTTGACAAGCAATTCATACAGTTCTCTGTAATGTCCCGTTCTCCCTAAGCCTTTCATCAGAAAATAGCTGCTCATTACCCCACAGCATAACCCTTTCCTTTGAAGAAATTTTACTACATTTTCGATTGCTTCGTCCGGGACAAATCCGAAGTACAGAGGATAAATGTTGGAATGTATCGCCGTGTGATCGCTCCTGGCAGAATCCGCAAACAGCTTTTTCTCCGGCCGATAAAACATCTTCGCACAGGCATCTCTTTGCTTCTCCCATGGAAGGGAGGGAGGGTAGTTCAAAATCTGTTCTATCTGTGCAAGTGTTTTCATTGCACCTGCATACAAAACATTCACCACATTATGATACCCCGGCCCGACCACCGGGCGGCTGAGAACGAAATCATAGTGATCGCGTAAATTCTCCGGCCAGTCTACAAGATTCCACTTCTCATCTACCTGATACAGCAGCCCGTTTTCTTTCTCATATTTGCGAAAATATGTGAGGATTCCTTTGGCTGCCGGATAATATTTCGCAAGATACTTTTTATCCCGGGTAAACTGATAATCCAGCAGCAGAAGTTCTCCATACATCAGTGAAAAATCCGCAATTTCCTGCATCAAAGCACCGGGAGCAACGGCCATAAGTCCCGGACAAACCGCTGCGGTCTGCGCAAACTGATCCACGCACTTTCTCAGCATTTCTACCGAACCGCTCAGCCACACCTGTGCCCTTGCAGAAATAACTGCATCGCCAAGATACTGACCCTTTTCTCTGGTAGGACAATCCAGATAGCCTTCCTGTGTTCCATACTTTATCGTATTTTTGCACAGTTCAAAGATTTGTTGCAATTTCTTATCATCTGTCTGCAAAGTACAAAGTGTATCATCAAAAGGATAATGGCGGATACAGACTTTTACCTCAAGAAGCTCTATTCCTTCTTCTGCCTGAAGATAACCGTAGCGGAAGGCCTTGTAGTCATAAAACTCCAGATTGCAAATGCCGTCATCCAATGTCCATATTTCCTCGTATTTGCAATTACATCTCAGCTCATACCGGACCTTTCCATCTTCCTGCAGTTCCTCTCCACACCGGATGATTATTTTTTGGCCAGCTCTCCCTTTCGCCTTCAGCACCAGATTTCCCACGATTTCACGACCCACATCTATAAACCAGCTGTTCTTGGATCGTTTTTCCACCCGCATAGGACTTATCTCATAAATCTCCAGCATTTTGGTAGGCTGCAGGGATATCTGATAATCTGCCCATTCCGCCTTTTCCATAAATTCCCACGATTCCTTGAGATCCTCTTCCTGCGCCCGGTTCCATTGCTCATCCCATAATCTGCTGTCAAAATTTTCTAAAAACTGTGTCTCATACCCTGTAGTTTCCCCGTAATATGCATCCGATTTTCTGTACTTCCAAACCGGCCTGAGAATCGTTTCTCTTTGATTCTCCGCAACCACTATTTCCGCAGCCAGAGCAAAACGCCCGTCCCCGCTGTTCCATACACGATTTACCAACCCCTGATAATACATATGGACAGCGATCAGATTTTTTCCCGGTCTGACCAGATGAGAAATATCTATTTGGTTATAATAGTACGCTTCCGGATATGCGGGAGCCGGCCCCTGTCCGGCAAAACTACCGTTCACCCAGACTTTATAATAATCATCTGCCGTTATCCGCAGGATGATCTGACTGTTCTTCCCACTTTCAATATCAATTTCCCCACGCACCAGCACATGAAGATTTTTCGGTCCGGGATAAAGCTCCCCGACGGCTTCTTGTTCCTTATGGTACAGACAGATCGGAACTGCTTTTGCGAATTCCGGTATCGTATACCATTCCGGTTGAAATTCATTTTTCATATTATTACCACATAAAACTTTTCTGACGACACAGTTTCCATATTGCCTCAATCATCTTCCGTATAATATATCTCCTGTCGCATGGCTCTTTGAAAACGCAAAGAGGGAATACCAGAACACACAGCTTTTTTATCTGATGATCGGTATTCCCATCTTTTTACTTGTTTTTACCTGTCGTTTACAGTCTCAGCCTATACGGAACACAGAAGGCTGAAGCTGTGAAAGCTCTTCTTATTCCGCTGTCGAGCTGCTGCTTGTAGAAACTGTACTTTCAGAAGAAGCCGCGGTTGTGTCTGCGGAAGAGGAGCCTTCCTCTCTTACAAACTGTACGTCACCATGCTCTGCTACGAACGCATCCAGATCTTCCTGAATAGATGCCTTAACCTCATCGTATCCGGCTGCTTTGAGCTCTTCTCTCATCTCATCGATTGCTGCTCTCGGATCATCGAATTTTCCGTATGCCAGCTGCGGCAGATACTCAGACAGTACGTTAGCCAGAGCTGCCTGCTGAGAAGAGATCGCTGCTGTGTCAATGATGAAGTTCTCAAATGGATAGTCATATGCAATGCTGTTCAGGTTTGCGATGAAATCCTGAGTTCCATCCCACCATGTGGAATCCTGAAGTTCAAGATCATCGTTACGTCCCAGCCAGAAGTTAGAATCCAGAGCATCTGTACTCTGATCCCATCCTTCCGGACGAGCAAGTTTTCCATCGTCGGTTACTACATAATCTTCGCCTTCGATACCGTAGTTCAACAGACGATAGCACTCTTCATCATTTCTAAGCAGATCGTAAACCATCAGAGCACGTTCCGGATGCTGGGAGTTTGCACTGATTGCACACGCCTGATGCAGTTTCAGAGGATGGGAGATATTCTGATTTTCCATGCCCCAATAATAGAATTTCGGATCAGAACCTGGCTGTTTGGATTCCATATTCGGAACGATGGAGCTATAGTAGGTCTGTGCATGGTGCTGGTCAGCGCCGCTTGTACCTGCATACATTTCCTCACGGGCATCACCGTCAAAATTCAAAACGTCCTCGCGCCATACGCCCATGTCGTTCCACTCTTTCATCAGTTCTGCAGCTTCATACAGTGCATCACTCTCCATGTACGGAGATGTTACGGTGTTGCCGTCGCTCTGCATTACGCCCCAGAAATCTGTGTAGTTACCTACGCCAACGCCGTTGAAGCATACATAATCTGTCTTGGAAGAAATATATCCGCCAAGTACACCACCCGGCAGGTTCTTGCCGGCAACATCCCACGGAATTACATCCTCCTTATTCTCTTTGATATACTGGAAGTACTGTGTCAGCTGCTCAAACTCTGTGATCGTTCCATCCGGGATTCCTGCCTCTGCTGCCCAGTCGCCGCGGTAGAACATACCCTGGTTTGTATACTGGATGTAGTTATCTTCCGGAATGAAGTAAATCTCATCTTCGTACTTACAGATATCCCAGTCACCATCTTCGGTAACCTGTGCATAAGTTTCCGGCGCATAAGTCTGCAGCATTTCCTCAGACAGCGGCATGAACGCGCCTTTGATTACGTTCTCCCAGCCGTACAGCCAGTCCGTAGCGGTACAGATCAGATCCAGATTTGTATCTCCGCTCAGAAGCTGCAGATTGTACTGTGTCTGCCAGTCGGTCCACTCTACGTAAGTGTACTCCAACTCTGCGTTTACTTTCTCATTCAGGATTTCATTCAGCTTCTCAAGCATAGCCTCCAGTCTTCCATTAGTCGGACGGTTGCCCAGTACCAGCATGTTGATGACTTCATGAGAAGAAGTATCAATTTCAGAAGCAGATGATCCGGATGCAGCGCTGTTAGTGTTTGCACTGCCATTATCATTGCTTCCGCCGCCACATCCTGCAAGGCTTGCTGCCATCATGGATGCCATGATCAGCGCGCTTGCACGTTTACGAGTATTGTTCTTTCTCATTTTGTTCCTCCTTTTGGATTATTTGGATTAGATTTTATGTGAATCCCCGGAATGCTTCCCCGAATCGAAAAACCGGTTCGGAAAAAATATCTTTCTGACAAAACGGGGCATTCATCATCCTTTTACTGCACCGACGGTAATACCGGAAATGAAGTATTTCTGTACGAACGGATACAGGAAAACGATCGGTCCGGTTGCGACAACCGCAGTTGCCATTTTCAGGGTGTTGGTTGGAAGGTCTGTAACAGAAACATTGGCTCCAGCCACAGAACTCTTCAGAGCATTGGCCTGGTTGATGATACCATACAGATAATACTGAAGAGGTTTGTAATCCACTGAGCTTCCCAGATACAGAGAAGACTGATACCATTCATTCCAATAACCAAGAGCAAGAAACAGACCGACAGTCGCAAGCGCCGGTTTCAGCATCGGAAAAATCAGGGAGATAAAGATTCGAAAATCACCAGCTCCGTCAATCTTTCCGGATTCTGTAATTTCATAAGGTACAGATTTCGCAAAGTTTTTCATCAGTACAATCAACCATGGAGACATCAGAAGCTGCAGGAACACTGCCATGTAGCTTCCTCTCAGGCCCAGCTTAGAAACCCACAGGTAAGTAGGAACCATACCTGCTGAGAATAATGTGGTAAAGTAGATGAAAAAAGAAATCGCATTGCGGAACAGAAAGTCCTTACGCTGAAGCGCATAACCGGTCATAGCAATAATGAAAAGACCAATCGCTGTTCCACACACTGTCATAATAATCGTAACTGCATAGGATCCGAGAATCTGTTCCGGATAACGGAAGACCCATTCATAAGAGGAAAGCGTGAACCCCTTTGGCAGGAGCCCGAAACCTTCCTTACTGATAATACTCTCTGTACTGAGTGAAGCAGAGATAACTAACACAAACGGGAAAATACAGATTACAGACCACAAAGTTACAACCAAATAGGAAATTACTTTCAGAACCTTAGTACCTGGGTCAAGCTTAATCTTATTTTTATTCTTATTCATTTCTTCACCTCCTAGAACAATGCATAATCCGGATCTATCTTCTTTACAACCCAGTTACTGATCATAACCAGAACGAAGCCGAAAACAGATTGATACAGACCAACCGCCGATGAGGTGGAGAAGTTATTCTGTGTCGTCATGGTACGGTATACAAAAGTTTCAATAATATCTGTCGTCTCAAACAGCTGAGAGTTAACACCTCCGGTCATGTTCCAGAACAAACCGAAGTTACCTCTCATGATTCCGCCCAGCGCAAACAGCAGCAGAATAATAAATGTACCTTTCAGAGACGGGAGGATGATGTGGCGGATTCTCTGCCAGCTTGTCGCTCCATCTACTTCAGCAGCCTCAATCATACTGGAATCAATTCCACAGATTGCTGCAAAATAAACCACGGAGCCGTATCCTGTCTGCTGCCACATCTGACAGAAGAAGATGATAAATGGCCAGATACCTGCCCGACTGTAAATCTGGATCGGATCACCGCCAGTCTCGCGAATCAAGGCGTTTAAAGCACCTGTATCATAATTCAAAATGTTAAATGCAATCGCACCGATCAGTACCACAGAGATAAAATACGGAAGGAACATAACCGTTTGAGAAACTTTCTTAAACCATTTGTTCTTAATCTCATTCAGCATCAGGGCGATTACGATCTGGAAAACATTTCCCAAAACAATAAACGCGAGATTGTAGAGAATTGTGTTTCTTGTCAGTGTCCACAACTCACCGGAATTGATCAGGAACTCGAAATTGTCCATTCCACAGAATGGGCTTCCGAAAATACCATCCCGGAAATTGTAATTGGTAAACGCAATCCATACACCGGGCAGCGGACAATAATTGAACACTATGAAGAATACAATAGCCGGCAGGCACATCAGCAATAATGTCCTATTGTTTTTCAGGATTTTGAAAACAGATGTCTTTTTTTTGTACGGCACAGCTACGGCAGCGCTCGATCCCTGACTTGTTTTCTTTTTCATTTCTTCTTCTCCTCCATTCTTTCTGATTTTTGAATCAGGCTTTCTTGAAATCGCTTTCAAGTTGTCCGTAAAATAAAAAGCCGATGTCAATTCCCCACATACTCTCTTTGTTTAATCCGCTCTTTTTTCTGCTTTTAATGATTTTTTTTTAATACTATGTAGATATTTTACTGCCATCCGTCTTTGCTACTTTTTCGGCTAACCTGTCTTTCTTATTTTCTTGAAACCCCTTTCACGAATCCTATCATACGCCTATGATGCGTCATTGTCAAGTATTGTTTGTGCATTTTATTAATTATTTTTTTATGTATTCTTTATTTTTCGTCATCATTACCCAGCTTATTGCTTTTTGTTGTTTTGTTATACTTGATATTTTGACCATTTGTCACATCCCCCCATCTTTTCCCATCTGTTTCATGTAATAATTCTGAAAGAGACTGCCGACAGTGGCTATTGCAGTGAAAAGAACCTGGGATGTTTGAAAGAACATGAGATTCGGAACTATACCAAACTTCAGGATCGAATCTCATGAAATACCATCGCTTTTTACATCATGAGATTGAGAAATACAAAGGCAAAAAGAGCAAAAAACAACTTAGACGAAAGAGCGCTTCAAAAAATCCAGACAAGGGATTTTTGCGCCCTGAAATAAGGGAATGCAAAAAGGAAGAGACTGTCCCGCAGAGAATTCGAATCATAAAAAGCACGAATTCTGTGGAATTGTCTCTTCCTTGCATGTCCTGGGAAAAATCGGTAGTAACCGACACCCCTTCCTGGATTTTTCTGTTGCCTGTCAGCCTGCAGCCGATACAAAGCCGGCTTATTTTTGTCCGTGTATCTGCCCCCAGCTAGGATCCGGCGCGGACTTTACGGTAGAATTCCGCACAATCAACCGCGAGGAAATCTTCTGAATTTCCGGAACATCCTCTCCATTGATCAGCCGCCCCGCTGTATCCGCCAGTGTTTTTCCGAAAGCCCCATAATCGTAGCAGACACTTGTCAGTCTCGGCAGTACCGTGTCCACAAGAAAGGTATTATCGAAGCTGACGATGGCTACATCCTCCGGAATCCTGAGTCCACGTTCCTTGACCGAACGCATAACGCCCACCGCGCTGAAATCGTTGATCGCCATCACAGCTGTTGGAATTGTTCTGTTCGTATCAAACAGCTGATTCATACACTGATAACCGCCCTCGATGTCATAATCGGATTCCGGCAGATACCGTTCCCGGAAAGTGATTCCGTGGCTTCTCAGTATGGTCTTATAACGCATTCTTTTATCATAAGTAGATTTTACATGATTTCTTCCGCCGATCATCGCAATATGGCGATGTCCCAGCGAAAACAAATGATCCATCGCAAGATCCACACCGCTCATCTCATCAATGGAAACCTGCCAGCATCGGGCACCTTCGACTTTTCCGGTTGTGATGACCGGCACGGACTCCGCCAGCCGGTTGATCAGGTCCGCATAGTCCGGATCTGTCACAAGCTGATCCGACTTCCCCCCCATCATGATGATCGCATCCACGCGCATATCAAACATTTTCTGCAGATACCGGACCTCCAGTTCATAACTATTCATCGGGGAAAAAATCATCGGATAGTACCCGAGACTGTCTATCTCATGCTCACATTCCGTCAGAAGCTGCGCATAATACGGGTTCAAAAGATCGGAAGACAGAAGACCGATAACCTTTGTCTTCGGACTGGCAAGTCCCTGCGCCAATGCGTTGGGGCGGTAATCGTATTTCCGGATCACCTCCTCTACACGGCGGCGTTTTTCCTCACTGACCTTCGCATTCCGTGTCATAACCCTGGACACAGTGGACGGAGACACTCCGGCTTCTTTTGCAATCGTATAGATATTCAGTTCACTTCTTGCCATCTCCATTCTCCCCTTTCCACAGGCATGCAGGAATCCATATTTCCGTGAAGTTGCTGTTCTGTGCAGCCACACCTTTGAAATCCCTTTCATATTTATATATTCAGTATAAACATTTCTGCGTGGAATTGCAAGGAAAGGTTTGTTACAATCCTAAAGTGTTTTTTTGTCTATTTTGTCCCTGACGTACCGGAATCATTTCCAGATTGTCTTTTTTCATTTATCACATGAAGGGACGCCTTACGATAAGCTTCACGGATTTCCTCGTCCAGTCCGGAATCTGTCAGATAAGTAAATCTTGGATTCACATCACAGATTTTGAGTCCCGCACATGTTTCGAACTTCGAACTGTCCGCCAGCACGATCACCTGATCTGCAATCTTTATCATCTCACGCTGAACCTCTATCATCCCACCCACATGTTCGCTGATGCCGAAATCCAGAGAAAGGGCAGAAGGCATCAGGAAAAATGATGACACATGAATCTGACGGATCATATCCAGAGTGAGATGGCCGCAGAAAAATTTTTCATCCGGATCATAAAATCCTCCGGCGAGAATCACTTTAAAGCCCGGATTTCCCGACATAATCTCAAAAACCGGCAGGGACGCCGTCACAATCGTCAGGGAATGAAAGGATCGGCACAGCATCAGGGCAAACTCTCTGGCTGTCGTTCCGGTGTCCAGCGCGATTCTTTCTCCTTCGTGGATATAGTTCAAGGCCAGGCGGGAAATTTCCATTTTGTCTTCTCTGTGTACCTCCTGACGCTCCGGGAAAGGGGTATAATTCTGCATTTTTCTCATGCTCAGAGCCCCGCCGTGTACACGTTTCAGCGCCCCATGACGTTCCAGAAATTCCAGATCTTTCCGAATTGTCTCCAGCGACACCTGGAACATATCCGTCAGTTCCGCAACTTTCACGGAGGAGCGCTGATTCAGAAGCTGTATGATCTGTTCTCTTCTCTCATTTGCAAACATATCGAACCATCTCCATATTTCTCAATCATATGCAGGAATCATATCATTCCCTGCGGACGCTGTCAATCTTTTGCAAAAGCAAGAAGTGCCTCTCCGAATGATTCCAGAATTTGACCCATTTTTTTCTGAACAGGAAGCATATCATTCCTCCGCAGCTTGCTGCTGCTGCCCAGAAGGCCATGACCGTGCCCCATCCGGACTTCTCCGCCAGATATCCAAACAGCCAGGCGGAACATGCGCTTCCCACATAAGTGGCCGCATTCAGAAGTCCGGAGACCGTTGATACTTTTCCGAACCGCGCGAATCGTACCGGCGCCTGGCTGATCAGCAGGAAATTGACGCCGTACATGCAGCCGGTGGTCAATGTCATCAGTACAGCGCTGACAGCCGGTCCAGACCGGAAGACTCCGCACAGGAGAAGAGATGCAGCAGCGCCTGCCGCAAAAAATGACGCTGAAATGGTCAGTTCATTTTTCTTTCTGTGGAAGATCCACGAGGCCAGGGAAATCCCCGGAATACTGACGGCGGGAAGTACCGCGGTCAGCAGGATCGCAGCGGAGGAAGGCATCCCGAATGTCTCTGTGATGTATACCGGCATCCAGGTGGTGATACCGTCTCTCAGACTGCCCTGAAGAACAATGGCCGCCAGGATTGGCAGCAGCGCTGCCCGGAAAAGCAAAGATGTCATTTTCACCGGGTCTCTGCGCGGTATCTTCCGCTGCTTCCGGATATCGTGACTACTCTCCTCCCTGCAGAACGTGAGCCAGAGAAAAGCAGAAGCTGTTCCCATGATTCCCGGCAGAAGAAATGCCGCCCGCCAGTCTGCGGCCTGGATGCAGACCGGCACCAGCAGGTAAATAAAAACGGTTCCCACGGAAGCGGATATGGTCACCAGCATACAGCAGCGCTCATATGCTTCCTGTTCCAGGCGCTCTGCCATAATTCTGACCAGCGGCGGCCACAGCATTGCCTGAAACAATCCGTTCAGACACCAGACCGGAAGGATCACCCCGATCGTCGGAAAGAGAGCAACGGTAACGTTGCAGGCACAGGTGCAAAGAAGACCTGTAAAGATCATTTTTCTCGGCGACCAGTGATCCCCCAGCACCCCACACAGCAGCTGCCCTGTCCCGTAGGTAAAAAAACTTCCTGTCACCGGAAGGCTGACAAGATTTTTGGACAGTGAAAGCGCGTCCTGAATCTCGGCCAGACTGGCTGAATAATTCATTCTTGTCAGATAACTCATAAAATAGATCAGACAGCACAGAAAACAGAATGTTTTTTCCCTTTGTCTGGCAGAGCACACAGTTTTCATAACAGACTTTTTCCTTCCCATTCCGGAGCAGCTTTCGCTCCTGTGAGCTGAGTGATGGTGGGCGCAAGATCCATAATGTTTGGCGTACTTTTCATCGGTCCCGGAGTAAAATCAGGTCCGATGCAGATTACCGGAATCGTCATATCGCTTTCTTCCAGGGAACCATGGTTCCGCCCGTGGCCGCCATGATCCGCAGTGAAGAAAATAGTGTATTCTTCACGGAATTTTTCCACCAGCTGCTGTGTCTCGTCAAGAGACTGGCTGCATGCTTCAAGATATTCCGGACCCATCCATCCGAAGCTGTGTCCCACATGGTCCGTCAAACCCAAATATACGAAGGCAAACTCCGGATGCTCTTTTTCGATAAACGCGGCTGCGTTCTGGGTGACCATCTGATCCGCTCTTTCATGGGTAACGCTTGCCCCGGATACATAGAAACTGTAAGTGAGAGAGCCCGGACGGGTCAGATCCCTCAGTTCCTCCCAGTCGTAAAAAAATGCACAATTTTTATCCTCTGCCGCAAGTTGTTCGCAAAGACCGCTTACCGGACGTGCCAATGGCACATACGTATTGGTCAGGATCCCGTGCCGGTCGGTGGAAACGCTGTGAAACAGCGACATATGGCACGGCAGTGTCACAGACGGATATACCGTCTGAGCATTCAGACAATAACTGCCCATTTCCAGGAGTTTCTGTGCAAAGGGATGTCCGCACGCGGACAATGCATCCGGACGAAATCCGTCCGCCAGAATCAGAAGAACTTTACGACTCATAGTACGTCCTTTCCTCCCGCTTTCTGCGGGAACTTGTGATTTTTCTGATGCCTCCGTTCTGCAATTTGAGAGCGTCTTTGATTATATGCTGTCAAATTCCCTGCTGTTCCACTGTACTGCAAATTGGATATCTCAGAAACAGTTCAACTTCTGAGCGATTGCAATCTTCAGCTGGCTGCGGGGTATTTGCCCTCGCGACAGGTCTACACTTCGTTTCGGTCGGTGCTGACCGTGTGCCGCCGGCACACAGCACCGCCAAATGGACATGCAAGCATGTCCGCTTGGCTCGTTGCCCGCGAGAATAAAAAAGTCGCTAATTTACAAAAAATCTCTCTTGATTCCATGGCTTTTTTTGGCCGTCTGTTTATAATGGTGACTAATTCCAAAAGAAAAAACTGTAACCGTTCCGCCAGCGCATCAGAACGATTACTAAATCCATCAGGAGGATGAAAATATGAACGACAAGAAAACTGATTTCAGAGGGTTTGACACTCAGAAGATAACTTTAGGCGAAGGCTGGCTGTTTCATCTTGGCGACTGTCCGGATGCCTGGAGAAAGGATTTTTCACCGGAGGGCTGGCAGCAGGTGACGGTTCCCCACGATTGGTCGGTGGCGCTTCCTTTCTCCCGGGAATATTCCAGCGGAACAGGATATGCGGCCGGCGGCATCGGCTGGTACCGCTGCACCTTCCATCTGCCGGAATGTCTCCGGGGCAGGAGAATTCTCCTCTCCTTTGACGGCGTGTATAAAAACAGCCAGGTCTGGTGCAACAGCATCTATAAAGGATTTCATCCCAATGGCTATACGCCGTTTTCTTATGATATCTCAAAAGAAGCGGTGTTCGGCTCCCGTGAAAATGTGATCTGCGTCCGCGTGGACCGCACGGAACTCGCCGACTCCCGCTGGTTTACCGGTTCCGGAATCACCCGTAAAGTGACACTCACTGTTTCGGACGCGGTCTGCACCGATGAATACGGCGTTTGTTTCACTGTCTCAGAGGCCGATCAGAAGCATGCCTGCGTTCGGACAGAGACCCGGGTTCTGAACACCTCCGATTCCAGCCGTACCGTCACAGTCATCAGCCGCCTGACAGATAAAGACGGCGTCTGCGCACTGGAACTGTCCGAGACGGCGGAAATTCCGTCCGGCGGTTCTATGACATACCAGACAAGCGGGATTCTGGAAGATCCGGCGCTCTGGTCGCCGGACAGTCCCTGCCTGTACACACTGAGCACGTGGCTCCGGGAGGAAGACGGCTCTTTACGGCTTGCCGACACGCTTTCAGTCGGAATACGCACCTTTTCTTTTGATCCGGACCATGGATTTTTCCTGAACGGACAGTCGCTCAAGTTCAAGGGCGTCTGTGTCCATCATGACGCCGGCGCACTGGGGGCGGCTGTTACCAGGGAAATCTGGGTACGGCGGCTGGAAAAGCTGAAGCGGATGGGATGCAATGCAATCCGCATGAGCCACAATCCTCATATGCCGGAACTGTACGATCTCTGTGATTCTATGGGATTTCTGGTTATGGATGAGGCTTTTGACGAATGGGAACTCCCAAAGAACAAGTGGAGCACCGGACATAATGTGTATCCGCCGAAACACCAGGGATACTACGGGTATTTTTCCCAATATCACAGCGAAGATCTCCGCGCAATGATCCTCAGAGACCGGAACCATCCCAGCGTGATCCTCTGGAGCATCGGAAACGAGATTGATTACCCCAACGATCCCTACTGCCATCCCCGTTTTGAAACGATGACCGGAAACAATGACGCCAACAAACCGGAAGAAGAGCGGCGCTACAACCCGGACCGCCCCAACGCAGAACGGCTGAAAGATCTGGCTGCCATGCTGGCAGAAGAAGTGCGGGCCATCGATACCACCCACCCGGTGACGCTTGCCGCCGCTTTCCCGGAACTTTCCTCTCATCTGGGATTCCTCGATGCTCTCGATGTGGCCGGATACAATTACAAAGAGCATCTGTACCCGGAAAGCCATGAACGTTTTCCTCGCCTCCCCTTCCTCGGAAGCGAAAACGGCCACAGCCTGGAAGCATGGAGAGCCGTTACAGACAACGAATATATCAGCGGTCAGTTCCTCTGGACCGGCATTGATTATCTGGGTGAAGCGCACGGATGGCCTTACCGTGCTTCCGGCGCAGGTCTGCTCACACTGGCAGGTTTTGAGAAAACCGGTTACTACCGCCGGATGAGTTTCTGGTCGGAAACACCGATGGCGCACCTGGCAACTGTCCGCGCAGAGACTGCCGCTGCCGCGCCTCATAAAGAATGGATCCCGTATCTGGAATATTGGAATTATACAGAGGGAGAACAGGTGGAGGTGGTTTGCTACACCAATCTTTCTCAGGCGGAACTCTTTCTGAACGGAGAAAGCCTTGGTCTGAAGCAGAAATCCCCCGATGAAGACGGCATCCGCTGGCAGATACCGTTCCATCCGGGAACGCTCTCTGTCCATGCATCCGGTTCTCTGACGACTGTTCCGGCAGGCACTCACGCAGAAACTGCCGGCGATCAGCTGGAAACCGTCGGCGCACCCTGCCGGCTGGCAATGCAGGTCTATGAACTTCCGGAAAACACAGTTCCCGGAGAAATCTTTCAGATCGAAGTTTCCGTACTGGACGGAATGGGACGCCCCGTCGTCACTGACTCATCCCGGATCCGGGTGGACGTCTCCGGCGGAACACTGATCGGTCTGGAAAGCGGCGATATCGCAGACTGTACGGAGTATACTTCTCCCATGCGCCACGCATACCACGGACGCCTGCTGATCTTCTGCCGGAAGAGCGGAGAAAGTCCGATGACCGTCACTGCGGAAGCGGAAGCATTTACTCCTGCCCGCACAGTGATTTCCTGACGTCCCGGAGACGCCAGACTGACATAAATATCATTGCAGAAAGGATGGCAAGAATCCGTTATGATACGTTTCTATGATTCATCCCTCGGAAAGGTGGAGACGCCTCAGGGGACTATGACACTTTCCAAAGTATTTCTCCCTTTTTTCCTGGAAATGTTCCTGATGAATCTGATGAGCACAGTCAATACCTTTACCCTGTCCTTCTACTCCGACGAAGCGGTGGCCGCCGTCGGAGCGGCAGGGCAGTTTATGGGCATGATCATTACCTTCTACACAGTGATCAGCACAGGCGCTTCCATTGTGATCAGCCAGAACATCGGCGCCGGAAAACTGAAGTCCGCCTCCGACGCCGCCTTCTGCGCTCTGACGGTCAGCGCCGTCTTAAGCTTTTTGATCAGCAATCTGCTGGGATTTGCCGCAAGACCGCTGATGTCTCTGATGAACATCCACGGGGAAGTTCTGGACTATGCCGCCTCTTATTTCGGCATCTGTATCCGTTTTTCCTTCCTCCAGTCGGTCACATCCGTCTCGTCAGCCATCTTTAAAAGCTGCGGACGGCCAAAAATTTCCGTCAGCGTATCCCTTGGGATGAACTGCATCAACGCATTGCTGAATTACCTGGTAATTTTCCGCCCTATTGAGATCCCGCTGCACGGCGTCACCGGAATTGCGTGCTCTTACGCCATCAGTACGGCCTGCGCGGCCGTCACCATGCTGATCCTGCTGGCAAAAGTTCCTCTGGGGCTGGATTTCAGACATAAATCCTGGCAGAGTTTCCGCATGATCCGCAAAGTGCTGCGGATCGGAATTCCCGGCGGAGTCAGTTCTCTCTCCTACTCGATCTCTCAGGTAGTTACCACCTCAATCATCGCCCTGGTGGGAGTGTCGGCAGTATCCGCAAAAATCTACGTGTCAAACCTGGTGTTCTACGTCTACGTGTTCGGCATGTCCCTGGGACTTTCCACCTCACTGATGATCGGATGGCTGACAGGCGCGGGAAAATATGAACAGGCGTACCGGCTGAACCTTCAGAACCTGCGGATCACGATTATACTCAACGGGACGCTCTCACTGCTTTTATTTCTCTTTGGGCGTCCTCTGCTGGGAATTTTTACCTCAGATCCGGAAATTCTTGCCATGGGGCAAAGTCTTCTGCTGATTGATATTCTGGTGGAGATCTTCCGGGGATTCAATCATATCGAGGAAAATTCTCTGCGCGGGTCCGGAGATGTCGTCTTTCCGATGGTCGTCTCCATGATCTCCTGCTGGACCATGAGCGTACTGTTTTCCTATCTGCTGGGCGTCCGTCTGGGGCTTGGCCTGGCGGGATGCTGGATTGCCTTTGCAATGGACGAAGCATTCCGTGGAATCAATTACTTACGGCGCTGGCGTTCGAGAAAATGGATGAGAAAAACACAGGTCGGATGACTCTTCCCGCATCAGCAGAAGTTCTTTTTGGAAGGCTGTCGCAATAAGTGCAGACGGAAGCAGCCCGGAACGGATGGCGTGCGTATGCACCATCCGTTCCGGGCTGCTATGCTTCACTGGTCACATTCTGCGCCACGGCATTGCTGATCGCCGACAGGGGCATGGAAAACAAAATTCCCCGGCCGGGAATGGTCAGATGCAGCTTTTCCTTTGCCGCCGCGATCACAGCCGGAACTGTATATCCCGGAAGCAGAGTGAACAGCACGTCTTTTTCCGTTTCGCCGAATCCAAGGTAATTCAGCAGTTCAGAGTCCGCCGTTCCGATTCCCCGCATCGCATAATGCAGGTGAAGTCCAAAACCGGAAAACAATTCTACCGCTTTCCATCCCCGGCCGCGGTCCAGGATCGCAACCATCAGTCTGATACGCGTATCTTCTTTCATACACTCTCCTCCATCGAATACTCGTCGTCCATATCGTCATAGCTGATAATGAAATCTTGTCCCGGGACACCGACAATTCCTCCGGCCTGTTCTCTGGCCGATTTTCTCTGATAGATCATTCCGAGAATCTGAATCGCTACCAGCGGCGTCATGGCAACCATTGCAACGATTCCAAACGCATCTGTGAGAATATTTCCTCCGAGCGCCTCACAGGCACCCATCGCAAACGGCAGAAGGAAGGTTGCCGTCATTGGGCCGGAAGCCACACCACCGGAATCGAAAGCAATCGCATTAAACACTTTCGGCACGAAAAAGCTGAGATCTTGATCACCTGTCTGCGACGCAGATGCAGCGCAATGATCTGGAAACATGCAAAAAATACGACAATCGGGGCAAGCCCCAGCGCTACCTCTTCAATATACGTGGGAGAAATCCGGAATCAAATGTCTCTGCAAGAAACTCTCTCGGGACAAGAAACGCCATCACGAAGACGACCGCGTAACAGAGAATCAGCATCCGGTTCAGCAATCGTCACGAACACACCAATCATAAAGCATACGGGAATCATCCACCACAGTTTGCGGCTTCCCGCAATCTGTCCGCCGATTCCATCTCCAATGGGGAGCATGGCAAGATCAACGCCAAGGGAGAACAGTCCGACACCGAGTACCAGCAGAATTGCACCAAACAGAAATAAGATCGGAGAGCCTACGGGCATTGAACAGTAAAACTCAGGAAAAGAACAATTACCGTGATCGGCACTACAGACGACAGCCGTTCCCTTATGCGGGCGATCACCATTTTCGGCTGTTGTCTCTGTCAAAAGTTCCTATATATAGGATAACATATTCTTTTTTTCTGCAAAATAAAAGTTTTCAAAAATAATGACAGACGAAAAGAAGGGGGATGAACGCCGCCCGAAGCGGCGGACCTGCGCGTACGGTGGGCGGCTGCAGGGTGAATTTATAACCGGCAGAAAATCTCCATAACTTTCTCCAATCATATAAGAAAACAGACTTGCCAGATTCCGCTTTTCAAACACCATAGGATCTATTAAAATAAT
>CABUPZ010000016.1 GCA_902493585.1 uncultured Fusicatenibacter sp. | reverse complement strand
CTAAATATGAGAAAGAAACCATCATCAACTGGAACGAGGCGGAGAACCTTGCCAGTATTTACACCTTTAACGTCAGCTTGAAACGCAGGCTGGCAGAGTTCAGCCGGAAGTATCCGCTGCTTTGCCGGTTGGAACGTAGCACGCCAGAAGGTAGTGTGACCTATGTGCTGGACAAATCCCGGTTGTCGATCCGATTGGTGCCGCCCTACAGTGAGGAACGGAAAGCTGCTGCCAGCGCCTACGCCAGAGAGCATGGCTTTCAGATTGTACAGACAGAAGAAAAAATTGCCTGAAATTGGGGCGGTTTACGAAAAAATGCCGGGTCTGCACCCGACATTTTCACAGTCTGTTTATTCAAGAGTAGTAAGTATCCAGTACCATAAAGATTGAAAAATCGCCCGATTCGGAAGCTGTTTTCCGGGTCTGCATGAAAGGAGGGAAAAAGCGATGGGAAATCTGTATGGCTATATCCGTGTCAGCACCAGAGACCAGAATGAAGACAGGCAGATTCTTGCTCTGAAGGAATTGTCTATCCCGGAAAAGAATTTATTCGTGGATAAGCAGTCCGGCAAGGATTTTGAACGCCCCCAGTACCGGAAAATGGTGCGGAAGCTGAAAAAAGACGATCTGCTCTACATTAAGAGCATCGACCGTCTGGGACGAAACTATTTTGAAATTCTGGAGCAATGGCGGATTTTGACCAAAGAAAAAGGGATTGACATTGTGGTACTGGATATGCCCCTGTTGGACACACGGCGAGGGAAAGACCTGATGGGCACATTCCTGAGCGATATTGTGCTGCAAGTGCTGTCCTTTGTGGCGGAAAATGAACGTTCCAATATCCGGCAGCGTCAGGCTGAAGGAATTGCCGCTGCCAAAGCGAGGGGCGTCCGCTTTGGCAGGCCTCCGAAGCCTTTGCCAGAAAATTTCCATCAAATCTATCAGCAGTGGAAAAACGGCAAAATCACCGGCACAGCTGCTGCAAAGCTGTGTGGGATGCCCCTTTCCACCTTCCGCTATCGTGCGGAGATTTACGAAAAAGCCAAGTTGTTGTAAGTGGGCATTTTTACAGGATTGTGTACCTTTCTGTAAAATGCTCACTTTTTTGTCAATAAGAAAATGATACCACAGAACAAGGGCTTTTTCCATACGAAATCTGTGAACAAAAGTGGTTTTGCCCCTTCTAAAGTCCCTGAAAATACACCTGCGAAAAGGTACACATTTTTGTAATTAATAGTAATATGTAAATTCTTTGGAAAGGATAAAAGAAATGTTTAATTTTGGAAATGCCAATGAAGGACAGAGACAGGCTATTTCCACAGCGAACGGACCGGTACTTATAACTGCTGGTCCCGGAACAGGTAAAACTTATACTCTGGTTCAAAGAGCAATCTATTTGATTGAGGAATGTCATATATGTCCGGAGAACTTGTTTATTGCAACCTTCACGGAGAAAGCGGCAAAGGAATTGATAACTCGAATAACAAATGAATTGGCAAACCGTAATATCACAGTAAATGTCAATGAAATGTATATCGGAACATTTCACTCTCTTTGCTTACGCTTCTTAAAAGAAAATATTGAATATACACGGCTTCGTAGGAATTACCGTCTGCTGGATGATTTTGACCAGAAATATATTGTGTTTCAAAATATCTGTCGTTTCCGTAATATTCCCGATGCGAATTATCTATTCACAAATGGTGGAGCATGGAAACAAGCGATGGATATTTGTAACTATGTGAACAACCTTTCAGAAGAAATGGTTTCTCCAGAGGATTTGATTGAGGATTCTGATTTTGGTATCTCTGTGTTGGGGAAGGTCTTGAAAGTCTATCGAGAACTTTTAGAAGAAAATAATCTTATGGATTTTTCTTCTATTCAGACAGAAGCCTATCAGTTATTGACGGAAAATCCGGCTATCTTGGAAACCCTGCAAGAAAAAATCACGCACATTATGGTGGATGAGTATCAAGACACCAACTATATTCAGGAACAAATTGTGTTTCTTCTTGCTGGGAAGAGACAGAATATCTGTGTTGTTGGAGACGACGATCAGGGTTTATACCGTTTCCGTGGCGCTACAATACGAAATATTTTGGAGTTTCCGCATAAGTTTAAGGTTGGGGACTGTAAAATAATTCCGCTGACGATTAACTATCGTTCCAACAGTGACATCGTTGATTTTTATAACCGCTGGATGATTACAACAGATGGTGCAAAGTTTATGTTCGATTGGGGTCATTTCCGATACAATAAGCGGATTGAGGCACATGAACGGACTAAGCTAAAGAGTCCTGCGGTCGTGAAACTGGCAGGCATTGACGATGAAGATGAATGGCATGACCGCATTCTTCAGTTTATCAATGACTTAAAGGCATCTGGAAATTTGAGAGATTATAACCAAATTGCATTTCTTTTTAGTTCTGTTAAACATCAAAGAGTAAAAGCACTGGCTGACTTTTTAGAGAAAAATCATATCAATGTGTATTCACCCCGTTCGGATATGTTTTTCCAACGGTTTGAGGTGCAGCTTACGCTTGGTTGTTTGATGTTGATGTTTCCACGATATGTTCAGGGCTTGGAAAATGGAGACTATGAGTTTTTACAGCCAGAGCATCTGACTTACTATCGTCAATGTATTGTCTTGGCAAATGAATGTCTGATGAAGCCAGGAAACAAGGCACTTTTGAAATGGCTCCGTCGTACTGGAAGAACTCACTTAGGATTGCAAGGGACAACTGACTATGCCTACTCAGGATTGCTTTATCAGCTATTTGAGTATCAGCCATTTGCCAGTATGCTTGATACAAATATGGATGTTGGTGTTGTAGATATTCGTCCGGCACGAAATTTGGCAAAGCTTTCGCAGATTATTGGTAAATTTGAGTATCTGCATAGAGTGGATGTCTTGAATGCGAAGTATATTGACATCAATACAGAAAGACTTTTTAACCTATATTTCAGACTGTTGTTTGATGGTGGGATTACAGAATATGAGGACGATTCTGAATATGCACCAAGCGGATGTGTTTCGTTCTTAACAATTCATCAGTCAAAAGGTATGGAGTTTCCCATCGTTATGGTGGATTCGCTTGGCAGTGTACCGAGAAAGCAGTCAAATGACCTTATGCTCCAGGTTGAAGAACGGTATTTCAAGCGACCGGCATTTGAGCCGCATGAACAGACGAAATACTTTGATTTCTGGAGACTTTATTATACGGCGTTTTCCAGAGCACAGGATTTACTGGTGCTGACCTGCAACGAGGATAAGCGGACTCCAAGCAAATACTTTAGAGATTTGTATGATGGAATCCCATCAGTCCGAAGCAAAGAGTTTCAGATTTTAGAATTTGATTTTCAACCGATTAAAGATGTGAATATCAAGCAGACCTTTTCTTTTACTTCACATATCTCGGTTTATGAGACTTGTGCGTTGCAGTATAAGTTTTACAAGGAATTAGAGTTTATGCCTGTCAGGGCGAACGCTATGCTGTTCGGTACTTTGGTGCATGAAACAATAGAGGATATTCATCGGGCAGCACTCCGACATGAGGAAAACGATATAACTCCTGATAATATATCAAGCTGGTTTGCATCGAATTATGATTCTCTGTCTAAGACGGAACATTCTTATCTTGCGGAGCCGCAGAAAGAAGCTGCACTAAAGCAGGTGCTTCGTTATGCGGAGCGGCAGCAAGGAGACTGGAGTGCAATTCAACAGGCAGAGGTGGATATTAGTCTGGTTGAACCAGAATACATAATCGAAGGTAAAATCGACCTCATTAGAGGAGAGGGAGACACGGTTGAAATCGTGGATTTCAAGTCTGAGCGAAAACCAGATATGGAGAAGATGCGAGAACGGTTAGAACATTACCGCCGCCAGCTTCATATATATGCCTATTTGGTGGAGGAACGAACTGGTAAAAAGGTGAGCAAAATGAATCTCTATTATACGGGAGAAGAAAATGGCGTACCGACCATTACATTTCCTTATACCAGGTCTGCGATTGAGGGAACGATGGTAGCATTTGATGATACAGTTCACAAGATTATGAAAAAAGATTTTCGCAAGTGTGCAGATGATATAAAAATCTGTAAGAACTGCGATTTTAGATACTATTGCAAAAATAAATAGAAAACTACGGAGGAATATAAAATGAACGAAAATGAACAGCTCTCATTTGATTTTGAGCAGCGTCCAACAATTAAAGGATTTCCGGAACTCCGTTGGACAGGAAAGCGTCCGTACCGTTCCACGCAGTATTACCCTGCTCAGTTGAAGGAGACATACGGCGAGGCACAGGATGGCTGGATGAATAAGATATTCTGGGGAGATAATCTTCAGGTTATGAGCCATTTGTTGAAAGAGTATCGGGGAAAGGTGGATTTGATTTATATTGATCCACCATTTGATAGCAAAGCAGACTATAAAAAGAAAATTGATATTAAAGGTATAGGAAAAACTGAAAGTGATAGTTCCTCTTTTGAAGAAAAGCAATATGGAGATATTTGGACAAATGATGAATATAATCAATTTTTATATGAGCGCTTAATACTTTGTAGAGAGCTTTTATCTAATAATGGTTGTATTTATGTTCATTGTGATTGGCATAAATCACATTATATAAGATTGATTTGCGATGAGGTGTTTGGCACAGATAATTTTATAAATGAAATAATATGGAAAAGCGGTAATATTAGAGGAGCCAAAACATCATCTAGTAAATTCGGAAGAGTAGTGGATACAATTTATTTATACTCTAAAACATCAACATATAAGTTTGAAACACCATATAAGCCTATCGATCTTAATAGCAAAAATAACAAATTTGTACATCGAGATGCGGCAGGACGGTTGTATAGCCGAGATTGTCCTTTAGGGGATTATAGTGCAGAAAAAATAGCTGAGTTTGAACGACAAGGTAGAATTTATGTGACAAAAAATGGGAAAAAGCAACTTATACGATATTATGATGAAGTTAAGGGAACTGCAATTGGAAATCTATGGGATGATATAGATTATATAAATCAAGTGGCAATTGAAAGATTAGATTATCCTACCCAAAAACCAGAAAAATTATTAAAGCGTGTTATAGAGGTTTCTTCTAATCCGGGAGATTTAGTTTTTGACTGCTTCATGGGCAGTGGAACTACGCAGGCAGTAGCAATGAAACTTGGCAGACGCTTCATTGGTGCCGATATCAATCTGGGGGCAATCCAGACTACAACAAAACGTTTACTTTCCGTAGCTGCTGAATTGAATAGTGAGAAACAAGCAGAAGGGAAATACACTGGTTTTGAAGTTTATAATGTTAATAACTATGACTTCTTCCGAAATCCGGTAGAAGCTCGTGACCTGTTGATAGAAGCATTAGAGATTCAGCCGTTCCCGCAGAGCAAGGTTTGGGATGGCGAATTGGATGGCAGAATGGTCAAGATTATGCCGGTAAATCGTATTGCAACGAAAGCCGACCTGAAAGAGTTACTTGCTAATCTGCCGTACAATTCTTACGAAAAGCGAAAAGAAGAAACACCAAATCAGCCGGTAGAGCGAATGACGATTGTCTGTATGGGACACGAGCCGGATTTGAAGGGTTACTTGGAACAGGAGCTTTCTGATTACAAAGTGGATATTCAGATTCTGGATGTTCTGCGTGATAAGGAAGACTTACAGTTAAAGCGGGAGTCAGAAGCTGAAATTGTCCATGAGGGTAATAAGTTGGTTGTGCGTGCATTCTATCCGATGAATCTGATGCAGAAACTCTCTCTTCAGAAAGAATATGTTGAGGACTGGAGACAGTTAGTAGATTCAATCATGATAGACTGGAATTATGACGGTGCAGTTATGCAACCAGCCGTTATAGATATTCCGGGCAAGAATGAAATGGTGCAGGGTGTCTACACGATTCCGGAATATGCGGGAACTGTTAAAGTGAAGATTACTGATCTACTTTCAGAATCATTGGAAACGGAGGTGCATTAAATGGCAAAAGCCTATGACTCCGATTTTTCCTTCAATCAACAACTATGGTATTACTATACCGAGAACAGAGGTAAAATCCGTTCCCGTTATAATGATCTGACACGAAAATTTCTTTCCTACAATGATAGAGAAGAAAATGCAAAGGCGTATCTTAGAAAACCACAGTTTGAAGCGTTGGAAATGTATGTGTTTGTAAAAGAATTTATGAATAATCAGCAGGTTTATGAGATGTTTGATGACTGGAGAAAAAGAAAGAATCGTTTCTCTGATGCATCTTACTATGCATTGGAAAGAGATGGTCAGATTCGTCTGGGTGATGACCTAACAGAAAAACAGACTGATGTGTTGTTTAAGCAGATGAAGAAATACTGTGAGAGCTATCCAAACTATATCTATGCCTTGACAATGGGCTTGGGTAAAACGATTCTGATGGCAACTTGTATTTTCTATGAGTTTCTGCTTGCAAAGAAATATCCGAAGGACAAACGCTTCTGTCATAACGCTCTTGTCTTTGCACCGGATAAAACTGTACTACAATCACTCCGAGAAATCATGACTTTCGATAAAACGAAGGTTGTTCCTCCGGAGTATGCACGGGTTCTGGATTCCAACATTAAGTTTCACTTTCTGGAGGAAACAGGAACCATTCTTCACACAATAGATGATTCTGATTTTAATATCATTATCTCAAATACGCAGAAGATTATCGTGAAGAAAAAAAGAAAAACAGAGACACCAGGACAGGTTCTTTTCAATGGCTCCGGTTCGTTACTCTCAGCAGTTTATGGCGGAAATGATGACGATGATGATGTTTGGGATGACTCCACACTGATGGATAATCAGAGATTCAAAAAACTTTGCCGTCTAGATGAGGCACATCATCTCTTTGGTGCTGATTTGGAGAAGCAGATTCGTTCCAGCGGGGCAAGCAAAACCAGTCTGCGTGATACTATTAATCTGTTGGCAGACAACACTTCTATCGTTGCTTGCTATAACTATACTGGAACACCATATGTGAAAAATCAGCTCCTTCCGGAAGTTGTTTATGCCTATGGATTAAGAGAATCTATCTGGAATGGATATTTGAAAGATGCCGATCCGATAGGATTTGAAAATGTTAAGAGTGATGAATTTCTGACAGCAGTGGTCACAAAGTTCTGGGAACGTTATGGAGAAAAAACTTTTGAGGGATTAAAGCCGAAGCTGGCAATTTATGCATCAGGTGTTGACGAAGCAGTTGATGAAGTAGTTCCGACGCTTGAAAGAATCTTATCGAAGCTGGGGATTCCTATTTCGGCCATTTTGTTGAATGTCGGAGATCCCAAATATACAAAAGACGAAGATATTCGTAACTTCAATAATCTCGATGTTGAAGGCAGCGAGGGAAATGAGAAACAGTTCGTTGTTCTCGTTGAAAAAGGTAAAGAAGGTTGGAATTGTCGCTCTTTGTTTGGTGTTGCTCTGTACCGTAGCCCGAAGTCAAAGATATTTGTCTTGCAGGCAACTATGCGTTGTCTTCGTGCTATTACGGACGAACGCTTGACTGCAACAGTTTTCCTGTCTAAAGAAAATTATGATACTTTGGATGATGAGCTTCATAAGAACTTCAACATGGAAATCAAGGATATTAAGAACCCAACCAAAGATGACCGCCACAAATATCAGGTGCGTGTCTTACCTCCGCCAAAGACAATTACTCTGAAGCGTGTTTGGCATGAATATACCGTTCATGAAAAAGAATATTTGGAGCCAGTTGATTTTGGACTGGTGGATGCGGATTTGTCGAGGTATGCCAGCATTATGTATGAGCGTGACAGTATTGCCAGAGATACGACTGTTAAGGAAACAAACATTGATTCAATTCAGGAAAATATGAAATATAGTGCTTTTTCCCTGACGGGAGAAATTGCTCGATACCTAAATATTTCCTGTGTTCTTGCTTCAAAGATCTTGAATGAAGCGGAAGATGGAGTAGATGTGATTCTGGACGCAGTTAATAAGTATAACGAGGTACTGCATGATATTATTATTCCCAAAGTTTTCCATGCTTTGTTTGAAGTGACCGCAGAGAAGAAAACAGAGGATCGGGAAGTTGTGCTACTTCGGGAACCGAAGGATGCCGGATACTATGAGTTCTCTGCAAAGGATGAACTTGTCGTTACGAATCAATACAAAGGATTTACACCAGAAGAAATCAAAAAAAGTTTCCATGCAGATACATATTGCTTTGATTCCATTCCAGAGAAGGAATGTTTCATGCAGTATATAACGAGCAATAAAGTTCGTGAAGTGTATTTCACGGGGATGTTTACTTCTAATCAAGGCGATTTGTCGGTTTACTATTATGACCCTGAATCGGGGCGGGTTCGACAGTATTATCCAGACTTCCTTGCGAAGATGGCTGATGGTTCCTATCAGCTCATTGAGGTCAAGGGAGATAATAAAATTGATGATGAAGTAGTTAGAGCGAAAGCAGAAGCTGCGGAGGAAATGGCAGTGGCAAGCGGTGTGAAATATCTGATGTATGCAGGTAGTACAATCGTCAAGACGCATATCCTTGATGATGTTCAATCAGAATTGTTATTATAAAAATGACCA
Source organism: uncultured Fusicatenibacter sp. (assembly GCA_902493585.1). GTDB lineage: Bacteria > Bacillota > Clostridia > Lachnospirales > Lachnospiraceae > Fusicatenibacter. Next base: position 35,293 of record CABUPZ010000016.1, on the reverse strand, counting down.
AGCCAAAGGCGATCAACCGTGAAAAGTTGGTCGTTTTTGTTTTGCTCATTTGCAAAATTAAATTGCCATGGCAATTTATAAATCGAGTATGCAGGTACCGGCATACGAGAACAGGCGGTGATAGTTCACGATATTTGTGAATGGTTATCGCCTGAAACTTTCTAAGAAGGCTCTGGGGGGAGCGTTCTTAGAAAACGGAGAAGCTGTGAGAACCAATTGGCCAGTGGTTTGAAACAGGTTATCCGGTAGGAGTATAGAGGGCGCAGCTCTTTGTTGGGGTCAAGGGGCAACGCCCATTGGCGGGCAGCCGCCCCATCGGGTCAAGGGTGAAACGCCTTGCCCAGGGAGAGTTGATGCTTTGCGTCAATTCGTACTGGGTATTACCTGACGCAGAAATCCGCAGGTTTGGCGGCTCCGCCGCTTCTGCCCCAGCGGAAAATTGAGTGGAAATGGAGGGAAAGAATTGAAACTGACACGGCACAACGGACGTTCCGGCAAGCATGGAACATATAATCCCCGGCATAATGACCGCCGGTTTGATGTGGAAAACAGTGAACACATTGACGCTGAACGTGTACAGCAAAACGTGTACTGGGATTGCTACCGGGGATTTAGCATCCACAAATTCCGGGAAAATCCGGAACAGACGGATTTCAGCTTTGAAGAAATTGAATGGATGTATTACTACGAGCATTCCGCCGACCACGTGGATGCTCAGAACGCCCGAAATGAAAAAACACGGCACACCGAGCGCAATCGCACCGTGGAAGATTTGCTGAAAAGCAATAAGACCTGTCCGGAGGAAAGTATCTATCAGATTGGGACGATAGAGGAATCTGCCCCGCCGGAAACACTGGCTCTTATTGTCAGTGAATTTTATGAGGAATTTGAAAAACGATTTGGTTCCAATATCCACATTTTGGATTGGGCGCTGCATCTGGACGAGGGCACGCCCCACATCCATGAACGTCATGTGTTTGACTGTGAAAATCGGTATGGGGAACTTTGTCCCCAGCAGGAAAAGGCATTGGAGAAGTTGGGATTTGAGTTGCCCGATCCAACCAAACCAAAAGGTAAGAACAACAATCGCAAACAGGTCTTTGATGCGGTTTGCCGAACACTTCTCTTTGACATTAGCCGTAAGCATGGGATTCATCTGGAACAGGAACCGTCCTATGGTGGTCGGGCGTATCGGGAAAAACAGGATTATATCCTGATGAAACAGAAAGAAAAACTTGTCCAGCAGGAACAGAAGCTGGAGGAACTGACACTCAAAATCGAGGATGTGGAAGCTTTGGTGGGTGAGGTTTCCGATATTGCCTATGACAAGGCGGTGGAAGTCGTGACCGATACTGTCCGTCAGGAAACGCATAAAGAAGATATTCGGTTGGTGGAGGAAGCAAAGAATTGGGTGCTTTCACCGGAGCGAAAAGCCCCGCAGAAGGAACGGGAATATGCTGCCGCCCGGATGGATGGTATCATCGTGAAAATCAAAAACGCTATGCAGTCTGCGATGACGAAAATTCAGAAGAAACTGATGCAGCCGGAGGTTAAACAGGCAGGCAAGGAACAGATTCAGAAAAAGGCAAAAGAATCCATTATCGCTTTTCTGAACCAGTCCAAACAGGACAGCGCCCGGCGGGAAGAAAACAGGAAAAAGCAGCAACAGAAAAAACGGGATATGGAGTTGTAAGGCATCTGATTTTAGAACGAAATTGGGTGTCTTTTATTATGTCTGGAGGTGGAATTTTTGAATGTATTTGAAGCAGTTAAGCAGAATGTAACCACCAGAAGCGCTGCGGTATTTTATGGCATTCCGGTCAGCCGGAACGGAATGGCACGCTGCCCTTTCCATGATGATAAGAATCCCAGCATGAAGGTTGACCGGCGTTTCCACTGCTTTGGCTGTCAAGCGGACGGAGATGTGATTGACTTTACTTCTCGCCTATTTGACCTGAGCAGTAAGGAAGCGGCTTTGAAGCTGGCAGAAGATTTCTCTGTCGGTTTCGATGCCGGAGGACATGATCCGCCAGACAGGAAGTCGGTCAGGATGAAAATCCGTGAAGAACAGCGATACCATCAGGCAGAACAGAAATGTTTTCGGGTATTGTGTGACTATCTGCATTTACTGGAACATTGGAAAACAGAATATGCTCCCAAACAGCCGGAAGATACCTTGCACCCATTCTTTGTGGAAGCCTTACAGCAACAATCCTATATAGAATATCTGCTGGATATTCTGCTGACCGGCAGCATTGTGGAACGGGCGGCGTTAATTGCGGAGCATGGAAAAGAGGTGAGAAAAATTGAACAGCGAATTTCAGAGTTTGCCGCCAGACATTCGGCAGGCTATGATGGAGACCGCCGATGCTTTGCTGCCTGAGATGAGTGTTGATGAGGTGCGGGAGAAACTTGCAACAACGGAAAAAGGACAGCCCGCTAACACCATTCAAAACTGTCAGACTGTATTCAGCTATGACCCGTTGCTGCGGGATGCTATCCGGCTGAACCTGCTGACTGACCGGGTGGATATTGTCCGCAATCTGGGATGGCGCAGAACCACCAGCGCTTTGACGGATACAGATGTGAAGTATCTTCTTCTCTATTTCGAGCAGAACTACGGATTGACCAGCGAGAAGAAAATGCTGGCGGCATTGTCTATTGTGGCAAATGACAACTGCTACCATCCCATACAGGATTGTCTGAATGCTCTGGTGTGGGACGGGCAGCCACGCATACGTTTCTGTCTGCATCATTTCCTGGGGGCGGAGGTCAGCGATTATGTGGAAGAAATGCTGAAGCACTTCCTGCTGGGAGCCATTCATCGGGTATTTCATCCCGGCTCCAAGTATGAGGAAATGCTTTGCCTGGTAGGCGGTCAGGGAGCCGGAAAATCCACCTTTTTCCGTTTGCTTGCCATTCGGGACGAGTGGTTTTCCGATGACCTGAAAAAACTGGATGATGACAAGGTGTTTGCTAAGCTGCAAGGACACTGGATCATTGAGATGTCGGAAATGCTGGCAACCAGCAATGCCAAAAGCATTGAAGAGATTCGTTCCTTTATCAGTCGTCAAAAAGAAACCTACCGAACACCTTATGAGACTCAGCCCAAAGACCGGCTGCGGCAGTGCGTATTTGGCGGAACTTCCAATACACTGGACTTTCTGCCTTTGGACAGAGCTGGGAACCGCCGGTTCCTGCCTATCATGGTATATCCGGAGGAAGCGGATGTTCACATTTTGGAGAAGGAAGCGGATTCCAGAGCCTATCTCTTACAGGTGTGGGCGGAAGCTATGACCATTTACCGCAGCGGAAAATATTCCATGAAGTTCAGCAAGTCGATTCAGAGACAGTTGGTAGAGGTTCAAAAGAATTTTATGCCGGAGGACACAGAAGCCGGTATGATTGCTGGCTTTTTGGAAAGTTATACCGGTACTATGGTCTGTTCCAAACAGCTTTTCAAGGAAGCGTTGGAGCACACCTTTGAGGAGCCGAAACGCTGGCAGCTGCACAACATCAACGAGATCATGAACACGCTGGTGACCGGGTGGAAGCCTTTCTCCAATCCACGGATGTTTGCTGGATATGGTCGGCAGCGTGGCTGGGAACGGGTGTCATCCGGCAACGAAACACCTGGCAACGAAGATGGATTTGTGGAATTGAGCGAGGAAGAAGCCCGTCAGCTGGAACTGCCAAAGGAGTGGATCGCCTGAATTATATGGCTTGTTGCGGAGTTGATTGCTATTTGGTTGCCGGGTTTGTTGCCGGGAAAACAGGGATGCAGATACGATAAAAGCCCATAAAATTAAGGAGTTTTAGGAACTGTCGTCCCCTTTATAATGCTATGACAACGAAAGCAACAAGATTTTACAAGAAAATATGAAAAGTGAGAATGGTAAGCCAGACGGTGGATTACAGGTTTTTCGAGGTTCGTTGCTGGGCTTCGTTGCCAGTATCCCTTGTCTGGCATTTTCTATGGAGGTAGCCTATGGTAGATGAATGGAGCGGTTTTGCAGAGTTATTGGCAAATCTGATTGAGAAGTATGCAGCGGATTTGGACATTGATAACTTGCCCGATCCAAATAGAATAGAAAAACTGGATAAGAGTGCCTGTTTTCAAAAAATTTCAAATGATGCAGATATTGAAAATAAGACCGCTGCATGATACAATATAAACGTGAGAAATATGTCCAAACTTACTCTGGAGAAATCGTTCAGAGTAAGAATACATAATAGTGTCATTGCTATGGCGTGAGTGAGGATAGTGATATGAAAAAAGAAAAGAAAAAGGTATATATCTATACGAGAGTATCTACTGCCATGCAGATTGACGGATATTCTCTGGATGCGCAAAAGTCCAGAATGAAAGCCTTTGCCGAATTTAATGATTATGAGATTGTTGGGGAATATGAAGATGCCGGTAAATCCGGAAAATCTATTGAAGGCAGAATTCAATTCAATCAGATGATGGAAGATATTAAATCTGGAAAAGACGGTATCTCCTATGTTATGGTATTTAAGCTTTCCAGATTTGGAAGAAATGCGGCGGATGTTCTTTCCACTTTGCAGGTGATGCAGGACTTTGGTGTGAATTTGATTTGTGTAGAGGATGGCATTGATTCTTCCAAGGATGCCGGGAAATTGATGATTTCTGTTTTGTCAGCAGTTGCAGAAATCGAACGTGAAAATATCCGTGTGCAGACCATGGAGGGAAGAATCCAGAAAGCCCGTGAAGGTAAATGGAATGGGGGCTTTGCTCCTTATGGGTATAGTCTGGAAAAAGGGCAGCTCTTTATCAATGAGGAAGAAGCTGAAGCAATCCGTGTGATTTTTGACCAGTATGTGCATACCGATATGGGAGCAAATGGGCTGGCAAAGTATCTTGAAAATCATGGTATCCATAAAATCCAACGACAAAACGGAAAGAACCCGCTATTCGATGCTTCCTTGATTAGAAGGATACTGAAAAATCCTGTGTATTGTGGGAAAATTGCCTATGGCAGGCGCAGAACAGAAAAAGTTCATGGAACAAGAAATGATTATAAACTTGTAGAGCAGGATGATTATTTGCTGGTCGATGGTTTGCACGAGGGAATTGTAACGGAAGAACTCTGGCATGAAGCACAGGTAAAGTTACTGGCACAGGCGAAAAAATACGAAAAAGTGAATCATGGAAAAGATAATAAGATTCATCTGCTGTCCGGTATTGTGAAGTGTCCGATTTGTGGAGCTGGGATGTACGGAAATAAAAGCATCAAACATAAAGCAGATGGGACAAAGTACAAGGATTTCTTTTACTATGGCTGTAAACATCGTACTATGACTCGTGGACATAAATGTGATTATAAAAAGCAGGTCAATGAAGAACTGTTGGATGATGCTGTTGCAGAAGTCATTGCCAAGTTGGTCAGCAATCCAAAATTCGCTGCTATGATGCAGGAAAAAATCAATATGAAGGTAGATACCTCAGTAATCGAACAGGAAATTGCAGCACATGAAAAGCAGCTTCGACAGAGCTATTCTACAAAATCAAGGTTGATGGAAGAAATAGATTCCCTTGATCCGGACGATAAACATTATATCAAGTGTAAGGCAGACCTTGATGACCGTCTTTACAAGATGTATGATAAGATTGAGAATACAGAGAATCTGCTGATTGCTGCCAGAGCAAAGAAAATGTCGATTGAAGCAGAAAAGCTGACCGGAGACAATATCTATAAGGTATTGATTTACTTCGATAAACTGTATGCAGTGATGAACGAACAGGAAAAGCGGCAGATCATGGAATCTCTAATTTCTGAAATCCAGATTTACCCGGAACGCCAGCCTAATGGGCAGTGGCTGAAATCTATCAAGTTCAAGCTTCCCATCATTGAGGAAGATATGAATATTAGTTTGGACAATGATTCTAATGTCGAGACGGTTGTTTTGCTTTCCAAGGGAGAAATCGACTCGAAGAAAGTACGGGTGGAGTTCTCGTTGGAGGATATAGATATGTCTGGCTTCCAGAAGGGCGCGACCTATGAGCAGATCAAAGCGTATGTGCTGGAGCATTCTGGATTGAAGGTGTCTTCCCTCTACATCTCACAGATAAAGCGCAAGTGCGGGCTGGATGTGGGGCAAAATTATAACTTGTCAAAGAAGGAAGATGCCAAAGTACCGCAATGTCCACCGGAAAAAGAGGCGGCGATTATGGAGGCATTGAAGCATTTTCAAATGACATAATTATTACACAAGGGCCTGGGAGTTTATCCTAGGCCCTTTTCGCAGTCTTATGGCTCACCATTTCGTGAATTTTATTTGCCTTTTAGTGCAAAATCAAGTATACTAGAAATGAAAAATATCAGGAGGTGCAGGATGGCAATTAGCTATAATCGTCTCTGGAAGCGATTGATCGATCATGATTTAAGTAAAACCGATATGATGCACCGTGCAAACATCAGCACCAATGTTCTGGCACGTCTGGGGAAGGGTGCGCCTGTTTCAATGGAAAGCATGGAAAAAATCTGCAAAGTATTAAACTGCAATATTGGCGATGTTATGGAATTTGTTCCTGATAATGAAAACGGAGGAAAAGACGCATGATTACAGGCGCAATCAAAAATAAAGTAGATAAAATCTGGACGGACATCTGGGCTGGCGGCATTACTAATCCTCTGACCGTAATTGAGCAGCTGACCTACATGATGTTCATTCGTTCTCTTGATGAAAAAGAACTGGAAACAGAAGAATTTGAGAACATGAGCGGCGAGAAGATGGATAAAATCTTCCCCCAGTCCCCTATCGGACAGTCTATGCGCTGGAGCAAGTTCAAAAATAACGATCCGCGTGACATTTATGATGTCATTTCCCAGCGGGTGTTCCCTGCTATTAAAAACATGAAGCATGGCCATTTGCCTGATTTCACGGAGCATGGCGAGATGATCGAAATCGTAGATAACACCGAGAATGATGCGGAAAAAGATACTGCTTTCGCCCGGTACATGAGTGACGCCATGTTTCTGATTCCCACACCCCAGGTGTTGCAAAAAATCATTACAGGCTTGGACGACCTGTATGAGCACGACATTTCCGATTTGGATATGCAGGGCGATCTGTACGAGTATATGCTGGGGAAGCTGTCCACTGCCGGTCAAAACGGTCAGTTCCGTACTCCCCGGCATATCATCAAAATGATGGTAGAACTTTTACAGCCCACCCCAGAGGATACCATCTGTGATCCGGCCTGCGGAACGGCAGGCTTTCTGGTAGCTTCAGCAGAGTACATCCGTAGCCACTATGAAGATACCATGACAAATGAACAATGGGAACATTTTTCCGGCCCTATGTTTACTGGCTTTGACACAGACCGCACCATGTTGCGTCTGTCGGCAATGAATCTGATGCTCCATTCGATTACGCACCCGGAAATTGATTATCAGGACAGCGTTTCCAAGCAGAACCAAATCTGCGATAAATATACTATCTGCCTGGCGAATCCTCCCTTTAAGGGCACCATTGACGCTGAGAGCATCAATGATGATTTGAAAGCTGTTACCAACACGAAAAAGACCGAGTTGCTGTTCTTGGCGCTATTTCTGCGGATGCTGAAAAAAGGTGGCCAATGCGCCTGCATCGTGCCGGACGGCGTGCTGTTCGGTTCTTCTAAAGCACACAAATCCGTCCGAAAGGAACTGGTGGAGAATCATCAGCTGCGCGCAGTGATTTCTATGCCCTCCGGTGTATTCAAGCCCTATGCGGGCGTGTCCACGGCAGTGCTGGTGTTCACCAAGACCTGCGCGGGTGGCACGGAAAATGTCTGGTTCTACGACATGAAGGCCGATGGCTTTTCGCTAGATGACAAGCGCAGTGAGATTTCAGAGAACGACATTCCAGACATCATTGAGCGATTTCATAATCTCGATAAGGAAGCCAGTCGCCAGCGCACCGAGCAGAGCTTTTTTGTGCTGAAACAGGAAATTGCGGACAATGACTATGACCTGTCCATCAATAAATACAAAAAGGTGGAGTATGTACCTGTGGAGTATCCGTCTACAGCACAAATTATGGCTGACCTGCATGAATTGGAAATGGAGATCACCGCAGGGCTGGCGGACTTGGAGGAGATGTTGTGATGGCGAGGTTGGGGGATGTTTTTGAAATCCAAATCACTGGTGAATGGGGCAGCGAATGTACTGAAAATGAGACTGGTACCAAAGTATTGAGAACTACTAATTTTACACCCGAAGGCAGAATCAATTATGATGATGTGGTGGTACGCAGTATCAACGAATCCAAAGTGGAAAAGAAAAGGCTCCATTGTGGTGACATCATCTTAGAAAAATCGGGTGGAACAGAAAAAACGCCGGTTGGACGGGTAGTGTTTTGTGATGAATCCATTGAAGAGAGTATATATTTGTGCAACAATTTCACCCAAGCAATGCGGGTAAATCAAGCCATAGCCATCCCAAGATATGTATTTTATTTTATGTGGAATCTCCATTGTTCTGGTAGAACTGACTTGTTGCAAAATAAGACCACTGGTATTCGCAATTTGCAAGTAAAATTATATCTGAATGAAGAGTGCCCACTTCCGGCTCTTGACGAACAGCGCAAAATTGCGGCGGTTCTGGACAAAGTCGGCGACCTGATTGCCAAACGCCGCCGTCAGCTGGACAAGCTGGATGAATTGGTGAAATCCCGATTTATCGAGATGTTTGGTGATCCAATGACGAATCCACATAACTTGCCAAAAGTGATTTTGGGATCAGTTTTGACAATCGAGCCGCAGAATGGGCTGTATAAGCCTCAATCCGATTATACATCAGATGGAACAGGTATACCTATTCTCCGAATAGATAGTTTTTATGAGGGCAAGGTGTCGAATCTTTCATCACTAAAGCGGCTAATTTGTTCAGAAATAGAGCTGAAGCGATACTCGCTATATGAAAATGATATTGTTATCAATCGAGTTAATAGCATTGAATATCTCGGCAAGTGCGGTTTGATTCAAGGTTTAGTAGAAAATACGGTTTTTGAGTCAAATATGATGAGATTACATGTAGATGAACATAAATTTCATCCGGTCTACATTACGAAACTGCTTTGCTCTGAATTTATTTATCAGCAAATTTTAAGACGAGCAAAAAAGGCGGTCAATCAAGCCAGTATCAATCAAAAAGATGTACAATCTTTTGTGGTGTATATGCCTCCGATAGAGCAGCAAGATCAATTTGCCGCCTTCGTCGCTCAGACCGACAAATCAAAATTGGCAATCCAGAAGAGCCTTGACAAGCTGGAAATACTGAAAAAAGCACTGATGCAGAAATATTTTGGCTGAGTTTTAGCTGGTGAAGGATGGTGGTACAAAAGGAGTGTACCACTATGAAAGAACAACTGATTACCGAAATCACACGGAAAATGCTTCCCTATTTGGACAATTCGCAGATGGAGCAATTACAAGAAGTGCTGACGCACTGCTTTTGGGGAGTACAAATTTCCCCTTCATCCGAAGAGGAACGGTTGCAGGAGAAAGAAACCAATAAGGAACTGCTGGAAATGTTCATTTCAGCCAAACGTGTGGAGGGATGCAGTGAAAAGACATTAAAGTATTACAACACTACGATTTTGCGAATGTTTACTGCGATCACATTGCACGTAACGCATATGAGGACGGATGATTTGCGCAACTACTTATCTGATTATCAGCAGGCAAGCCAATGCAGCAAGGGGAATATTGATAACATACGGCGAATTCTTTCCAGTTTTTTTGCCTGGCTGGAAGACGAAAACTACATCATAAAAAGTCCTGTGCGCCGGATTCACAAAATCAAATCGAGCAAGACCGTCAAAGAAACCTATTCAGATGAATCGTTGGAAATCATGCGGGATCAGTGCGGCTGCCTGCGTGATCTGGCGTTGATTGACCTGTTGGCATCAACAGGAATGCGTGTCGGAGAACTGGTGCGGTTGAATCGCGCCGATATTGACTTTGAGAATCGGGAGTGCGTGGTCTTTGGCAAAGGGAGCAAAGAACGTCCTGTATATTTTGATGCCCGCACCAAAATTCATCTGAAAAATTATTTGGATAGCAGAACAGATGAAAATCCCGCTTTGTTTGTTTCGTTAATGCGCCCCTTTAATCGGCTGGAGATCAGCGGCGTTGAGATTAGACTGCGTGAGTTGGGCAAGCGATTAGGTATCTCTAAAGTACATCCGCATAAATTCCGACGTACACTAGCAACGCGCGCAATCGACAAAGGAATGCCGATTGAACAGGTGCAGAGATTGCTCGGTCACGCAAAAATTGATACAACTATGCAATATGCGATGGTCAATCAAAACAATGTAAAGATTTCTCATAGAAAATACATCGGCTGATTGCCAATCCCGATTTATCGAGATGTTTGGTGATCCGATAAGCAACCCGAAAGGTTGGACAATGATTCCGCTGGGTAGCCGTTGCAAAATCATCACAGGAAACACGCCCTCACGTGCTGAAACGGAAAATTACGGAGAATTTATTGAATGGATCAAATCTGATAATATCAATACTCCGTATACATTTTTAACAGGAGCGCAAGAATATCTGTCGGAAATTGGTTTCCAGAAATGTAGATTTGTAGAAGCAGGTAGCCTGCTAATGACTTGTATTGCAGGCAGTATTAATTGTATAGGGAACGTAGCAGTAGCAGACCGCCGCGTAGCGTTCAACCAACAAATTAACGCCATTGTTCCCAATGAAGATGAAGTGCTTTACCTTTATTGGCTTATGCTATTGTCAAAACCAGTGATACATCGAACTATTAACATGGCTCTTAAAGGGATATTAAGTAAGGGACAACTAGCTGAAATGGTGTTTCCTTTCCCACCAGTAATACTACAAAAGCAGTTTGCCGCCTTCGTCGCCCAGACCGACAAATCAAAATATCGTCAAGAAAAGTGCATTGGATTTTTCCAGTACCTTGAAAAAAGCATTAGACAGGAGTGGTTATGATGTCGAATTTTGGCTTTCTCAGAACGAAAAAAGAATATGAGTTGTTTGCCCCTGCCTGTGCGGAAGCCGAAAAAATTTATGCCTCTGCTCCTGCCATGTGTGCTGTCGGCTGCCGAAAGGCGCTGGAGCTGGCGGTTAAGTGGGTCTATGCGGCGGATAAGACTATGAAGATGCCCTACAAGGATAACCTGCAATCCCTTATCCATGAACCGTCCTTTCGTTTCGCCGTAGATTCCAATACCTGGGGCAAGCTGCCTTTCATCATCAAGCTGGGGAATTTGGCAGTACATACAGAACGGAGCGTGCAGTCCAGTGATGCCCTTGCTTCCTTGAAAGGATTATTTGAGTTTGTCCAGTGGCTCGATTATTGTTATGGTTCTGATTATCAGGAACGTGTCTTTGACGAAAGTCTGATTCCTACTGAAAAAGTAGCGGTAGACACTCGGAAAATCAAAGAGCAGGAAAGCCTACTGGGCGAAAAAGAAGCAGAGATCGAGGCGCTACGCAAACAAATTGAGCAGATGTCAGCCCAATATACTGCTGAGAAAGAGAAGCATCAGCAGGAGCGATCTTTCCAGCCAGAAGATTTGTCTGAGTTCCAGACGCGGAAAATTTATATTGACGTAGATTTGAAATTCATGGGCTGGAAATTCGACGGGACCGATGCAGATGTGCAGGAGGAATATCCTGTACAGGGTATGGCCGGTGTAGTGGGCCAGATGGGCTACTGCGACTATGTGCTGTTTGGCAAAGACGGCCTTCCGCTGGCAGTGATCGAGGCCAAACGCACCAGCAAAGACCCTAATATTGGGCGGAAACAAGCGGTTTTGTACGCGGATTGTTTGGAACGGAAATTTGGTCGCCGTCCGATGATGTTCACAACTAACGGTTTTGAGACTTATTACTGGGATGACCAGTCCGGCCCCCAGCGCAAAGTCAGTGGAGTGTTCAGCAAGGAAGATTTACAAAAGCTGATGAACCGCCGCACGGAACGACAAGATTTGATGAGCATTCCCATCGATGATAAAATCACAGATCGCTACTACCAAAAAGAGGCTATACGTGCTGTTTGCGGGCAGATTGAACAGGGCTTCCGCAAGCATCTTCTGGTAATGGCAACTGGTACGGGAAAAACGAGGACAGCCTCCAGTTTGACGGATGTGCTCAGCCGCGGCAAGTGGGTCACGAATATTCTTTTCTTGGCTGACCGCACCGCACTAGTCAAGCAGGCGAGGGATGACTTTAAGCGGTATCTGCCGGATATGTCCCTCTGCAATCTGTGTTCCAACAAGGATGACCGGAACACCCGCATCGTGTTCTCCACCTACCCTACTATCCTCAACGCCATTGATGATACGAAATCCAAAGATGGCCGCCAGTTGTTTACTCCGGCACATTTTGATTTAATCATTATTGATGAAAGTCACCGGAGTATTTTTAAAAAATACCGGGCGATTTTTGAGTACTTTGATGCTCTGATGGTTGGCCTTACCGCTACGCCGAAAACGGATGTTGATCGGAACACCTATGATTTCTTTGAGATGGAGCATGGTGTCCCTACTTACGCCTATGATTATGAAACGGCGGTCTACCAAGACTATGTGCTGGTACCATACTATAATTATGAGGTCAAAACAAAGTTTTTGGATGAAGGCATTACCTACGATGACCTGTCTGATGAAGACAAAGGGCGTTACGAAGATGACTTCATCGAAGATGGCATGATGCCGGATTTTATCCCGTCCGCAGCTCTGAACAAATTTGTATTTAATGAGAAAACGGTTGACATGGTTTTACAGGATTTGATGGAGCGTGGTATCAAGGTCACAGGTGGAGATCGGTTGGGTAAAACCATAATCTTTGCGCAGAATAAACGTCACGCTGAATTCATTCTGGAGCGGTTTAACAAACTCTACCCTCAGTATCACGGTTCATTTGCCCAGCGCGTGATTTGTGACGACAGTTATGCTCAGACCATTATAGATGATTTCAAACAGCCGGATAAGGAACCGCATATTGCCGTGTCCGTGGATATGATGGACACTGGTATTGATGTGCCGGAATGCGTCAATCTGGTGTTTTTTAAGAAGGTGCGCTCTAAGGCAAAGTTTTGGCAGATGATTGGCCGTGGCACCCGTTTGTGTAAGGGCTTATCCTGCGTGGATCAGGTTGATGGAGCATATACAGATAAACGGCGCTTCTTGATTTTCGATTACTGCGGCAATTTTGAATATTTCCGGGAACACAAGGAAGGATATGAAGCCAGGGAAACAAAGACATTGTCGGAGAATATTTTCGGCAAGCAGATTAAAATTGCTATGGCTTTGCAAGAAAGCACCTTTGCAGGAGAAATCTACCAGTTATGGCGAAACGAACTTGTCGAAACCTGCCATAAGCAAGTTACAGCGCTGAACCCAGAGTTGATTTCCGTAAAATTGCGGATGCAGTATGTGGAAAAATATAAAAAGCAGGATGCCTTTCTTTCTATCAGTGAGGGTGATAAAGGCGAGTTGCTGACACAGATTGCACCGCTTGTTCAATCGGAAGAAACGGATGAATTCGCCAAGCGTTTTGATAACTTTATGTACGGGCTGATATTGGCACATATTGAACAGATGCCTGCTTTCAAGTATGCCAAAAAGCAGTTATGTGACACTGCTTCTCTGCTGGAGCGCAAGGCGAATATTCCGCAGATTAAGGAAAAGCTGCCGCTTCTACAGGAAATCCATACCGATGCCTTTTGGGACGCCAATGATATTCTGCTGTTTGAAAAGGTTCGAAAAGAGCTTCGTGGTTTGATTCGTTTTTTGGACGAAGATGACGGAGGGCAAAAACGTATTATTACCAAACTTACTGATCCAATTATAGATAGCCAGGAAGGAGTTCAACTGGATACAGCGTATGACTTTGAAGACTACCGTGCCAAAGTAAACCGCTATGTCAATGAGCACGGAAATACGCTGGCTATTTACAAGCTGACCCACAATATTCCGTTGGCTGCGGGCGATTATCAGGAGCTGGAACGAGTGTTGACAAGCGAACTTGGGAGCAAAGAAGATTACAAGCGCGAATTTGGCGACACGCCATTTGGTCTGCTGGTTCGTAAAATTGCCAAGTTGGATCACGAGGCGGCCATGCAGGCATTTTCTGCTTTTATCAACGACCAATCCTTAAATCAGAAGCAGATTGCCTTTGTGAAAAAAATCATCAATCACATAGAGCTAAACGGGTATATGGAAAATGTTTCAGAACTTACAAAGCCGCCATTTGACAAACCTGTTAGCTTTATTAAGCTGTTTGATGCAAAGACTAGAACCGCATTGATAGCAACTATAAATCAGATTCGTGAGAATGCGGTTCAGATAGTAGCATCATAACAGTGAAACAGAACACAGATTTGAGGTCAAATAAGCTGTTAAATCTGTGTGACGGTTTCATGTTCGGGCAGGAAAAATCCAACAGCCCCAGATGGGATAGATGGCCTCTGCACGAACATAAAGGGGTGTCCAGAGGGGCATAGCTCCTTTGGCTCTGGGTTTCCAATAGGGGCGAGTAGCATCCCTGTTGGCACACGACTTTTCCTCGGAAAGTCTAGTGTGTTATACCTTTGTGGATCAGATGGCAGCCGGAATTGTAGCACGCCCCGTAAAGTGTGGCTACGGTTGCGGCGTTCTGGCAGGAAAGGTTGCCCCTTGCGGGGCAGCATAAGCGACAGAAAAAGGCTGGCAGTCGGTGCGGATATGCACGGCCTGCCAGCCTTGTCATTTGCGGAACAAAGGTATATCAAAGCCTCTGTCTGCCGCTGCTTCCCATCGTAGGGATTGTCAAGTTTTTTGTGTAAGTTTTAAGAAAAATTTTTAGGGGAGGGAGAACCTCCCCGTTTATATTATCTGTTGATTTAACAAGCTACTCCATGAAAGTCATGAGGTGGGGTGCATTTTTGACAACAACAGTCTTGGATCGTATTACAAGTTTCTTGTAAAATATGAGAAGGAATATAAGATATGGTTGTCAAAGGAAGAAGAAAAAGTCGTTGAATTTATATCCAAGAAGCTGGCGTCTGGCAAGCGGATTCAGGAGTTGGAAATGCTGAGACGTCTTATGATTTATCACCATGGAATTTTAGAGAGAATGTAAAAATCTCTTCAACAGGATTACGGAATTTCCATGGACTCATGCGGGCGTAAAAATCTTGTAAATGTCATGACGAATGAATTTCCGTCTGGAGCAGGAAAAAAGACGTATGATTCCTGCATCTTCATCGAAAAAGAAGGAACCGATTACGGCGTTTCCAGAAGTTTTGAAAGTATGCTGAAAAATCCGGATTTCTATGATATTGTAAAAGAGTTGGTTGAATTCGGGATTGCAAGATATCAGGCAAATTACAGCAGCAGATATCAGGATACGGATTTTGTATTGTATCAGAAGTATACGTACGAGGATGTGTGCCGGTTGTTAAAATGGGAAAATAATGAGGTACCGTTGAATATCGGAGGCTATAAGTACGACAAAAAAACAAAGACGCTGCCGGTATTTATCAATTATGATAAATCGGACGATATCAGTGATACAACAAATTATGAGGATCATTTTATAAATTCTAACACTTTGATTGCAATTTCCAAATCAGGAAGGACGTTGGAATCGGAGGATGTACAGAACTTCCTGCACGCCAAAGAACGAGGGATAGATGTCCATTTGTTTGTACGAAAAAATAAAGATGATAAAATATCAAAAGAATTTTATTATCTGGGACGAATGATCGCATCTGGAAATGCAGAAGAATTCTGTATGGCAAATACAACCAAAACCGCAGTTGAAATTGAATGGCGGCTGGATATTCCGGTTCGGGACGATAGTTATCAATATATTATTGGAGCATAAAGAGAGGAAAAGAGAATGAAGACAATAAAAGTAGTTGCAGCCATCATCCGGGACAAAAACCGTATTTTCGCCACCCAGCGTGGTTACGGGGAATTTAAAGACGGATGGGAATTCCCGGGAGGCAAGATCGAGGAAGGGGAAACACCTGAGAACGCACTGATCCGGGAAATCAGGGAAGAGCTGGACACTGAGATTTCGGTGGGAGAAAAAATAACCTGTGTCGAGTACGATTATCCGAAGTTTCATTTATCCATGGATTGTTTTTGGGCGGAAATCGTATCCGGGGATCTGGTTTTGAAGGAGCATGAAGCGGCAAAATGGCTGTCCAGGGAGGAACTGGACAGTGTGGACTGGCTTCCTGCGGACCTGGAATTGATTGAGAAAATCAAGGAACAGATGTAAGGATGGAAAAACCATGCCGCATATGAAATTTACATCCAAACACCCCGTAAACAAAGGCTGGTCCTGCGATCAGAAATTCTGTGTCACAACGCAGGACAATACAAAATACCTGCTTCGTGTCACCCCATTTGACAAAAGCGCAAACCGGTAGAGTTTGGAACGTGCGAGGAAGGTATATATATTTTCAGACCTGGATCGACGGTGAGGACGCCGAGGATCGGATTCCGGAATTATTTGATACGGAACAGTATGCATATGGTCTGGAAGCAGGACACCTCCTGCAGAAGATTCATTCCATACCGGCGCCTGAAACGCAGGAGGACTGGGAGATCCGCTTCAATCGAAAGATGGACCGTAAGATCAGGGAATACGGCGAATGTCCTGTAAAATATGGGAATGGACAGGCGTTCATCGATTACATAAACGAGAATCGCCACTTGCTCAAAGACAGACCTCAGGTATTTCAGCACGGCGATTACCACATCGGCAATATGATGATAGACCGGAACGGGAAATTGCAGATCATTGATTTTGACCGATACGATTTTGGAGATCCGTGGGAGGAATTCAACCGTATCGTATGGTGTACCCAGAAAGCGCCTATCTTTGCATCCGGTATGGTAAACGGATACTTTGACGGCGATGTGCCGCTGGAATTCTGGAAGCTGCTGGCGCTTTATATTTCGAGTAACACACTCAGTGCTGTATGCTGGGCTATTCCTTTTGGACAGAAAGAAGTGGACACGATGCTGAACCAGGCGAAAGACGTGCTTCCCTGGTACGATAATATGCGTAATTCCATACCGACCTGGTATTTCAAAGGTTATTGACAATATCAATTCTTGTATTTGTCCGTTAAAAGAGAAACGGACCGTTGAGGTGATGCAATGAGAGAAAGAAAAGAAGTCCTGGATTATGGTCTTACCCTGCCGGATACCTATATTGATACGCCTTTTCATGATGACAACTGGGTGCTGTTGCGATATAGGAAAAATAAGAGGGCATTTGCCTGGACCTATGAGCGTAACGGTCAGATTTGGGTGAATGTGAAGGTTGATCCGCAGTGGCGTGATTTCTGGCGGAATACCTATCCCTCTGTGCTGCCGGGGTATCATCAGAACAAAGAACACTGGAATTCCATTATTCTGGATGACAGTATCCCGGACGAGGAGATCCGGCGGATGATTTCTGAGAGTTATGATCTGATTACAAAAAAGTATTAGAGCGTGTTTGAAAATTGCTTTTTGCGAGAGTACTGCGTGTTTAACGGGCGGCATTTACCAACATGGTAATGCCGCCATATTTTTACTTTGATCATCAGATTCCTGTCAAAACCATTACATCTTTTCGCTTAGAGCATGTTTGGTAATGGTTTTCCGAATCATCCCAAGAGAGAAAAAATTGAATGCTAGTTACTTTTTTTACAGGAAATGAAACAACTGTTCAATTGTTAATTCGGAACAGTGTAAGTATAATAAAAATAGTCAAAATTCCATGGTTTGTTGTTTATTTCTGCAACTTGCTGAAATCATGTGAAGGAGAGCAGAAATCTGTAAAATAAGAATTTGCACGGTAGCAGTTTGCGAAACAGTAACGCAGCGGAGGAAGAAAAAGTACAGGATACAGGAGGAGAGGGTTATGAAGATTGGTGAACAGATCAGGGAATACAGGAAAAATGCAGGTCTGACCCAGGAACAGGTTGCGAATTCTCTTGGAGTCACGGCTCCTGCGGTAAACAAATGGGAAAGGGGCAGTACCTGTCCGGACATTTCCTTATTGCCGGCACTTGCCAGGCTTTTGAAGATTGATATGAATACTTTGTTTTCTTTTCAGGAGGATCTGACGGATCTTGAGATCAGTATGTTTATCAATGAGATTACAGAGTCTGCGGTAACAGGAAATATCGTTTCCTCTTTTGAACGAACCGCAGAAAAAATCCGGGAATATCCCCATTGTGATCGGCTGATCTATTTGGCGGCGACGGTATTGAACAGTTCTCTTGTCTTGTCTGCGATTGATCCCGAACAGAAAAGAGAATACAAAAAAATGGTGGATTCCTGGTATGAGCAGGTGAGCGGCAGTCAGGAT
Source organism: uncultured Fusicatenibacter sp. (assembly GCA_902493585.1). Lineage (GTDB taxonomy): Bacteria > Bacillota > Clostridia > Lachnospirales > Lachnospiraceae > Fusicatenibacter. The sequence continues at coordinate 16,944 of CABUPZ010000016.1, read as the reverse complement.
GAAAAAATCAGATATGCGGTTCTTTATGCGCTCGCCATGGAAGCAATCAATGATTCTGATTATGAGAAAGCTGCGGAACGAATGGAACAGATCCCTGATGCTGAGTTTGACAAAAAGCTGTTACAAATAAATCTTTATATGAGTGAAGGAGAAAATGATGCAGCGGCTTTGTTAGTCGAAGGAAGAATTATGGAGCTTGGGAGTAAAATCCAGAGCTATTTATATCAACTGATTGAGCTTGAAGAAAAGACAGGAAATCATCAGACAGCAGAGCGAGTTGCGGAGACTGCGGATCAAATGGTTTTGCTGTTTGATCTGTGGAATTACGGAAGGAAGGTTCCCCACTTTTTGATTTCTCTGTACAGAAAGGAAGTAGATCAGAGTATTGAGTGGATCAAAGAAATTTTGGATGAGTCCCAGAAGCCCTGGAATATCAGCGAATCGCCGTTGTATTACAGGCTTGCGGAAAGTAAATCCGCTTCCGGGCTGAGTGATGGGTTAGGAGAGGTATATCTTCAGGCATTCCTACGAGAAGCAGAAACACAGGAAGAGTATGATTTTCTTCGGGGAGATGAAAGATTCCGGAAAATATTGGAAGCATATGGAAAGGAAGCGAAGGATTCCGTGAACTGCTGAACAACAAGAGTCTGGCTGGGAGGGATACCGGCGGCATTTACCAGAAAAATGGTAATGCCGCCATATTCAGTTTGGGTTTGATGAACGAACCCTGTGCAGATTGTGATAATCCTTTTACACTGGAAGCGTATTGCTGCGGGGACATTCCGGTAATCTGCTTAAACTGTTTGGAAAAATACTGCAGGGAACTGTAGGAAAGGAAATAGGAAATTTCCGTAACATTCATAGTTCCGTCCCGGATCATCTCTTTTGCCCGATCAATCTTTCTGTGAATGAAGTAATCCATGACTCCGCAGCCTTTTTCCTCATGAAACAACGATTGAAGGGAAGAACGGCTTAAGGAGAAGGCGCTGCAGATCTGTTCCACCGTCAGCTGTTCACAGATATGTTCTTCCATAAAGGAAAGAATCCTGTCGAGACGATTTTCCCTGGAGTTTTCTTCTGAAACGGAAGCAGAAGTCTGAATCCGTCGGACGGAAGGGCTTGTCGGTTTGCGGATCAAAGAGATGAGAAGCAGTTCCAGATCAGCGCCGAGTAACTGTTCCGTGCCGAAGGGAAGATCCGGTTTCAGCAGAATCTGTTCCACGGACGGAACATGAAGAGGTGTTGCAAAGGACTGTCTTGCAAGTCCCAGAAGGTGGGAAAGAATGTTTCGCTCCTCAATGGACAGCGTATCGATTTTACCTTCCAAAAGTTTCATGGCAGGGGAGGAGGAAGTGAAAGAGGCTGTCATAAGGTTTGGAGAATTTTTTCCGATGGAACGAATTGCGTGGAATTCCTTCGGTTTGTGGAAGATGATATTTCCCGTCGTCAGTTGGAAGTCTGATTCTCCGGCAGTTACGAGGACCGTTCCGCGATCCACGTAAAGAAATTCCCAAAAATCATGTGATTCTCCGCGGAAGACGAAATCCCGCATATATTCAAAGTAGTGTATGGTGATGATCGAATCAATGACAATTTCTTTTTTCAGTGGGGTGGGTACATAAGTCATGGCAGCTGCTCCTTGTTTCACGATAACTGGGTGTTTTTTATGATCATAGCAGAATCAGGATAATAAGACAAGAGAAACGGATGAAAGGACAAGTACATTGCCCTTTAAAATTGTATAATGTTCACAAGAAGTGAATTGATGGAAGGAGAACCTATATGATAAAGATCGAAAAAAACGGGATGCGGATTCAGCTGGATGAGAATACACTGGCATTTTCTTTTCAGAAAGAGGGCGGCCGGGAATGGAGATGGGACGAACATTACGCTCCGTACATGGAATGTGCAGAAGAAAATGTATTTTTTCGTGATGCGTCTGAGATCAGCCATGAACCGTTCCGCCTGGGAACCGGTGACGGAATTTTAAGTACCTACCGAGGATTTGAAAAAGACGGGAAATTGGTACCATATGAGTTTCAGACCCTTGTCTGGGTGGAAGATGCAACGGGGGATGTGCGCTGTGAATGGATTCCGCTTCAGGAAGAAGGACTGGACGTGAAGAAAGTTTTCTGGCCGGGTCCGATGGAGTTTTCGGAGAAGAGAAACGATTGGTATACCCTTTTGACACAACAGCAGGGGATGCTGATTCCCAACACATGGGAAACGGAGCTGCAGAAACCGGTGTTTGATGGCTTTTTTGGAACAGCGGGCGCATATATGCCGTGGTTTGCCCAGGTGAGGGAACGGGAAGGATACCTTGCAGTGTGTGTGACTCCTTGGAATGCCGGATATCAGGCCGAGCACCCGGCAGGAGGACCTTACACAAGGGTTTCCGTCCGTTTTGAGCCGAGTCTTGGCAAAATGAGGGAGCGGCGTGTCTTAAAATATACCTTTTTCAATGACTGCGATTACAACGATATCTGCAAAGCATACAGAAATGAGGTGGACGAGCAGGGAAAGCTGCGTACGCTGGAAGAAAAGGCAGTGAGAAACCCGAAGGTCAACGACCTGATCGGCTGTGCGTTTCTGCACAGAGGGATCAAAACTTTTGTACAGCCAAACTCGGATTTCTATGATCCGGAGAACCCGGAGAAAAATAATCACCTGACGACGTTTGCTCAGAGAGAACAGGAGATCCGGCAGTTTCACAGGATGGGTGTGAAAAAACTGTATCTTCATTTGGACGGCTGGGCAGAACCTGGCTATGACAACTGCCATCCGGATTATGGATACGGGCCGGCATGTGAGGCGGCAGGCGGCTGGGAAGGGATGAAAGCCCTGGCGGATGCGATGCATGAATGCGGGTATTTATTTGGAATTCACGATCAGTACAGAGACTTTTATCTGGCAGCGCCCAGTTTTGACGAAAACTTTGCGTGCCGTCTTCCGGATGGAACGATTCCGCGGCATCAGAGATGGGCGGGAGGACCGCAGTCTTACCTTTGTGCGACACAGGCTCCGTATTATGTAAAAAGAAATTTTCAGGAAATTGCAAAACACGGAATCCAGTTAGACTGTGCATATCTGGATGTGTTCACCTGCAATGAGGGAGATGAGTGTGATCACCCGATGCACCGCATGACAAGAAGAGACTGCTATGACTATCGTGTGCGTTGTTTCGAATATCTTATGAAAAACGGGATTCTGCCGAGCTCAGAAGAGGTCAATGACTGGGCAGCGGCAAGTCAGGTGTTCTGTCACTATGCGCCGTATGATTTTATGATGCGTGTTCCGGGAGCACCCAAACAGGCGATATCGGTGCCGCTCTATAACCTTGTCTATCATGATTGTGTGATCCAGCCCTGGATGATGGAGAAGGTGAGCGGGGAAGAAGACTACATGCTCTATGCATTGCTGAACGGAGGGGCGCCTTACCTTGTAAGGGATGCGGCTTATCCGAATATCGACGGAGCGTTCGAAGGAAATGTGGAAATGAAGCTGGAGGAGGACATCCGCAGATCGAAAATTGTTTCCGATCTTCATGAAAAAGTAGGAAAATGTGAGATGGTACGTCATGAGTTTGTGGACGGCAATCCGCAGATACAGAAGACCACGTTTTCTGACGGAACCTCGGTCATGGTTGATTTTAAGAAGCAGACCTATGTCATAACGAAGGAATAAAAGGATAAATACCCATCTCCAATTCGGAGATGGGGCTGATTTCAACTCATTTTAAGCTTTTTATCTACTCTGTTTCCTGAGCCTGGAAGGCGTGGTGCCGAACTGCTCCCGGAACATCCGGCGGAAAAGTTTGTAGTTGGTGAAGCCGTGACGTTCCAGAATCGCAGCGACCGTGTCGTCGGTGGAGAGCAGATCCTGATAAATGCAGGAAAGACGGAGTTGGTTCTGGTATTCCAGGAAGGTCATCCCCATCTGCTTTTTGAAAAAACGGCAGAAATATCCTTCCTCCAGACAGGCAACACCGGAAATCTCGGCGATGGAAATCGGGCGGCGGTAGTGGGCTTTGGTATACTGGAGCACCGGTTCCAGGCGTTCCAGGTTTCGGGTGTTTCTGGCCACTGTATCCGGGAAAGTGCAGGAAGCGTAGCTGTGGAAGAGCTGAAATAAAAGTTCAAACAGCAGACTCTGAAACCGGAGGACATAACCCGGGGGCCGGATATCGTCGACGATCTGCATCTGGCGGAGCAGTTCCTTCAGGCGGTCCTGCCGCGTTCTTTCCTGTGGCGTGGACGGTACCGACGGCATATGAAAGTAATAGTCTCCAATATGCGGAATCCAGGCTTCCATAAAAGAGAGTGGAATCTGAAGCAGGATCGCTCTGTTTTTATCCAGGCATTTGGTCGAATGGGGAATGTTGGGGCTGATGAGGACGCACTGTCCGGCGTGGAATTCTTCTTCCCGGCCGTTGGTGAGGACCGTCAGGCTCCCTTCCAACAGGCAGATCAGCTCAAGGGCCGGATGCCAGTGTCTCGGCACATAGCTTCCGTTGTCTGTACTTATTCCAAAACGTACTTTGGTATGTTCCGGCACCTGAATGATCTCGTAGGTGCCGTTCTTTTTCTTATCTTCCATGATGTTCCGCTTCCTTTGACCGGTATTTCTTGCTCTGCATTTCTCTTTCTGTATTTCTTTTGCTATCTTTCTTTGTCCTGCTCCCCGGTGTTCTGATTTTAGGGCTTTTCCTCCAGAAGTTTTTGCTTGGAGGTGTCCATCTGCCTGCCGATGAGAAGCTTTTAGCGTTTGTCTGTTTTGATTATACCACGGCACCTAGATAGAAAAAAGAGAAAATCGACCGCTTTTTTGAACGGTATCCGGTCTGTTTCCGGGATTCCGGATATGGTAAGATATCACTTAAGAGAAGCGGTAAAGAGAAAACGGAACAAGGAATCCGGAAAAAAGATGGAAAAGGATCAAAAAAGGCAAAAAGAGCTTGAAAAAAACAGAAAGGAATCAAAAAGGAAAGGAGCAGGTGACAGAAAGATGAAAGCAATACATATCATAAGTCAGGAAAATAACTGCTGGCAGGAGGAGGATCTTCAGATCCGAAAAGCCGGGACTTTGGAAGAAAACGCCGGTCAGCAGGTGCAGGAGGATGATGTGCTGGAACTGACCGGGGAAAAGAAGCAGACCGTACTGGGATTTGGCGGCTGTTTTAACGAACTGGGATGGGAGGCTCTTGGGCTGACATTGGAGGAGAGCCGCAAAGCGTTTCTCGATGAGCTGTTCTGCAGCGAAAACTGTGGATTTAATTATGGACGTGTGCCTATCGGCGCCAATGATTTCAGCCTGGAATGGTACAGCTGTGATGAGACAGACGGGGATTATGAGCTGAAAGATTTCAACATTGAAAGAGATAAAAAGTATACGCTGCCTTTTGTAAAAGAAGCGCAGAAGAGACAGGAGGGACTGACCCTTTTCGCATCTCCGTGGAGTCCGCCGACCTGGATGAAGACAAAAAAGGCCTATAATTACGGCGTGATCCGTATGGAAGAGCGGGTGCTCAAAGCCTATGCGGAGTATTTTGTAAAATTTGTTCAGGCCTATGCGCAGGAAGGGGTCAAGGTGGAGCAGGTTCATGTGCAGAATGAACCGATGGCTGATCAGAAATTTCCATCCTGCCTGTGGAGCGGGGAAAATATGGAGATTTTTATCCGTGACTATCTGGGACCGGCTTTTGAGAAGGCGGGACTGGATACGGAACTGTGGCTGGGAACCATCAACGGGCCATTTGTGGATTTCATGATGCAGGGAATGGCGGCGCCGTTCTCAGAGCATTATGATCAGTTCGCAAACACAGTCCTGGAAGATGCTCAGGCAAGAAAGTATCTGACTGGCGTAGGGCTGCAGTGGGGCGGTAAGCATGTGATGGAGCAGATCACCGCCAGCTATCCGGAGCTGCGCTATATGAATACCGAGAGTGAATGCGGAGACGGGCGCAATACCTGGGAACACATGGAATACATTTTTGCCCAGATGTGGTTCTACTTCCGTCACGGAGCGGAACGGTATACCTACTGGAATTTTGCGCTGCAGGAAGGCGGGATTTCCACCTGGGGATGGGCACAGAATTCCCTTTGCACCGTAAATCCACAGACCGGAGAGCTGAAACTTCAGCCGGAATTTTACCTGATGAAACATTTTTCCCGTTATATCAAAAAAGGCGCGAAATATCTGGGTGTCAAAGGGCATTGGACCACCAATACCCTGGCGTTTGAAAATCCGGACGGAACCCTGGTACTGGTCGTAGGCAGCAATATGAATCGTGACCGTACTTTCCGTTTCCGCTATGGAGAGGAAGAACTGTCAGCCGAAATTCCGGCACACAGTGTACATACCTTTGTTCTGGAACGCTGCTGAAAAAACGGAAACAGACACGCGCGGATGGCGGAGGTGTCCGCAGGGGCGAGATGATAGATCCAGCCGCCGGATGTTTATGAAACGATCACTGTTTCATGAGCATCCGGCGTTTTTTTCTGTAACCGTTCATCCTGCTGGACGGTTATTTTTTCTTTCATCCCACAGGCTGCGCACTTGCACAGATCTTTGATGGAAGTTATAATAAGAGAAACTATTTTCAGGAAGACGGAAAGGGAAAGACTTTGGTATGATCAGTATTTTGTTAATGGAAAAAATTGCGGAGCTGTTTCTGATGATGCTCCTTGGGTTTGTGATTGTCCGGGCGGGAGTTCTCCGCTCCGGAGACAGTGTGGTTCTGTCAAAAATCTGTCTGTACCTGGTGATGCCGTGCGTGATCGTCCATGCGTTCCAGGTGGATTTCAAAAAAGAAGTGCAGGCGGGGCTTCTGCTGGCTTTTGCGGCGGCGTTGGTGATTCATGTCCTTTTGATGATTTTCTGCGTGGTGCTTCGAAAGACCTTTGCCATGACGGAAGTGGAAGTGGCCTCAGTGATCTATTCCAATGCCGGAAATCTGATCATTCCCATTGTGACCGGTGTGCTGGGGCAGGAATGGGTCATTTACTCCAGCGCCTTTTTGTCGGTTCAGCTTGTCTTTGTCTGGACTCACGGCAAGCTGCTGTTTTCCGGAGAAAAGAAGCCGCAGCTGAGAAAAATCCTGCTGAATCCCAATATGATCGCGGTATATGTAGGCTTTTTCCTGCTGTTCTCAGGACTTCGTTTTCCTGCGGTCCTGGACAATACGATCTCATCCGTCGGGAATATGGTCGGACCGGTGTCTATGATGATCACGGGAATGTTGGTGGCGGGCATGCCGTTCCGCCAGCTGTTTGCACATAAACGAATCTATCTGGTGGTATTTCTGCGGATGGTTTTCTGCCCGGCGGTGGTTCTGGTTCTGATCAAGCTGAGTCATGCGGCGGCGTTGATCCCGGACGGAAAACAGGTACTGCTGATCACTCTGCTGGCGACGATGACGCCGGCGGCGTCTACGATTACGCAGTTTGCGCAGCTGTATCAGAAGGATGCGGAATATGCCGGGGCGATCAATATCTTTACGACATTGGTCTGCATTGTGACCATGCCGGTCTTTGTGGGACTGTATATGATGTGAATCGGAGGGCGCGGGTACGCGCCCTTCCAATGTTTTGATGCCGTTTTGATGCCGGCAGGAGGTAATATAGAGGAAAACTTTACGACAGAGGAAAGACGGAAGGGGGAGTTGTGAGTGATCAAGATACTGATCGTGGAGGATGAGGCGCCGATTTCAAATCTGATGAAGATGAGCCTCAGGAAGGCGGGATATTTCTGTGACTGTGCCTATGACGGCGAGGAAGCGGCGGAAAAGATCGGGCAGAAGATGTATGACCTGATCCTGCTGGATGTGATGCTGCCGAAGATCGACGGATTTGAATTGATGGAGTATATCCGGCCGCTGGAAATCCCGGTGATCTTTATTACGGCGAAAAATTCCGTCACCGACAGAGTGAAAGGTCTGCGGATGGGTGCGGAGGATTATATCGTAAAGCCGTTCGAGGTGATCGAACTTTTGGCGCGGGTAGATGTGGTGCTCCGGCGCTATAAAAAGACAGAGGAAGTCCTTGAGGTCTGCGGTCTGCGGATCGATCCACGTTCCATGCGGGTGCAGAGGGACGGGAAGGACATTGCTCTGACCAAGAAGGAGTATGAACTGCTGCTTCTGTTTGTGCGGAATCCCAACACGGCGCTTTACCGGGAAACCATTTACGAGAGAGTCTGGGGCGGAGAATTTGAATATGGGAGCAAAACGGTGGATCTGCATGTTCAGAGGTTGAGGAAAAAGACGGGATGGACCAGGGAACTGCAGGCAGTCAACAAGGTCGGATACCGGCTGGAGGTTCGCGAATGAAATTTCGTTTGAAGATTACATTCTGTATGCTGTGTCTGATGGCGGTACTGTTCGGCATCGGGAGCAGCGCGCTGATTGCCATTTCTTTCCAGGACGGCCTGGACAGAGAGAAGGAAGCGGCAAAGAATTCTTACCGGATGTTGATCTATACGCTGCAGATGACGGGAGAACTGGAGACGTGGTCCAGCACGGAGGAGATTCAGGCTCTTTTCCGGCATCTTTCCGATCAGGGAGGTTCCTGGTCGGCGATCAGTCTGTATTCGGAGGACGGCAGGCTGTACAGCAGCGGGGATGCCGCAGAGTATTTCAAAGATTCCAGGGGAACGGTGGATACCCAGCACTGCGCGGTCACTTATTTTGAGGATGGCGCCGGGGAGCGGTATCTCCAGCTTTCCGGCGCTTTTCTTGCCGGGGACAGAACGCTGTATCTGGATATGGCACACAATATTTCCATGCTTTATCATACCAGAGAGCAGCAGCAGGAGGCGTACCGGAGGATTTTCCTTGGAATGACGGTATTATGCGCGGCTCTGGCTTATACGATGGCTCTGGTTCTGACCAGGTCGTTGTCCAGACTCTCCAAAGGAGCCAGGGAGATCGCCCAGGGAAATTTCAGCTACCGGTCCGGAATCCGTTCCGGAGATGAGATTGGGCGCCTTTCGGAGGATTTCGACCGGATGGCGGGACAGGTGGAACAGAATATTCTGGATCTGAAGGAATCGGTGGAACGCCAGGAGCGGTTTGTCAGCAGTTTTACCCATGAGCTGAAGACGCCGATGACGGCGGTGCTGGGCTATGCGGATCTGCTGCGCAGCCAGGATCTGACGGAGGAAGAACGCAGGGACGCGGCGAATTATATTTTTTCGGAAGGAAAAAGGCTGGAGCGCCTGTCTTTGAAATTGTTGGATATCTATGTTGCGGACCAGGAGGAAATTGTTCTTTCCGAACAGAACCCTGGGCGGATTGTCCGGGATATGGTGGAACATCTGGAACCGGGGTATCGGGAGCAGGGGATTGTGCTGACCTGCCGCTGCGGGAAAGGGCGCTGTATGCTGGAGCCGGATCTGTTTCGTTCTCTGCTGGTCAATCTGCTGGATAACGCACGAAAGGCTCTGTCCGATGGCGGAGAGGTGACAGTTTCCGTGGAGACTACCGATGAGGGATGTACGCTCCGCGTGGAGGACAATGGTCCGGGAATTCCGGCGGAATCGTTGGAGCGTCTGACAGAAGCTTTTTACCGGGTGGACAAATCAAGATCCCGGCGGCAGGGAGGCGCCGGGCTGGGTCTGACACTCTGCGCGAAGATTGCGGAGCTTCATAAGGGTTCTCTGCATTTTGAGAGCCAGGAAGGCAGGGGAACGAAAGTGACTGCGGAATTGAAGGGAGGGCGTCTATGAAAGCTGGTACGATGATTGCTTCCACGTTTTTGACGATGGGGATACTGATCGTTGGATTTTTTGCCCCGGAAGCAGTGACAGCGGTGGTAGACCGGAGGCTGGAAACGGAGACGACGGAATTTGAGACGGACAGCGTTCAGGTGGAATCCATGGAAGAGATGTCAGACGTGCTTCAGCTGATAAGCAGCGGGTACACCAGTTTTGAACTGGAATACGGTGTGGTTCGGGAAAAATCGGAGATGGAGGAACTGGAGCAGAGGGCACTGGAAAGCCTGGCGGACGCGGGACTTGTGGAAATGCGTTCTTTTTCTTACCATGACGAATATCCGCTGATTGCTATTTCCTATTACAGTGGCGGGGATATGAATCTCGATGCCTGGGGGTATGAAACCGATACCGGGGATTGGGAAAATGCGGCAGAAGACATGGAGCGTGAATATGATACCATACAGGGGAACTGGGATGAAACAGAACTGGGGACGCTGGATGAGGAAGACGGTGATACTCTGGATGAAAACGCAAAGGGGAGTACCGCAGCCGTTTTGTGGCAATGTCAGCTTTCCAATGTTCAGGGGGATGTCCTGAATCTGATGATCGATGACAGAAGCGGAAAAGTGGTAAGTTTTTCCTGGCAGAAGGGAATGACGGATGAGGAGAAAAATCGACGGATTGAGAGTTTCGAGACGGACCGGACGGAACATTACCAGGAAGGGGAAGTATTCCTGCAGGAGATGATGCAGAAGGTCGGCAGCTTCTGTGAAGAATATTATGAGCTGAAACTGCAGGATACGGTGTATGGGAAAGTGGAGCGTGATGCTTATGAAACAGTCATGACCGGATATCTGGTGTTTGAGGACAGCAGGGGAAGTGAGGTGACCATTCCTTTCCGGACCATGCTGGACGGTTCCTGGTATCAGATCAATTAGGCATATGCGGGAGAAAGGATGCTCTGTAAGAGAAAAGATGGCGTTCTGATGCCGGAAACATGCTGTTTGTAGGAAAGAATCCGCTAAAATATGGGCATAACGTAAATAACGTATCTGCCTGAAAGCTTCAGAAAGGGGCGGCAGGGGAGATGCGAAATCACAGGGATCACGAGGTGAAAGTTATGCCGGACAGAAAAGAAATGACATCAGGCTTTGAAGAAAGAGAAGCGGTACGGAGGAGGTTGAGGAAAAAGAGAAGAAAAGAAGTTCTGTATCTGAGACTGACCGTGCTGGCGTTTCTGGCGATTCTTCTGCTTTTGATGGGAGTGGAAAAGTTCATGAATATAAAACAACATCGCGCGGAAGAGGAATTTTGGGAAGAGACGAAAGGTGCTGCGGCGAATATGGAAAATGTGGCGGAGGCAGACGGGGGAGGTCTGTTTTCAGTAGGATTGAAGATCGATGAGGGTATTGGAAAAGAGGAAGTTGTGACAGCCGGAGGTTCCGGCGACGAGGGGATTACACATATACGCTCCTGTTCTGAAAAATGGAATCTGATCCTTGTTAATCCATGGAATGCGATTCCGGAGGATTATCAGGTGGAACTGGAGGAACTCAGCAACGGCCAGGCCGTTGACGCCAGATGTTATCCGATGCTTCAGCAGATGATGGACGACTGCCGCGGGGAGGGGATGAATCCGGTCATCTGCTCGTCCTGGCGTTCCAGGGAAAAGCAGGAGGCGTTGATCGCAGATAAGGAATACCGCCTGATCCGGGCGGGGTATCCGGAAGAGGACGTTGCCGTGGAGGCGGCGAAGACTGTGGCTGTTCCGGGCACCAGTGAGCATGAACTCGGTCTGGCGCTGGATATTGTGGACAGCAGTTATTCGGAACTGGAGACGGAGCAGGAGAATACTCCGGTACAGAAGTGGCTGATGAAAAACAGCTGGAAATATGGATTTGTCCTCCGGTATCCGTCGGACAAAAGCGCATTGACCGGCATTATTTATGAGCCATGGCATTACCGTTATGTGGGAAAAGAAGCGGCGAAGATCATGTATGAGGAAGAACTGTGTCTGGAGGAATATCTGGAAAAATACTGTAGCTGACCCGTAACAATTATATTTGAAAAATTTAAGTTTTTCTTTCGTAAACATCAGAAATTCTTAGAGAAATTACAAGAAAAAACGAAGGAAGATAACGAAAAATTTGAGCGGCTCTTAATGTTTTTTGAAGAAAGAGGCGGGGCTATTGTAACCAAAGAATCCCCCTGATATACTGACCGTGTCATTGAAACACGAATCCCGGTCAGCGTATCAGGGGGATTTTGTGTTGAAAAAGAGGGGAGAAGAAAATGAACAAAAAGAAGATACGAACAGCGGCGTTGATGCCGCGGTACAGTTATTTTGCGGTGATTTTCGCGTTTCTGTTTAATACGGTGGTGTATGCCGGAGCAAGAGCCATTGCCGGCGGATGGATACACCATAATATTGAAACACCTATCGATCGGATGATTCCATTTTTCGCCCCGTCGGCTGCCATTTACCTGGGATGTTATCTGTTCTGGGCGGTCAATTATATTCTGATCGCGCGCCAGGGGAAGGAGGAGGTCTGCTGTTTTTTTGCGGGAGATTTTCTTTCAAGAGTCATCTGTCTGGTCTTTTATCTTGCGTTTCCGACCACAAATATCCGGCCGGAAGTGGTGCCTGACGGGTTCTGGAATCAGGTGATGCTTTGGGTATATTCCTTGGATGCGGCAGACAATCTCTTTCCTTCGATTCACTGCCTGGTCAGCTGGTTCTGCTATATCGGAATTCGGGACAGAGAGGATCTTCCGGTATGGTACCGGAGATTTTCCTGTGTGATGGCTCTGCTGGTATGTGTCTCCACGCTGACGACGAAGCAGCATGTGATCGTGGATGTGGCGGGAGGAATCCTGCTGGCGGAAATCTGTCTGAGAGTGGGAAAACTTCCGGCGGTGTCTGGCATCTACCGAAAAGTTCTGGACGGAGTCAACGACCGGATCTTCCGCGGAAAAAAGGAGGTGCTCCATGCAGACGAAGAAGAAAGCGCTGTTTAATGTAAGTTTTCTGATTGTGGTATTTGGACTGACGGTATACGGCGTTTTCCACGGGGAAGATCTCGGAGCGATGGTGGAAGCTATCCGCAGTTCACAGATAAAATGGCTGATTCCCGGCGTTTGTCTGGTGGTCTTTTTTATCTGGGGAGAGTCCATCATCATCTGGTATATGATGCGTTCCTTTGGAATCCGGCTGAAAAAAAGGATCTGTTTTCTGTTTTCCTCTGTGGGATTTTTCTTCAGTTGTATCACGCCCTCTGCCAGCGGAGGTCAGCCGATGCAGATCTATTATATGAAGAAAGAGAAGATACCGATACCGGTGTCGACGGTCATTTTAATGGTGGTCACGATTACCTATAAGCTGGTGCTGGTCGTGATCGGCCTGGGGATTCTGATCTTTGGAAGAGGATTTCTACACAGGTATCTGGAGGGGATTCTGCCAGTTTATTATCTGGGGCTGACGCTGAATGTGTTCTGCGTGGCTTTTATGACGATCCTTGTCTTTCATCCGGTTATGGCGGAGGACATGCTCTTGAAAGGAATGGATTTTCTGGAGCGTATGCGTCTGATGAAAAAGAAAGAAGCGCGCAGGCAGAAGCTGAAAGATTCTATGGAGGTTTACCGGGAGACGGCGGCCTATCTGAAAGAGCACAAAAAAGTTTTATTTCATGTGATCGTTCTCACATTTCTCCAGAGAATCGCGTTGTTTTCTGTTACATGGTTTGTCTACCTGGCGTTTCGGATGCACGGCGCTTCCCTTTTGGATGTGATCCTGCTGCAGGCGGTGATCTCGGTTTCCGTGGATATGCTGCCGCTGCCGGGGGGAATGGGCATCAGTGAGACACTGTTCCTGAACATTTTTTCAACGGTTTTTCCTGGCGTTCTGCTGCCGGCGATGGTGCTTTCCAGAGGGCTTGGATATTACAGCCAGCTGCTGATCAGCGCATTGTTTACCGTTGTGGCTCAGATTTATTATTCCATAAGAACAAATGAGGAGGATGGTTTATGATTGGTTTTACGATTACACGGTGATTTTGACCTATATCAGTTTTGCATCTGCGGTTTCCGGGATTTTCTGCGCGTCGACGGGCCATGTGCGCTGGGCGATTTTTTTCCTGGCGTTTTCCGGGCTGTGCGATATGTTTGACGGAAAGATTGCCCGGACCAAGAAGGAACGGACGGAAGATGAAAAAAATTTCGGGATTCAGATCGATTCGTTGTGTGATGTGGTCTGCTTCGGAGTTTTTCCAATCGTGCTGTGCTATCAGCTGGGAATGCGTTATATCGGCAGCATGATCCTTCTGGTCTTTTATGGATTGGCGGGCGTCATTCGGCTGGGATATTTTAATGTGATGGAAGCGAAGCGCCAGAATGAGACGGACGAGGCGAGAAAGTATTATCAGGGTCTGCCGATCACTTCCATGGCGATCGCGCTTCCGCTGCTGTTTGTTGTCTCTCCGCTGCTTCACAGCCCTCTGGCGTTCAAAGTGCTTTTACATCTCCTGGTGGCGGTTGTGGGAATGTTGTTTGTGACGAATTTCAAACTCCGCAAGCCTTCGGTCAGAGAGTTGATCTTGCTGGTGGCGGTGATTGCCGCGGCGGTACTGGTGATTCTGTTTGCATGGCAGAGCTGGTGGAGATTAATACACTGTGTCTGAGGGAGGGAAAAGAATATGTATCGGATTGCCGACAGAAATGGAACGATCAAAGAACAGAATTCCACGCAGGACCGGCTGCTGGAATGGCTGTACGGACATTACGTGGGCAGACTGCTGCTTCGTCCGCTGGTTACGCCGGCGGTGTCGAAACTGGGGGGAAAGATTTTATCTTCCAGACCTTCCAGTCTTCTGATCCGGCCGTTTGTCCGTGCCAGCGGTATGAACCTGTCTGATTACGAACAGGGGCCGTTTGAATCTTACAATGACTTTTTTCAGAGAAAAGCCCTTCCCGGCGCACGTCCGGTGGATATGGAGCCGGAGCATTTTGTCAGCCCCTGTGACGGAAAGGTCAGCGTTTCAAAGCTTGATGAGAAGTCTGTGTTTCAGATCAAACATACGCGTTATACGACAGAAAGGCTGCTCCGGAACCGCAAACTGGCGAAAGCTTATGCCGGCGGATACCTGTGGGTGTTCCGGCTGAGTGTGGAGGATTACCACCGGTATATCTATATCGACCGGGGTGTGGAGTCAGAATCTGTCCGGATTCCCGGTGTATTTCATACGGTCAATCCTGTGGCGAACGATGTATTTCCTGTTTACAAGGAAAACACCAGGGAATATTCCCTTCTGCGCACGGAAAATTTCGGAACGGTGCTGCAGATGGAAGTGGGTGCGCTGCTGGTGGGGAAAATCGAGAATCACCGCCAGGGCAGAGTGTTCCGCCGCGGACAGGAAAAGGGAACCTTCGCTTTCGGCGGATCGACAATCCTGCTGATAACACAGAAAGGGCGGGTATGTCCGGATCAGGATCTTCTGGAGTATTCCCGCAGGGGGATTGAGGTGAGCGTGCGGCAGGGAGAAACTGTGGGGCGGGCTTCTGCACGCTTAGAGATTCCCCGCACCCTCAGCTGCCCGCCGCACACCCACGTCCAAGGCTCCGGGCCGCTTTCGTCCCTTTACATAATTTGCAGCTGATACAGTTTTTTGTATAGTCCGTTCTGTTCCAGCAGTTCCTGATGTGTCCCGCTCTCGCGGATCCTGCCCTTATGCATGACGATGATTTTATCCGCATGCTGAATCGTGGAAAGGCGGTGTGCCACCATGATCGTCGTCCGTCCGGTCATCAGCTTCTCCAGAGCCTCCTGAATCCATTGTTCTGTTTCAGTGTCGATATTTGCCGTCGCTTCATCCAGAATCAGGATCGTCGGATCAAACGCCAGGGTCCGGGCGAAGGAAAGGAGTTGTCTCTGACCAGCAGAGAAAGTGGCTCCCCGTTCGGAAACCCTTTCATGATATTGTCCCGGCAGCCGCTGGATAAAATGGTCTGCGTTGACCTCATGGGCTGCCTCCATCACAGTCTCGTCGCTGATTTCTTCATTGCGCAGCCGGATATTGCTGGAGATATCTCCGGTAAACAGGAATACATCCTGCTGCACCTGTCCGATGGCGGCGCGCAGCTGTTCTTTTTTCAGACTGCGGATATCCACGCCGTCCAGCAGGATTTCCCCTTTCTGAATATCATAATAGCGGCCGATCAGATTCAGGATCGATGATTTGCCTGCGCCGGTGGCGCCGACAAAAGCAACCCTCTGTCCGGGTTCAATGGTAAAGCTTACATCTTTCAGAATGTAATCCTCTCCGTCGTAGGCGAACCATACATGCCTGAATTCAATGCGTCCTTTGATTTCCTTTAATTCCACAGGTTCTTCCGGATCTTTCACCACAGGCTTTACATCCAGCAGGGTAAAAATCTTTTCCGCGGAGGCGATGGCGGACTGCAGAGTGGAAAGTTGTTCCGCCAGTTCCTGGATCGGTTCGAAAAATGTATTGATATACTGAAGGAAAATATACAGTGTTCCAATGGACAGGGTTCCGGAAAGCACGCCGTTGCTGCCGCCTGCCAGTACGATCACAAGTGCCAGGATCGACAGCATGTAAATCATGGGGCGGAAGATGGCAAAGACCATCAGTTCCCGGTAGTTGGCGCGGTACAGTTCCTCGCTTTTTCCTTTGAACTCATTGTTTTTTTCTGCCTCCCGGTTGAAAATCTGGATTACTTTCATGCCGGAGAGGTTTTCTGAAAGAAAGGTATTCAGCGCGGTGATCTTGGTTCTTGTGATCTGGTAGGTGCGCCGGGAAATTCGTTTGAAGATTACGGTCAGGATCACGACTGCCGGGATCAGTACAAAGGACAGCAGCGCCATCCGGACATCCAGCATCAGCATCACTACCGCAAGACCTATTATTTTGATCAGATTCTTGAACAGCTTGATCAGAAGGTTGGAGTACATGTCGTTGAGGGCTTCCACATCGTTGGTGATGCGGGTAACGATCTTTCCTACGGGAGTCAGATCAAAGAAACGCATGGACAGGCTCTCCACATGGGTGAAAAGCTCATTGCGGATCTCATAGATGATCTTCTGGCCGGTAGACTGCAGAAGGACATACTGGATGCGGTTGCAGACAAACAGCAGGAGCAGCACGCCCACATACCGTGCCGCCGCCCAGAGGATGCCTGTGAACCGTTCCTGTACCATTTCACCAGGCGCATAGTCCC
>CABUPZ010000015.1 GCA_902493585.1 uncultured Fusicatenibacter sp. | reverse complement strand
CATAAAAAATATGAGATAAAACGGGATTAAAGTATCGTGAAGGTGGACGTACTGTAGGATCAGGCCGTGTTGCATCCGTATTAGACTAATTTTAGTTGAATTTTAATATCTAAATAAAATAGATTGTATCCAAGCGCAGAAACCCCGAAAGTCGTAAGGCTTTCGGGGTTTTTTTACATCTCTGCGGCGAAAAAAATCGCTGGACGGTGGGAGGGAAAAGGTATATGATGAAGATAACAGAAGGTGTTGTCGCTGAAAAGACAGAAAATTCAGAGGAGGTAAAAGAAGCATGAAAAGATATGAGATGATCAAAGAACTGTATGACAGCTGTCACGGAAAGTCCAACAGCTATGTGGAAGAAATTGAGACAGAAGATCTCGACGAGTACATGAAAAAATATATCACAAAACTCAGTGAATACTCAAAAGTGGAGCTGGATGACGGCAGCGTATGTTATGAGGTAGTTACCAGCGGACGGAAGAGCAAGTATACGTTTAGTGAAATTTGAGCATGCAAAAACTCTGTCAGACCTTCCGGACTGGAAGCTGACAGAGTTTTTTTCCTTTCACAGAAAAGTTCTCTGGACTCTTCTGTGGAAGAGGATACCGCGGAATATCATTCAGTCTGTCCCTGGCATTTGCACCGTTTCTCTCCGTAAATGCAGGATCTCAGCCGTTTCTCATCTGTGATCGTCACGATTCCACGGGAGAGGGACACGATGTTTTCTTTCTCAAAATATTTCAGCATCCGGGAAACTACTTCCCGGGCGCTTCCAAGATTTCGGGCAATCTGCTCGTGAGTCGTGTGCAGAACATTGGATTTGGTGCGGAGCGCTTCGTCCAGCAGATAACCGGCAAGCCGTTTGTCAAAACTGGAAAAAAGAATCTGGTTCATGGCCCACATCACATCAGAAAAATGTTCCGTCGTTTCTCTATAAATATAGTTCTCCACATAAATATTCTGATTCATTAAAGTACGGAAACAGGACACATTCGTAACGATTAGCTCGGTGTCTTCGTCCGCTTCAATCTGGATATCAAAGTTGATTTCCTGGATGATACAGGAAGCGGAAAGGGTACATACCTGTCCGTCTCCCACACGGAAGAGGGTGATTTCCCGCGTGTCCCCGGACTGGATAAAAATACGGAGCTGTCCTTTCAGGACCAGCAGGATACCGAGGCAGTCATCGTCGTGGGAATATAAAAAATCTCCCTTTTGGCAGGTCTGAAGCTGAGAACAGGAGCAGAGCTGTTCCCGTTCTCTTGGATTCAGATGCGGCCAGAAGGGATAATATTGTTCAAGATAAGATTGCATAGAAAAAGATTGTTCGCTCATTTTTTCCTCCATCTGACGCACCGGCTGCGTCATCAAGGTAGATTTGGAAGTTTACTTCCAAACTTACACTTCCGGCATAGAAACGTAACAGTTCAGTGGCTGAACTGTTACGTTTCTATAACCAGTGTAATCGAAAATGAGAAATTTTACAATCCCTTTTATTTACATGCGGCAATAAAGCCTTCCAGATCGTCCGGGGAGATCAGACCGATGGATTTTTTTACCACTTCCCCATTTTTGATAAAGAGCAGGGTCGGCACGCTCATGATCTGGTACTGGGTGGCAAGAGACATCTCCTCATCGATATCTACCTTGCAGAAAGTGACGTCCGGATGATCTGCTGCGGTTTCGTCCAGGATCGGCGCCAGCATTTTGCACGGTCCGCACCAGGTTGCAAAGAAGTCTACGACGGTCAGTCCGGAGTTGTTGATTACTTTTTCTTCGAAGTTCTGAGCATTTACTTTTTCAATTGCCATAATGAATACCTCCATAAAATTTATATTGATTTGTGGTTGTTTGCTTTGATGAGTTTAATTTATCATGAAACAGGGGAAAGTTCTGTGAGCAGGTCACATTGCAGCGATTCAATCAACGGAACGATCACTGCCGCATTGCGGAAAAACCGGAGACGGCTTTACACAGAGACAGTATCTGCGTTAAAATAAAGATATATTCCTGTTCGGAGAAAAGGATTCTGCGGATAGGAATTTGTTGGGCATATGGAGTACATTTCAGAAAAGAAACGGGAGCAGAAAAATGATCACGCGAGCGGATATCAGACAGGAGACAAATTCAGCCAGTTACAGCCGGGGGCTTCAGCTCTGGCGCAGCGGAAGCGTAAGGACAATAAGTGTGGAGGAAAAGGAAGGGGGACACGGAGAAACAGAGATGGAAATCCGGGCGGAAGTCCTGGGAAGTACCGGGAATTTCTACCAGGTTCAGATTGCTGTGGATGAAAAGGGAGGAGAAATCCTCTCGGATACGTGTACCTGTCCAGCCCATGAGAAATACTGGGGCCTGTGCAAACACTGCGTCGCCGTCATGATGGAGTACATCGACTGGCGGAAAGCCAGGAGAGCGGAGAAGGAACAGAAAGCCGGAAAAGACGATGCGGAAGGGTTGAAAAATCTGGACAGACTGCTGGGTGAGATGGGAGTGAAAAAAGGTGCGGGAGGTATTACCGCCCCGGTACCCAAAAAGAAAACGAAGCCGCGCAGTGTCAAAACGAGTCCCGGTCTGGCGGAATTGATGGCAAGTTACGCGATGCGGGATAAGGCATTGTATCTTCCGGATGCGAAGAACGGACAGGTAAAGCTGGAAGCAAGTATTCAGCTGCAGTATCGCGATATACGGGCGGAGTTCCGGATCGGAATCGGGAGAATGTATGTGCTGAAAAGCATTTCGCAGTTTGCTGCCGCGGTCCTGAATCTGGATCAGGTCTCCTATGGGGTGAATCTGTCGTTTCTGCACTGTATGGAGGCGTTTACGCCGGAGTGCCGTCCCCTGGTCCGTCATCTGATCGAGCAGTCCAGAGAGAAGAACAGAGTGCATCAGATGCCCTATGGAAAGTGGTATTCTTACGAATCGGACCGGTACCTTATCATCGAGAGCTGGACGGTGGACTCTTTTATGGAAGCGTTGGAACAGGTGAAATTCACAGTGGAAACCCTGACAAGTCCGGCAAGAAAAGGAGAACTGCTGGATGGTATGCCGCCTTTGGAGCTTCAGCTGAGTGGGGATCAGAACGCTATGCAGCTGAAAGTTCCCGAGTTTACCTTTTTTGAAGGTCGTGACTGCACGTATTTTTTTAAGAGAGCGGATATTTACAGGGAAAAGAATGAAGACCTGTCCGGGATCATGGTGTTTTTCCGTTATCTTCAGGAACGGAGGGAAAATTCCTGTACCATTGCCGGGGAGGATTACCCGGTATTCTGCCAGAATCTTCTTCCGGCGCTGGAACGGCTGTTTACGGTAAAGAAGGAACTGTCGGAACTGGCGCAATATCTGCCGCCGGAGGTGAAGTTCCATATTTATCTGGATCTTCCCGAGAAAGGAACCGTCACCTGCGGTCTATATTCGGTATATGGCGAACAGAAATTCAATGTTTTCAAGGATATCAACAGTATCTGGCAGATGTCCAGGGGCAGGGATGTGCAAAAGGAGATGGCTGTGTATTCCAGAGTCATGCCGTACTGCACCGCCTATGACGGAATACGGGAAGAGATGGTGATCCAGGGCGAGGACGCAGTTTACGAGTTTTTGACAAAAGGGATGGAAGAAATCCAGGAACTGGGGGAAGTGTTTGTTTCCGATGCATTGAAGACCATTCACGTACTGCCTGCGCCCAGGGTTTCCGCCGGAGTGTCTCTGGAGGGAAATCTCCTGGAACTGACACTGCATGCGGGTGATTTTTCCATGGAAGAACTGGCAAAGATCCTTTCCCGGTATGACCGGAAGAAGAAATATTACCGGATGAAAAACGGTGACTTTCTTCATATGGATGATGACGGCATCCGGGTACTGGCAAGCATGCGGGAACAGCTGAAACTGACGGAAAAAGAGCTGAAAAGCGGAACCGTGCTTCTGCCCAAATACCGCGCGCTCTATGTGGACAGCTGTTTTCGGGAGGAGGAAGCGTTCCTTCTTGAGAAAAACAGGGAATTCCGTGGACTGATCCGCAATATGAAGACCATAGAGGAGAACGATTTTGAACTTCCAAAGGGGCTGAACGCCGAACTGAGAGCTTATCAGAAACTGGGATTTGGCTGGCTGAAAACTCTGTGCAAAAACGGTTTTGGAGGAATCCTGGCGGACGATATGGGACTTGGAAAAACCCTGCAGGTGATCACATTCCTGTTGTCCGAGATTTCCGAGGCACAGCCAGGCGAGCAGAAACGGACACTGATCGTCGCGCCGGCGTCACTGGTATACAACTGGAAAAGCGAGATCGAGCGGTTTGCACCGGATCTTCCGGTCTGTGTGATCACAGGGAACGGAGAAGAACGAAGGGAAAAGATTCATGGGCTGAAAGAACATGAGATTGCGGTTACTTCCTACGATCTGCTGAAGAGGGATGTGGGGGAATACAGGGACGTGCCGTTTTTCTGCGAAGTGATCGATGAAGCGCAGTTTATCAAGAATCCTGTGACCCAGGGAGCCAAAGCGGTCAAACAGATACAGGCGGGCTTTCATATCGCCTTGACCGGAACGCCGGTGGAGAACCGCCTCAGTGAACTGTGGAGTATTTTCGATTATTTGATGCCGGGATTTCTGTACAGCTACCAGCAGTTCCGGGAGGAGATCGAGAGTCCCATCGTCCGGGAACAGGACAAGGAGGCGCTGGAGCGGCTTCAGAAAATGATCCGTCCGTTTGTACTGCGCCGTCTGAAAAAGGATGTGCTGAAAGATCTGCCGGACAAGATTGAGAAGAACGTATTTGCGAAGCTGGAAGGAGAGCAGAGCGAACTGTACCGCGCGCGAGCACAGCGGCTGGCGATGGAGCTTCAGGGACAGTCGGACGATGAGTTCCGGAACAGCAGGTTCCAGGTATTGGCGGAGATCACGCGGCTGCGGCAGATATGCTGTGATCCGGGGCTTTTATATGAGGGATACCATGCGGCGTCGGCGAAGGTGGAGCTTTGTATGGACCTGATCCAGAATGCGCTGGAAGGCGGTCACAGGATCCTGCTGTTTTCCCAGTTTACTTCCATGCTGGAGCTGCTGGAACAGCGGATGAAAAAGGAGAAAATTTCCTGCTGCATGCTGACCGGAGCCACCAGCAAGGAGGAACGGGCGCGGCTGGTGGAACGTTTCCAGAAAGAAGAGGTGCCAGTGTTCTGCATTTCTCTGAAAGCGGGAGGTACCGGGCTCAACCTGACGGCGGCGGATATTGTGATACACTTTGATCCCTGGTGGAATGCCGCGGTGGAGAATCAGGCGACTGACCGTGCCCACCGAATTGGACAGAAGCATGTGGTGAATGTCTACCGCCTGATCGCGAAAGATACCATAGAGGAAAGAATCCTGAAACTGCAGGAAGCGAAAAAAGAACTGGCGGAGCAGGTACTCTCCGGTGATGAACTGAAAAATGCTTCGTTTACAAAAGAAGAGCTATTGGAATTGCTGAAATGGAATTAAAGAAAAATCCCCGCGCCGGAGTCCTGGATCAGGAGACTCTGGTGCGGGGATTTTGCTACCATTTTTACAGCAGCTGGATACCTACGGCGTCCGTCACTTCCACAGATTCTTTGGGCCAAATGGAACATTGCACTTCACCGATATGGGCTTTGCGGAGGAAGAACATACACAGGCGGGACTGGCCGATACCGCCTCCGATGGTCAGAGGAAGCGTGCCGTCAAGAACACTCTTCTGGAACGGAAGGCGCGCCCGTTCTTCGCAGTGGCTCTTTTTCAGCTGGCTTGCAAGGCTTTCTGCGTCCACGCGGATTCCCATGGAGGAAAGTTCCAGCGCAATGTCAAGGACCGGATAATAGACAATGATATCGCCGTTCAGCTTCCAGTCGTCGTAATCCGGAGCGCGTCCGTCGTGAGGTTCACCGGATTTCAGCAGGTCGCCGATCTGCATCAGGAACACGGCGCCCTTCTCGCGGACAATCTCATATTCCCTCTCCTTCGGCGTCAGGTTCGGGTAAAGGTCTTCCAGTTCCTGAGAGGTGATAAAATAGATGTCTGCCGGAAGGATTTCATGGATATAGTCATATTGGATGGACATATATTTTTCGGTATGTTTCAGCGTTTTGTAAATGGCTTTTACCACGCTGCGGAGCGTCTCTTCGTTGTGTTCCTCTCTGGTAATGATCTTCTCCCAATCCCACTGATCCACATAGATGGAATGGATGTTGTCGGTCTCCTCATCGCGGCGGATGGCATTCATATCGGTATAAATTCCCTCGCCTGGGCGAAAACCGTATTTCTGCAGTGCGTAGCGTTTCCATTTCGCCAGGGAATGTACGATCTCTGCCGGGGTATGGTCCATATCCTTCAGCTCGAAGGAAACAGGTCGTTCCACACCATTCAGGTTGTCATTCAGACCGGTTTCAGGATTCACGAACAAAGGAGCGGTAACACGGAGCAGATTCAGCCTTTTGGTCAGCTCCTGCTGAAAAAAGTCTTTTACGGTTTTGATGGCGACCTGCGTGTCATGCAGGTTCAGTGCAGAGACGTAGCCCTGCGGAATGATAATTTCTCCCATAATATGTGCCCTCTTCTCTATAGAATGATTGTTGCAGTAAAATCTTCCTTCGTTTTATCAAGTTACCCTGATAAAGCGGGAGGTGTTATAGTTAATAGTTTATCATGTTTTTGCAGGAAAACAAGTAAAAAATGTAACGGCATCGCAACGCTTCAGCCAGTGGAACGGTTGCCGATCGTTCCGTTACAGTTTCACGATCAATACCGGAATGGGCGGATGATTTGGCCGGTTGACGTACTCGGCCTGGATCACCAGATAGGTTCTGCTGTCCAGGGTTTTGAGAAATTCCAGCACCGCATCCCGTTCTTCGAAACCGGTATCCTGCCCGCTGTAGATACATACGGTCATCAGCCCGCCCTTTTGCAGAAGGGTAAGCCCGGAGGAAATGGCAAAGATACTGGAAGCGGCATGAGTGCATTGGCTGTGATCGCCGCCGGGAAGATACCCGAGATTGAAGGTAATGCAGCTTACGCTGCCGGGAGCCGCGTAGTCTCCCATGGTTTCGTGGGAGGCAAGGAGCAGCCGGTAATTTTGCCAGGGGCAGACAGATTCCAGACGCTGCCGGGTGTTGACGAGCGCCTGTTCCTGGATATCAAAGGCAAGAACATGGCCTTTTGGTCCGGCGAGCTGACAGAGCAGGGCTGTGTCGTTGCCGTTGCCCATGGTGGCGTCGATACAGAGATCGCCCGGCTGTACCTGGGAGCGGATAAACTGATGGCACCAGTCGGTGACGGTGATATTTTTCATAAAGCATTGTTTTCTTTGGAGTATATTTCAGGTGTATGCAGGAAAACTCCGGAAAATACCGGCTCCTGTCCAGTGTCCGGATGGCTGCAGCAGTTCAGTCAGCGGAACGGTCCCTGATGGCTTTTATTATAGGCAGGGAAAAGAAATTTTACAAGTTGCAGAACCTTGACAGAGATGCGGATTTTGTCTATAGTATAAAAGATATGAATAAAGAAAGGCTGAAAATGCGAAAGAAGGTTTGTATGAAGAAAAAATACGAAGACTGGGAAGACGAGGAAGAGCTTCACGTGAAGCCAAAGAAACAGTCCTCAGGAAAGAAAAATTCTTCCGGAAAGACAAGCTCTTCCGGAAAGAAAAAATCCGGTAAGAAGAAAAAGAAGAAAAAAATATGGATCAATGTACTGACAATCGTTATGATCGTGATCGTACTGCTTCTTCTGGGTGTTTACGCGGCGATCAACCATTATTATGGAAA
The DNA here is from genome assembly GCA_902493585.1 of uncultured Fusicatenibacter sp. GTDB lineage: Bacteria > Bacillota > Clostridia > Lachnospirales > Lachnospiraceae > Fusicatenibacter. Next base: position 36,752 of record CABUPZ010000015.1, on the reverse strand, counting down.
GAGTAATTATGTGAGCGACAGCAACATTCAGATCAACAGCAACGTGGAGACGGAAAGCACGGGAATCACCGATGAGGAAGCTGAGCAGCTGCAGACGGAGATTATTGAGCAGACTGAGGATATCACGCTGCCAAACGATGAAAATGTCTATAACCTGCTTCTGATTGGTGTGGACCGCAGGGACGATTCCTGGTATGGAAATTCAGACTCCATGATCCTGATGTCCATCAATAAAGATACCAAGCAGATCCATATGACATCATTTATGCGCGACCTGTACGCGAATATTCCGGGTGTCGGTGTGAGAAAGCTCAACGCCGCATGTGCATACGGCGGCGGCCCGCTGGTGGTAAGGACCATCGAGGATAATTACAAGATACCGATCGACAACTATGCGAGCGTTGATTTTGACGCCATGATCGATATTGTGGATCTGGTCGGCGGTGTTGAGATCGACATCAGCGAAGAGGAAATGCGGGTGGCAAATACTTATATCAACGAAATGTGTAATCTGCAGGGCGAGAGTGCAAGCGCCCATCGTCTGACCAGCAGCGGTCCGCAGTTGATGGACGGTTATCAGGCAGTTGCCTATGCCCGTATCCGTTACGTGGGAAATGCAGATTATGAGAGAACCGAGCGGCAGAGAGAGGTTCTGGAAAAGATCATGCAGAAGTGCAGCAGTCTTGGTGTGACAGAACTGAATGCTCTGGCGGATGCGGTTCTTCCGAAGGTAACACACAATATTGACCAAAGTACTCTGCTGTCACTGATTGGACAGCTCCCGACGATTCTTTCTTATGAAGTCGTACAGAGCCGTGTTCCGTATGACGGCATGTACAGCAGCCGAGGCGAAATGCTGGTTCCGGATTTCAGCGCTACGATTCATCAGCTGCAGACGGAAATTTACGGAAGTTCTACCGTAGGACAGTAAAAAGAATAGTTGTTTTTCAAAAGAAAAAGATGGTGTTTCTGCCATCTTTTTTCTTTTGTCTCGGAGGTTCAGAGACGCGAGTAATGTCCGGAAGCTTTGTCAAGCTTTGTCCGGAGCAGGCTGTTTTTTTTTACGTTTTCTTTGTGTTTTTTTAAAAAGACTTAACAATTAAGGTTCCGGTTTTGAGAAAACTCTCTGGTCGGGACGGAAAAATGGAAGCTTATGTAGGTTTTCTACAAGGTTCTTATGATAAAAAATATATGAAAGAGGAGGAAAATCCGTGTTATCTTTGTAAAAAATATAGAAATCAGGCAAAAAACCATGCATTTACTCATTTTTTACAAAGTCTGCCGGGAGCAATTTACATTTGTTTTGTAGAATAATAACAGCCACAGCGGAAAGCGCGTGGAAAGGATGGAGGAAAAAGAAATGTCAGAATTGCTTCTGAAGAATGTATGTAAGATGTATGACAGGAAACAGTATGCGGTCCGTGACTTCTCACTGAAAATCGAAGACGGAGAGTTTGTGATTTTTGTAGGCCCGTCGGGATGCGGAAAATCAACGACACTCCGGATGATTGCAGGACTTGAGGATATCACAAGCGGAGAACTGTGGATTGACAAACAGCTTTGTAATTACGTGGAACCGAAGGACAGAGATCTGTCCATGGTATTTCAGAATTATGCGCTGTATCCGCAGATGACCGTATACGATAATATGGCTTTTGCTCTGCAGATCCGGAAAGTTCCGAAAAAAGAGATTGATAAAAAGGTGCATGAGGCGGCATCGATTCTCGGCATCGAGCATTTGCTGAAACAACGTCCGGGGGCGCTTTCCGGCGGACAGAAACAGAGAGTTGCGATCGGAAGTGCGATCATGCGGGAGCCAAAAGCCTTTTTGATGGACGAACCGCTGTCCAATCTGGACGCCAAACTGAGAGCACAGATGCGTGTGGAACTTTCGGAGTTACATAAAAGACTGGGCGCAACAATGATATATGTGACCCACGACCAGACCGAGGCGATGACGCTGGGAACCAGGATTGTTGTCATGAAGGACGGGTATATTCAGCAGGCGGACACACCGAAGGAGGTTTACGACAATCCGGCCAACCGGTTTGTGGCAGGCTTTATCGGTTCCCCGTCAATGAATTTCTTTGAAGGAAAGATCCGGCCGACGGACAAAGGCGCAGACTTTGAATTCAGCAACGGTCTGAGGCTGGAAATTCCCGAAAATAAGGCATTTGCACTGGCAAACGAATACAGAAACAAAAACGTGATCCTCGGTGCGCGGCCGGAACATTTCTTTGCGGAAGTGGTTCAGAAAGATCCGAAAGCTGATTACACCAAGCGTACCCTGAGCGGAAAGATCGTGGCAAGAGAGATGCTGGGAGCGGAATCCATGTTTTATCTGGAGGAAACATTCGCAGGCGAGTTTGCCGTACGCCTCCCGGTGGAAACGAAGGGAAGGATCGGCGAAGAGATGGCACTGTTTGTGGATATGGATCGGGTGCATTTCTTCGATGCGGATACAGAAAAAAATATTTTTTATCGCGGAGGTCAGCAATGAAACGGTTTACGGAAAAATTAAAAGGAGGAAGCGCGTATCTTTATCTGATTCCCTGTTTCCTGGTTTTTGCAGTCTTCTTGTTTTATCCTTTTGTGAAAACAATCTACCTCAGTTTGTTTCTGACAGATAAGCTGGGACAGGCGAAAATCTTTGTGGGTCTGGATAACTATACGGAACTGCTTACCTCAGATTCTTTTTATAACAGTCTTCTGGTAACAGTGATTTTTGTGGTGATCGTAGTGATCGGAAGTATGCTGATCGGGTTGATCGGTGCAGTTCTCTGCAGCAAAGCGTTCCCCGGTATTCGTATCTTTAGCACTTCCTATGCGCTGCCGATGGCGATAGCATCCAGCGGCGCCGCCATGATCTTTAAGATTATTCTGAACCCGACGATCGGTATCCTCAACAAACTGACCGGACTTGATATTAACTGGATTGCCGATCCGAAATACGCGCTGATCTGTGTGGCGGTTCTTACGGCATGGCTGAACAGCGGTATCAACTTCCTGTATTTTTCCGCAGGATTGGGCAATATCGATGAATCTATTTATGAGCGTGCTTCGGTGGACGGAGCAAACGGAATACAGAAATTTTTCCGTCTGACCCTGCCTGGCCTGAGCCCGATCATGTTCTACACGCTGGTGGTAAATATTATCCAGGCGTTCCAGTCCTTCGGCCAGATCAAGATTTTGACCTCCGGCGGACCTGGAGAATCCACGAATGTTATTGTGTACTCGATCTACCGGGATGCATTCTTTAACTACAGATTCGGAAGCGCGGCGGCACAGTCCGTCATACTGTTTCTGATCATTATGGCGCTTACGCTTGTCATGTTCAAGATCGAAAAGAAAGGAGTCAAGTATTAAAATGGCTGCGATCAATCATTCAATTACGATGGAGCAGGGGGATTATAACGAAGAGGAAGTTGCAAAGCTTCACAGTCTGATGAACGCCCGCGCTCTGAGAAAAAAGAGAATCCGTAAGGTTGTGCTGGTAACCGTGAATACGATCTTCGCACTGTTCATGCTGTTTCCGCTGCTGTATTCTGTCAGCGTTTCGATCATGCCGTCCGATGAACTTTTCACGATGGAAATGAATCTGATCCCGTCCCATCCGACCTTTGACAACTATGTCCGGGCCTTTACGCAGGTTCCGCTGGTACGGTTTATCCTGAACTCTTTTCTGGTGGCGGGATGTATCACCCTTGGACAGATCATTACCTGTTCCCTGGCAGCTTTCGCATTCTCATTTCTCAATTTCAAGGGAAAGAATGTGCTGTTTATGCTGGTGATGGCGACGATGATGGTTCCCGGCGAGGCGGTTATCATTTCCAATTACCTGACAGTCAGCAGCATGAATCTTCTGGATACTTACCTTGTCCTGATTCTGCCGTCCCTGACTTCCGCAATGGGAATCTTCCTGTTCCGTCAGTTCTATATGACGTTTCCGATCTCTCTGTATGAGTCGGCGAAACTGGACGGCTGCGGAAATCTGAAATTTATTGTCAGGATTCTGATTCCGCTTACAAAATCCGCGATCGGAGCTATGGCGGTGTATACCTTCATCAATGCATGGAACATGTATATGTGGCCTTTGCTGGTTACAGGCTCCGAGGAAATGCGTACCGTACAGATCGGTATCAGCATGCTGAACAGTGTAGACGCACAGTCCATCACTCTGATGATGGCAGGTGTTGTGGCAATCATCATTCCGTCCATGGTCATCTTTATTGTCGGACAGAAGCAGTTGATCAGCGGAATGTTTTCAGGCGCAGTCAAAGGCTGACCTGTTGATTGATATATGAAAAAAAAGAATAGGAGAAAATGTATGAAAAAAAGAGTAATCGCATCAATTCTTGCGGCGGCGATGGTGATGTCTTCCCTCGCGGCCTGCGGCAACAATGATTCTTCCGCAGCGAGCGGAAGTTCTGCTTCCGGCACTTCCAGTGTGTCTTCTGAAAGCGGATCTTCTGAGGGATCCGGAGTGATCACGGAGAATTTTGCAAATGTGGACACCAACGGAGCAACCGTTACTTTCTGGCATTCCATGGGCGGCGTCAACGGCGAGGCAATGGACTATCTGGTAAACAAATTCAATGAGGAAAATACAGATGGAATTACGGTCGAGGCGGTCTATCAGGGAGAGTACGACGACACGATCAATAAGCTGAAAAGCGCTCAGATCGGAAATATGGGAGCGGATCTGGTTCAGATTTATGACCTGGGAACCCGTTTCATGATCGATTCCGGATGGATCATACCGATGCAGGAGATGATTGACGCGGACGGCTATGATATCTCACAGATCGAGCCGAACGTAGCGGCTTACTACACGACGCAGGACGGCAAGATGTATTCCATGCCATTCAATTCCTCCACACCGCTGTTGTATTATAACAAGGATATGTTTGAAGCGGCAGGCATCACGGAGGTGCCGACAAGCCTTCCGGAAATCGCAGAGATCGGCGATGCCCTTATGAATGAGGGAGGCGCGCAGGAAGTTCTTGCGATGAGTATTTACGGATGGTATTTTGAGCAGTTCCTCTGCAAACAGGGACTGGAGATGGTAGACAACGGCAACGGACGTGAAGCGGCGGCGACCAAAGTCGTATTTGATGAGAACGGCGGCGCGCTGAATATCCTGAATGCATGGTATGACCTGTATGAGCAGGGATATGCTCCAAATGTAGGCCGTTCCGGAAGTGACACCGCAACAACAGACTTTACCTCAGGAAAAGCGGCGATGATGCTTGGATCTACCGCTTCCCTGAAACAGGTACTGGAAGACAGCGGCGGAAACTTTGAGGTTGGAACCGCATATTATCCGGCAGTAAGCTCGGACGACGAGGGCGGTGTTTCCATCGGAGGAGCATCTCTGTGGGCACTGAACAACAACGATGAGAAACAGGCGGCAGCTACCTGGAAATTCATCAAGTTCCTGATTTCTCCGGAATCTCAGGCATACTGGAACGCACAGACCGGTTACTTCCCGATCGTTACCGCGGCACAGGATGAGCAGGTATTCAAGGACAATATCGCACAGTATCCGCAGTTCCAGACCGCACTGGATCAGCTGCATGATTCCGCACCGGAATATGCCGGCGCACTGCTGAGCGTCTTCCCGGAATCCCGTCAGATCGTTGAGACACAGATCGAAGATATGCTCAACGGAAATGTGACGCCGGAAGAGGCAGTGACAAACATGGCAGACGAGATTAACAAGACGATTGAAGAATATAATCTTGTAAATGGCTGATGAATCATATCTCAGATATTTCATAAATCAAATACCCCGCAGCAGGCTGTGGGGTATTTTTGGTAACAGTTCAGCCGCTGAATTGTAACGGCATTTGGTTTATAATAGAGAAAGATCAGGTTATCTTTTCATACAGGAGGAAGAAGAAAATGAAAAAAGTGAAGATTTTTGCTCACCGGGGAGCAAGCGCATATGCCCCGGAAAATACCCTGGAGGCATTTCAGATGGCGATGGAGCAGGGAGCGGACGGTATTGAACTGGACGTCCAGATGACGAAAGACGGGGAATTGGTGGTGATTCATGACGAGACCATCGACCGCGTCAGCAATGGAAAGGGTGCGGTGCGCGATTACACCCTGGAGGAACTGAAACAATTTTCGGTGTCCAATCACTTTGAACAGTATCCGGATGCCAAGATCCCGACGCTGCGGGAAGTCCTGGAACTGGTAAAGCCGGGAACGATGGAGATCAACATCGAATTAAAAACAGGAATCTACTGGTATCCTCAGATTGAGCAGAAGGTTCTCGAACTGGTAAAAGAAGAAGGAATGGAAGAACGGATCATCTATTCGTCGTTCAATCATTACAGTGTGCAGAAGGTCAGAGAGCTCTCACCGGAAGCGGAGACTGCCTATCTGATCGGCGATGTGATGCTGAATGTGGCGGATTATACCAGGAATACAGGGATCAAAGGTCTTCATCCGGCTCTTTTTCATGTGAAAATGGCGGATTTCCTGAAAGAATACAAAGAAAGCGGGATCGCCCTGCGCGTCTGGACCGTCAATGACAAGGAGCAGATCCGCTGGCTGATCGATGAGGGAGTGGATGCTGTGATCACCAATTATCCGGACCGTGGTCTGGAAGCGAGAAAAGAGGCAGAGGCGGAGAACGAGGAATGCTGAAGGACAAGAAATTGTTTCTGCTGGATATCGACGGAACCGTCTGCAAAGGAGAGCAGCTGATCAGCGGAACCCGGGAATTTCTGGAGGATCTCAAAGAGAGCGGAGGGCAGTATGTGTTTATCACCAACAATGCGACAAAAAGTATTTCGGACTACATTGCCTCTTTTCAGAAGATGGGAATCCCGTCGGACTACTCGAATTTTATCACTGCCTCCTATGCGACGGTTCAGTATCTGAAGCAACATCACAGCGGAGAATTGATCTATGTACTGGGAACCCGTTCATTTTTGCGTGAACTGAAGCGCAGCGGGATCCGTGTGACGACAGATTGGGAGGACGAGGGAATTACCTGCGTGCTGGTTTCCTATGACAATCAGCTGACCTATGAAAAGCTGGAGGACACCTGCCGGATCCTGATGAATCCGCAGGTGGATTATCTCGCAACCAATCCGGATTATGTCTGCCCGGTGGAGTTCGGCTATGTGCCGGACTGTGGATCGATCTGTGAAATGCTGGGACATGCGGTAAAGCGGACGCCTTATTTCATCGGGAAGCCGGAGACGGCAATGGTGGAGTTTGCACTGCGGCAGAACCACTTTACCAGAGAAGAAACGCTTGTGGTCGGGGATCGGCTGTATACGGATATTCTCTGCGGACACAACGCAGGTGTGGAGACGGCGCTGGTCCTGACCGGAGAGGCAACGGCGGAGGAAGCAAAAAAAGCAGAGGCTGCGCCGGATTATATTTTTGCGTCCATCGGGGAGCTGTACCGCGAATGGAAATAAAAGAAAAGACTCGTCAGGTATTCCAGGAAGGATCAAACTGACGCAGATCTTCCAGCGTGTCAAACTCATGAATGACTCCGGAAGGATATTTCCGGATATACATGGACAGTTCGGATAGGTGTTTCATATATATTTTTTCCCACAGAAGATCACGGGTTTCGGGAAGGTCGTATTCCTGTTCCAGAATTGCAAGAAACTTCCGGGAAAATTCCCGGTCGAAATAGACGTGGCCCAGCATATACCAGGAATCGCGGCCGCCGATCACCACATCGGTGATCCTTCCATTTTCATCGGTGGTCAGACAGTATTCTTCTGTGGGACCGTCCGCATACAGCGCGGAATAGCAGGCATGGTACTGATAGGACTCAAAAACATTTTCCGTAAAATAATTGTCGGCGGAACAGATATAACTGTTTCCCAGGTATTCACGGGCGGCGTACACGGACGAATGGTTGTTCCGTGTCTGGTATTCCGAATTGTAGATCAGCCGGATCGGATATTTGTCTGCAAGATAGCGGAATTTTTCCTGCAGATATCCGGTGACCACATAGATTTCAGGGATCCCTGCCTCCAGGAGCTGGGAAATCTGCCGTTCGATCAGGATCTCGCCGCGCACGTTCAGCAGCGCCTTGGGCGTGGTGTAGGACAGCGGAGCAAACCGGGAGGCGAATCCCGCAGCCAGGATGATGGCATTTTCCACCCGGTATTCGGAAATTTTATCGTATTCTTTCTTTTTCAGGTGTTCCAGAAATGTATTCTCATTCATGTGGCGAAAGCTCCTTTCTTCGTTTCGGAGCCTGCCTGCAGATTCCTTTTGGTAATCTGCAGGCAGGCTCCGATTCATGTCCGCAATTTGCTGCTGCGGTTTGTTTTCATTGTATTGTATAAGATTCCCTGTGTCAAGCTAAGAAAATTGTAAGGTATTTTGGACGTTCATCTATTGAAAACATTGGTAAAATGTAGTAAGGTAATAGTTGTAAAAAAAGTGAATAATGGGAGGAAGCTATGATGAAGAGAAAAGTTTTAGCGGCTATGGCTCTCGCTGCAACCATCAGCGCCGTGCCGTTGACGGCTTATGCATCTGCAACTGTTTCCGATTCCACATCTGTAAATACAGAATCTCAGGTGAATAGTGAATCGCAGGATTCTGTAGCGACTCCGACGGAAACACCGGCGGCGACGGAAGTTCCGGCTTCCACTGAGACTCCGAGCTCAACGCCAACGGAAACACCGGCACCAACAGAGGCTCCAACGTCAGTTCCGACCGACATGCCGACTCCGACGCCGACTGAGACACCGGAGCAGCCTGAGTATACGGCGGGATGGAATAAGGTACCAGATGCGGAAGGCAATGAGCAATGGATTTTCTATGATGCAGAGGCGAAAGCTCCGAAGACCGGACTGTTTCAAGAGGGTGGTAAGACTTATCTTGCAGCAGAAGACACTGGATATCTTCTGACCGGCGTACAGTCCCACACCGATGAGAATGGTACCGTACACACGTATTACTTCTCTGAGGAAGGCGGACAGCCAGGCGCAGACAGTGCTTACGGAACACAGGTTACCGGTCTTGCGGCGGATGGAAAATATTACGAACCGGATCTGGCAGTAAATAAACTTGTTCAGGTGAACGAAAGTACATATTATGCCGGAGCAGACGGAACATTCGTAAAGGACGGTTTTGGCACTGTAGGAGAAAAGACCTATTACTTCGACAAAGACGGAAAGCTGTTTACAGGTGAAGGCTGGATCACCGTTCAGGATCAGACATACTATATCGTGAAAGACAATAATCAGGAAAGTGTAGTCTGCAAGGACGGTAATTACGAATCTACGGATGAGAAAACCAGTTGGCTCATCCTTGACGGCAGTTGGTACCTTCTGGATCGCACAGACGGACATCGCCTGACCGGACTTCAGAAAAATGAGAATGACCTTTATTATCTGGACCCGGCACAGGAAGGAAAGATGTTCACAAGCACCAATCAGGAAGATGGCTGGCTGAACCTTGACGGTACCTGGTACTTCTTCCGCGACTGGGGCGGTGCGCTGAACAACGGCTGGAACAAGCTGGAAAACGACTGGTACTGGTTCAACGATGACTGTACCATGGCAAGCGCTGAGTGGATCGAAGAGGGAGGAAACCTCTACTACGTCAGAGACTGGGGCGGAATGCTTCATGATCAGTGGCGTCAGGAAAACGGAATCTGGTATTATTTCCGCGGCTGGGGCGCAGCGCTGAACAACGGATGGAGCAAAATTGCAAATGACTGGTACTGGTTCAACAGTGACTGTACCATGGCAAGCGCTCAGTGGATCGAAGAGGGAGGAAACCTCTATTACGTCAGAGACTGGGGCGGAATGCTTCATGACCAGTGGCGTCAGGAAAACGGCGTCTGGTATTATTTCCGCGGCTGGGGCGCAGCATTAAACAATGGCTGGAGCAAGATCGGAAATGACTGGTACTGGTTCAACAGCGACTGCAAGATGGCAAGCAATCAGTGGCTGCAGCAGGGCAGTGACTGGTACTACCTGAGAGACTGGGGCGGAAGACTTCACGATCAGTGGTATAAGGTAGGAAATGACTGGTATTATTTCGGAAGCGACGGCAAAATGCTGAGTGATCAGTGGCTGCAGCAGGGAAATAACTGGTACTACCTGAGAGACTGGGGCGGAAGACTGCATGACCAGTGGTATACGAAAGATGGAAACACCTACTATTTCCAGAGCTCAGGTGTACGGTACCAGAACGGAACCTTTGTTATTGACGGAAAGAGCTATACCTTCGATGCAAACGGGTGCCGTGTGGATGCCGGCTGGACCTATGTAGACGGTTACCGTCGTTACCGCAATGCAGACGGAAGTCTGAGCAATGATGTAAGCGCGATTTTCAACCCGAGTTCAAAATATATCACTGTAGACCGTATTCGTGGTATCACCACAATCTATGGTTACAACAGTGAGACCGGACAGTACGATACACCGATCAAATCCATGTGGTGTTCCGTTGGCAATCCGATCACTCTTTCCGCTGCCGGAACTTATAACATTGGCTGGCAGCGACGGAGCAAAAAGATGGTTGGTGAAGGAAACTCTTATGTATGCTGGGCATCTTACGTATCCCAGATTTACGGAGCGGTTTACTTCCACGGAGTTGCGAGTGGAAGCCCGGATCTGAACTCTGTAGCAAAATCCGATTTTGAAGCACTCGGAAGACCGATGTCTCACGGATGTATCCGTCTGGCAGCGTGTGATGCAAAATGGATTTATGAAAATGTAAACGGTGGAACCACCGTACAGATCGGCGACAACTTCGGATGCCCGATGAGCAACCCGGTTCGCTATCAGTGGACTGGCGGAGCTTACGGCCCGGATCCGACATATAGCTGAGAAATTTAAGTATTTATATGTATTCAAGCGGAGCTGCTGCACCAGCTGATGAAAATCAGCGGTGCAGCAGTATTTTTTTTTCGTCCGCTTAAACCCCAAAAGGCACGTTGCTTTCAGGCGGCTCGTGTGGTAACATTAAGTTATTACGGTTCACTGCGTAACCGGCAATACGTTTTGCGATAGAAACAAACTGTAGCAGAAAGAAGGAAAAAACATGAAGATTGAAGAATGGTTGGGGCAGGATAACCAGTTGGGGATGGATATCTGGAAAAATAAATACTGCCACGAAGGGGAAGATTTTGAACAATGGCTGGAGAGGATCAGCGGGGGAAACAGGGAGATTGCTCAGCTGATCCGTGAGAAGAAATTTTTGTTCGGAGGCAGGATCCTTTCCAACCGGGGACTGGAGACCCAGGGGCGGAAAGTCAGTCTGTCCAACTGTTATGTGGTGACGCCTCCGGAGGATAATATTGAGAGTATTTTTGAATGTGCGAAGAAACTGGCGCGTACCTACAGCTATGGCGGCGGCTGCGGGGTGGATATTTCAGGCCTTGCGCCGCGGGGAGCGAAGATCAATAATGCGGCAAAGGAGACCAGCGGCGCCGTATCTTTTATGGATCTGTATTCTCTGGTAACGGAGCTGATCGGACAGAACGGACGCCGGGGCGCGCTTATGATCTCCATCGACTGTTCCCATCCGGATGTGGAAGCTTTTGTGGATTTGAAGACAGATCTGAACAAGGTGACAAAAGCCAATATTTCCGTCCGCATCAATCGGGAATTTATGGAAGCCGTAAAAAACAATCAGATGTACCGTCTGCATTATACCCGGGAGGCTACCGGGGAAATCATCGAAAAAGAGATCCATGCAAGGGAGCTGTTCCGTCATATCGCCGAAGTCAACTGGGATTACGGAGAGCCGGGGGCATTGTTCTGGGACCGTGTCTGTGAGTGGAACCTTCTGAGCAATACGAAGGAGTTCCAGTTTGCCGGGGTCAATCCGTGCGCGGAAGAGCCTCTGCCGGCAGGAGGAAGCTGTCTGCTGGGAAGTCTGAACCTGTCCGAGTTTGTGCGGGATGCGTTTACGGATCATGCATCCTTTGATTTTGACGGTCTGAAACATGCAGTGAAAGTCTCGGTCCGTGCCCTGAATGAAGTGCTGGAAGAGGGACTGCCGATGCATCCGCTTCCGGAACAGAGGGAAAGCGTCAATGACTGGCGGCAGATCGGGCTTGGAATCATGGGTCTCGCGGACATGCTGATCAAGATGGGCATCACTTACGGGGAACCGGAGGCGCTGGAACTGTGTGATCAGATCGGATTTCTGATGGCGGACACAGCGATTGCCGCTTCTGCGATGCTGGCGAAGGAAAAAGGTCCTTTCCCGAAATATAAACAGGAAAATATTCTCAGCACACCATATTTCCAGGCGAATACATCCGAGGGAACCGTAGAGCTGGTGAAGAAATACGGACTGCGCAATTCACAGCTCCTGACGATCGCTCCGACGGGAACCCTGTCCACGATGCTGGGGATTTCCGGAGGTATTGAGCCGGTATATGCGAATTATTATGAGAGAAAAACGGAATCGCTCCACGGCACCGATGTATATTACAAGGTGTATACAAAAATCGTGGAAAATTATATGAAGGATTTCAAGATTGCGGACGATTCCAATCTGCCGGAATATTTTGTGACGGCGATGACTCTGGAATACCATCAGAGGATCGATATGCAGTCGGTATGGCAGCGTCATATCGATGCCTCCATCAGTTCCACAGTCAATGTTCCGAACCGCTTTACGGTGGAAGAGACGGAGAATCTGTATCTGTATGCCTATGAAAAAGGACTGAAGGGGATCACGATCTTCCGGGACGGATGCCGGAGACTGGGAGTGCTCAGCACAGAAGAAGCCAAAAAAACAGGTCCGGTGGCAGGAGACGGACTGAAGAGAGGTGAGATCGTTCTGGTGACGGACGATGTTCTCGGCAAAAAGAGAAAGCTGATCACCGGCTGCGGAAGCCTGCACTGTATCGCCCTTTTTGATCCTCATACCGGTGCTTTGCTGGAAACTTACCTGAGCAAAGGGTCCACCGGCGGATTCAACAACTTTATGATCGGGCTGTCCCGCATGATCTCCATCAGCGCCCGGGGAGGCATTGACATTTATACGATCATCGATCAGCTGAATTCCACCGGTTCCTGCCCGTCCTACTCTGTGAGACGTGCGACGCACAAAGATACCAGCAAGGGAAGCTGCTGCCCGATGGCCGTTGGAAATGCCCTGCTGGATATGTACAATGAGGTGCAGCAGGAGATTGCGCAGAAGAGCGCCAAAGAGCCGGCAAAGAAGATCCCGAAGCCAAAGGCGGTTCAGGCGAGCCCGAGGGACAAGATGATCTGCCCGGAATGCGGTGAGCCGCTGGTCTTTGAGGGCGGCTGCAATGTCTGCAAGAGCTGCGGATGGAGCAAATGTTTTTGATGGCTGATACAGCAGGCAGCAAGACGTGTAAGAAGAAAGGATCCGGCAGCATAAAAGGGACCGCAGAGAGGATATATGGAGGCGGAAATGGAGAAAATGTGTGAAAACAGTGTACACGCTGTGGAAAACCAGTGGCCCGGAGCGCCGGAAATGTGGAAACTTGAGACAAATCTGGATGACTGTACCGGAGAAGCATTGGGATATACGATGGAAAAACTGCTGGAAGCGGGTGCGGCGGATGTCTGGTATCAGCCGATCTATATGAAGAAAAACCGTCCGGCAGTGATGCTCTGTGTGCTCTGCCGTCTGGAACAGAAAGAGTGTTTGGAGCGGATTATTTTCGAGAACACTACCACGATCGGGATCCGGTACCAGCCGGTATGGCGGGATACTCTGCAGCGTCGTCTGGAACAGCGTCCGACCCGTTATGGTTCAGTGCAGGCAAAGGTCTGTGAACTGGAGGGAAAGCTGCGGATTTATCCGGAGCATGAGGAGATCCGCAGAGTCTGTGAAACTACAGGATTAGGCTACGAGCAGGTACGCCAGGAGATCACGGCGGATCTGAATGAAAATCCGGACAACCGTCTGGAACAGCGGACAGAACCGCATGTGGACAACAGGAAGGAGAAGTGAGGATGGAACTGGGACAGAAGAGACAGCAGCTTCTTGCATATATGAACCAATGTGCCGAAAACGATGTGGCACTGGCATTTTCCGGCGGTGTGGACTCCAGTCTGCTCCTGAAGATCGCCGGTGACTGCGCCCGGCAGAAGGGTACCAGAGTGATTGCGGTGACTTTTCAGACCAGGCTGCACCCGTCCTGCGATATGCAGGCGGCGGTACAGACTGCAAGAGAAATGGGAGCGGAGCATGTGGTGCTTCAGGTGGATGAGCTGGAGATGGAGGAGATCCGCCAGAATCCGGAAAACCGCTGCTATCTGTGCAAAAAAAATCTTTTCGGCCGGCTGAAAGCGTTTGCGGATGAGAGAGGGCTTTCCTGCCTGATGGACGGGACCAATGAAGATGATCTTCATGTTTACCGTCCGGGGCGCAGAGCACTGGAAGAATACGGAGTCGAGAGCCCCCTTGCCCGCTGCGGCATCACAAAGCAGGAAGTGCGGGAACTGGCGGCTGCCTATGGCATCTCATCAGCCAGCCGTCCGTCTACCCCATGCATGGCGACTCGTCTGCCCTACGGAAGCTTGCTGTCCTACGAACTGCTTGACAGAATTGCGGAAGGCGAGGAGTGGTTGAGGAGCCGTCTTGGCGCGCAGACAAACATACGGTTGCGGGTACATGGGGAGATCGCGCGGATTGAGACGGACGAAAAAGCAATGCAGGAACTGCTGAAATGGCGGAAGGAAGCAGTACAAAAGCTGCAGGCACTGGGATTTCCCTATGTCACGCTGGATCTGGAAGGCTTCCGCTCCGGCAGTATGGACCGAAAGATCGGAAAGGAAACAGAAGAATGAGTTATGCAGATCAGATATTTATCAATATGTGCCAGGACATTCTGGAAAACGGAACATCCACGGAAGGTCAGAAAGTACGCCCGCACTGGGAAGATGGAACACCGGCCTATACCATAAAAAAATTCGGAGTGGTGAACCGGTATGATCTTTCACGGGAATTTCCGGCTCTGACATTGCGCCGAACGGCGCTGAAAACCTGTATGGATGAGCTCCTTTGGATCTGGCAGAAAAAATCCAATAACATTCATGATCTGAATTCAGGTATCTGGAATGCCTGGGCGGATGAGAACGGTTCTATTGGAAAAGCCTATGGATATCAGCTGGGCGTGAAGCACCAGTATCCGGAAGGCCGGATGGATCAGGTGGATCGGGTACTGTACGATCTGAAACACAATCCTTACAGCAGAAGAATCATGACAAACTTATATGTGCATCAGGATCTGCACGAGATGGCGCTGTATCCCTGTGCATACTCCATGACTTTCAACGTGACCAGAAAGCCGGGCAGCGAACGGCTGACACTGAATGCCGTTCTTAATCAACGTTCCAGCGATGTGCTGGCGGCGAACAACTGGAATGTCTGTCAGTATGCGATCCTGCTGATGATGCTTGCACAGGTATCGGATATGGAGGCCGGGGAACTGCTCCATGTGATCGCGGATGCGCATATCTATGACAGGCACATTCCTGTGATCCGGGAACTGATCGCTCGGCCGTCTTATCCGGCACCGACCGTACGTTTGAATCCGGAAATACGGGATTTCTATCAGTTTACGACGGACGACCTGATCATTGAGCAGTACCAGCACGGTCCACAGGTGAAAAATATCCCGGTGGCCGTCTGAGCAGCCGGCGCCGTCCGAAGATAGGACGGAAAATCCAAGGACAATAGATCAAGACAGGAGTAAACAAATGAAAGCAATTTTAAGCGCTGACAGAAACTGGGGAATTGGTTATCAGAACAAACTGCTGGTTTCGATCCCCTCTGACATGAGATTTTTCCGTGAGACGACGACAGGAAAAGTCGTTGTGATGGGAAGAAAGACCCTGGAAAGTTTTCCCAATGGGCTGCCGCTGAAAAAGCGCACAAATATCGTTCTGACCCACGACAGAAACTACCAGGCAAAAGATGCGGTGATTGTCCACGGCAAAGATGAGCTGTTGGAAGAACTCAAAAAATATCCAGAAGAAGATATTTACGTCATCGGAGGCGGCTCTGTCTATGAAATGATGCTGCCCTACTGTGATACCGCCTATGTGACAAGAATCGATATGGCCTATCAGGCGGATACCTTTTTTCCGGATCTGGATCAGGATCCGGACTGGGAGCTGGCAGAAGAAAGTGACGAACAGACCTGCTTCGACATTGAATTTACGTTCACCATTTACAGGAGAAAGCAAAATAAATAAGCGCCATATGCTTTGAAAAACGCCCCGGAAGTCTTTGGAGGAAGAATTCCGGGGCGCTATTTCTATCGTGCCATTTCCAGCATCTTATTTTTGATATCCTGTTCCAGCTGCGTCAGTTCAGCTTCGGCGGCTCTTCGTTTCTGACGTCCGTCCTCCTGGATTTTCATCACTTCGTCCAGGGTGGAGATCAGCGTCATGTTGGTCTGCTTCAGCGTTTCCAGATCGACAATGCCGCGCTCGGATTCCTTTGCGGTTTCGATGGTAGCCATCTTGAGACTCTCGGCATTTTTCTTCAGAAGCTCGTTGGTCATATCCGTCACCTGGCGCTGTGCCTTTGCCGCTTCTGTGGAATGATGGATGCCAAGGGCGATGACCATCTGATTTTTCCAGAGCGGGATCGTATTGACGATGGTGGACTGGATCTTCTCCGCCATCACGGAATCGTTGTTCTGGATCATGCGGATCTGTGGGGCGGTCTGAATGGAAACCATGCGGGTCAGTTCCAGATCGTACAGTTTTTTCTCAAAACGGATGCAGAGATCTTCCAGATCTTTGGCAGCCTGAGCGTCTTCCGCAAGGCCGGAGCGCTGGGCTTTGTTTTTCTTTTGTTGAAGTTCCGTGGATCTTACCAGTTCCAGCTTTTTCTTGCCCGCCATGATATACATGGTAAGTTCCTTGAAATAGGCAAGATTCTGCTGGTACATCTGATCCAGCACGGCGATGTCCTTGAGCAGTTGACGCTGATGTCCCTCCAGGGTGTCGCAGATCTTATTGACATTGACCTCAGCTTTTTCGTATTTTGCCTTCATCGTGGCCAGTTTGTTGCTGCTGCGTTTGAAGAAGGAGAAGGGTCCTTTTTCTTCCTCCGCAGCGTCAAAAGCACGGAGCTCTGTGACAACGCCGGCCAGCAGGTCTCCCACCTCGCCGAGATCCTTGCTGCGTACATTTTCCAGTGTCTTTTCGGAAAAATCCGCCATCTTTTTCTGGGCGCCGGCGCCATACTGAAGGATGCCGTTGGTGTTATTCAGATCGATCTGTGAGACAAAGCTGTCTACAATGCTGCGTTCTTCCTGGGAGAGGACGGATTCGTCCATGATCTCCTGCTTTTTTTCCTCCTGTACGGCGGGGGCTTCCGGTTCCGGAGCGCCGAAGCTGAGCGTCGGGGCTGCGGTAAAATCTTTTACTTCTTCACTCATGATGCTTCTCCTTTTTGTAAACTCGTGGCTTCTCATTTTTCTGAGTTTCCCGTATGCGCTGAATGGCTGCGTTCAGAACGTAACAGTCAGAACTTCATTTTATTTCCTGTCAGGCCTTCCTGCGCCAGCATGGTTTCCAGCACGGAGATATCGGAAGCGATATCCCAGGCGGTACTCTGGAACAGGTCGTTGAGCAGCGTTTCAAATGCATTGTTGATCGTATCAAGGGTTTCCTCGATTTCTTTTTTGGTCTTCAGGATATTTTCACTCTGGATCGGTTCCTTTTCAAAATTGCGGTAGGAGTCCAGCAGTTTCCAGGTGGTCGGCATGTAGTAATTCATGAACTTCTGGAGATCCTGTGCCTTTTTCGGCTGTTTTTTTACGGCTTCCAGAATTCGGGAAACCACCAGTTCCAGCCGCTGGATCTTGGAGGCGATCGCCGCGCCGGACAGATCGCAGGCACATTGATGGATGTTGGACAGGTAGGTCTCGCATTCTTTTACCATCTTCAGATATTCCTGGGAAAGTCCTTTTTCCGTCAGCTCCTGTTCCCGTTCGATCTCTTCCCGCTGTCTGGCTGCCTGCTCTTTCTCGAGATCCAGATATTTCTGGTACATTTGATCCGTGATCATCAGGCAGGTTTCCTGACGGTCCAGATGGCCCTGGCGGAACATGCGTTTTTCCAGCATCGCGTGCACTTCGTCCAGTGTGTCCTCACGGGAAAGATCCAGCCGTTCCGACAATTCCTCGATGGTGATATAATCCCGCGGCCCGATGAAATTCTGGCTCAGGCGGAAGTGTTTGCACAGCCGCCGGTTGGTTTTGCCCCGGTAGATCAGATAGCCTCCTGCAGCTGCCGGGAGCAGGCAGAAGAGTAGGGAGATGACTGCGCCTGCAATGGAGGAGTGAAAACCACCGCTGATAAGGGCAATCAGGATGGAAAGAAACGGCAATCCAAAGACGACTGCCAGAATCGCTCCTATGGTTGTCTGAAAACCGCCGAGGAATGCCACATCGGTGGTGGACATGAAAAGATGCCTGCGAAGCATCCGGGACGGCGGCTGCCATTGATAACGCCGGGGCTGGTAATCGCCGCGGTTTCCGGAAGACCCTGTCCGGCGGCTGTAGGAATCCGGTGCCGTTCCGGTGTAAGAACGCGCCTCTGTACGGTTGTAAGCCTTCTCTTTTGTGCTGCTGTACGGTCCGCGGTTCGGGGAACCTGGTTTCCGGTAGCGCCGCTCCTGCTGCTGGTAAGGTCCTTCGTCCGGCGGAGCATCCGGATGAGATCCATTTCTTCTGGGATAGACCAGTTGGTTGATGGAGTCGGTAATTTTCTGATTTAATTGCTGAAAATTCTGGGAGTTGATGGCGTTGTCTACCAGATTGGAGACGTCGTCCCCCAGTTTCTTTAAGTCGTCTTCAAAACTCATAATGTATCCTTTCCCTGCGGTTTCGTGTCGTAATGTTCCGGGTAAAAAATTTCTCCGTCTTCCGAGAAGGTTCCTTCCGGATAAATGCCCTGGTCGATGAACAGCTGCAGATCCTGAAGAACTTCTCCGGGATCCAGACCGGTCTGTTCTGCGAGCGATGAGATCTTTACGGAAACTTGTCCTTTCAGAAGTTTCCGGTATTTTTTGATCCTGTGTTTTTTCGGCATGTTTCTGGAAAGCAGAACGGCGAATACAAAAGCAATCAGATAAACGCCAAGGAGCATCAGCAGGACCGCCAGTTTCCAGGCGGAAAATCCTGTCGCGAACACGATCACGAGACCGAGGAACAAAAGAATTGCAAAGGTTGTCAGATACAGAAATGCCAGGGCTCCCGGTATGGTATGCCAGGGCATGGAAGAAGTTTTCTTTTGTTGATCTTTCATAGAATGCAGTCCTCGATTCTTTTGGTATGCCCGTCCGGTCAAAGTCTTTTGGCGGGCAGTTCATGCCTTTGGCACTATTATACTGTGCCTTTTGATTTTTCACAAGGAAAAGATAAGTTTTACAATAAAGGGTTCCATGTGCTACAATAGTTTATTATAGAAAATGGGAAAGATAGATACGGAAAATCTGTTTTGGAAAGGAAGCGAAAGCTATGGAGAGAAGAAAAGCGAGAGAAGTGCGGATCGGAGACCGCGTGATCGGCGGGGATCATCCGATCCTGATCCAGTCGATGACGAATACAAAAACAGAGGATGTAAAGGCCACCGTGGAGCAGATCCACCGGCTGGAAGCGGCAGGATGCGAGATCATCCGCTGCGCCGTTCCAACCATGGAGGCGGCAAAGGCGTTTTCTCAGATCAAAAAAGAAATTTCGATCCCGCTGGTTGCAGATATCCACTTTGATTACCGGCTGGCCATCGCGGCGATTGAACATGGAGCTGACAAGATCCGGATCAATCCCGGCAACATCGGATCAAAAGACAGGATCCGTGCGGTGGTGGATGCGGCAAAAGAACGGCAGATTCCCATCCGTGTCGGTGTCAACAGCGGCTCTCTGGAAAAGGAACTGGTGGAAAAATACCACGGCGTCACGGCGCAGGGGCTGGCGGAGAGCGCTTTGGATAAGGTAAAGATCATCGAAGACATGGGATACGACAATCTGGTGATCAGTATCAAATCCTCCAATGTGCCTATGTGCGTACAGGCACATCTTGCCCTGGCGGATCAGACAGATCATCCGTTCCATGTGGGGATCACAGAGGCGGGAACCGTTTTCTCCGGCAACATCAAATCCGCGGTAGGTCTTGGAATTATTCTGTACCAGGGAATCGGCGATACGATCCGTGTTTCCCTGACCGGTGATCCGGTGGAAGAGATCAAGTCCGCAAAGCAGATCCTGAAGGTGCTGGGCCTGCGCAAAGGCGGGATCGAAGTGGTATCCTGTCCGACCTGCGGGCGCACCCGTATCGACCTGATCGGGCTGGCGAATCAGGTGGAGACCATGGTACAGGAATTTCCGCTGGATCTGACGGTGGCTGTGATGGGATGTGTCGTCAACGGACCGGGGGAAGCGAAGGAAGCGGATATCGGGATCGCAGGCGGAAAGGGAGAAGGCCTGCTGATCAAAAAAGGCGAAATTGTAAGAAAGGTTCCGGAGGGAGAACTGCTGCAGGCGCTCCGGGAGGAACTGGAACATTGGGAAAAGTAAAGGAAGAGGAGATATGAACAAAGGATTTCGGGAAGTATTTCCCGGTGTACAGGTGGAGAGCGGCCTTGCGGAACTGCTGCAGGGGGTACAGGTGCAGAGAGTTTCTCTGAATAAAAAAAAGGATTTTCTGAGAATTTATCTGCTGAGTCCTCAGTGGATCCACAAACGGTATATTTACCAGCTGGAGGATCTGCTCAAAAAGCAGCTGTTCGCAGACGTGCCGATGCAGGTGAAGATCATCGAACGGTTCCGGCTCTCCGCCCAGTATACGCCGGAAAATCTGCTGGAGGTGTACCGTTCCAGTATTCAGATGGAACTGAAACGCCACAGCGTTTTTCTGTTCAATATCTTTTATACGGCGAAGATTTCTTTTCCGGAACCGGATACGATGCGTCTGGAACTGATAGACTCCGTAGTGGCAAGGGAAAGAGAAGAGGAACTGGTGCGGATCCTGGAGAAAATTTTCTGTGAGCGCTGTGGTCTGGATCTGAAAATATATCCGGAGCTGGTGGCGCCTGAGGGAGAGAGTAAGGCACTGAAAAATTCCGAGCGGAAGATTGAAGAGGAAGTCCGCAGTGTCCTTGCGCGCACCAGGATCGGTCAGAGACTGACCGGACAGGGGCAGGATGCCGCCGGCGGGGAACAGAACGGCGGAACCGCCGGAGAGGGCTCCGAGAGCCGGACGGAGAAATCCGGAAAAAGTTCCGAAAACGCCGGAAGCAAAACGTCCCAGGCGGCGAACAGGGAATTCCAGGGGCAGGGCAGGAAAGGATTTTCCGGAGGCGCCAAAAGGAGGAAATTCGACGACAGCAGGAGTCACCGTTCTTCCAACCCGGATGTCCTTTATGGAAGAGACTTCGATGAGGAAAGTGTGGAAATTGCCGGGATCGGTGATGAGATCGGCGATGTGGTGATCCGCGGAAGGATCCAGAGCGTGGATAAACGGGAGATCAGGAACGAGCGTACGATCTTTATGTTTACGATCACAGATTTCACAGATACCATCGGCGTCAAGATCTTTCTGAAAAACGAAGAAGTACCGGAACTTGCGGCGGCGGTGAAGCCGGGCGCTTTTGTGAAGCTGAAAGGACGCACGACGGTGGATTCCTTTGACCGGGAGCTGACGATCATGTCCGTGCTCGGGATCAAAAAGAGCAGTGATTTCCGCGAAGGCCGCCGGGATACCAGCCCGCAGAAACGTGTGGAGCTGCACTGCCATACGAAGATGAGCGATATGGACGGTGTCACCGACGCAGCGAAGCTGGTAAAGCGCGCCTACGAGTGGGGACATCCTGCCATTGCCATCACGGACCACGGCGTGGTTCAGTCATTTCCGGAGGCAAACCATGCGATGGAAGATATTGACGGCGCATACCGGAAGAAATATCAGGAAGAGCATCCGGAAGTCACCAAGGACGAACTGAAAAAGATCTCCGCGCCGTTCAAGGTCATTTATGGAATGGAAGCATATCTGGTGGACGATCTGAAGGATCTGGTGACCAACAGCCACGGTCAGGATCTGGATGCTCCTTATGTGGTCTTTGATATTGAGACCACCGGTTTCTCGCCGGTGGTGGACAAGATCATCGAAATCGGAGCGGTCCGTGTGGAGGCGGGAAAAATCGTGGACCGGTTTTCCACCTTTGTCAACCCCAAGACGCCGATCCCGTTCCGGATCGAACAGCTGACCCATATCAATGACAGTATGGTGCTTGACGCTCCGGTGATCGAGACGGTGCTGCCGGAGTTTATGAAGTTCTGTGAGGGAGCCGTCATGGTGGCGCACAACGCAGGGTTCGATATGAGCTTTATCGAGCGGAACTGTGAACTTCAGGGAATCGGCAGGGAGTTTACCGTTGCCGATACCGTGGCGATGGCACGTTTTCTTCTGCCGGGTCTGAACCGTTTCAAGCTGGATACGGTGGCAAAGGCGGTGGGCGTTCCTCTGGACAATCACCATCGGGCGGTGGATGACGCCGAGTGTACGGCACATATCTTCGTGAAATTCCTGGAGATGATGAAGGAACGGGATATTGTGAACCTGGATCAGCTGAATGAACAGGGAAAAGTATCGGAGAATATGGTGCGGAAAATGCCCACCTACCATGCGATCGTGCTGGCAAAGAACGAGACGGGCCGTGTCAATCTGTACCGCATGGTTTCGGAATCTCATCTGAAATACTACAACCGCCGTCCGCGGCTGCCAAAGAGCGTGTATCTGAAATACCAGGAGGGAATGATGATCGGCTCCGCCTGCGAGGCGGGAGAGCTTTATCAGGCGCTGCTGCGTGGGGCTCCGGATGCGGAGATTGCCCGTCTGGTGGAGTTTTATGATTATCTGGAAATCCAGCCCCTGGGCAACAATGCGTTTATGATCAACAGTGACGATGTGTCGGCGGTGAGCAGCGAGGAAGACCTGAAGGAGCTGAACCGGAAGATCGTCCGTCTGGGCGAACAGTTCAAAAAACCGGTGGTGGCGACCTGCGACGTGCATTTTATGGATCCCGGTGACGAGGTTTACCGTCGGATCATCATGAGCGGAAAAGGATTTGACGACGCGGACAATCAGGCGCCGCTGTACCTGCGGACCACGGAGGAGATGCTGGAAGAATTTTCTTACCTTGGAAGTGAAAAGGCGGAGGAGGTAGTCATTACCAATCCCCAGAAGATTGCGGACCAGGTGGAGAAGATCTCGCCCATCCGCGCGGGAAAATTCCCGCCGATCATCGAGGATTCCGACAAGACACTGCGAAAGATCTGCTACGACCGTGCCCATGAGATTTACGGCGAGGACCTCCCGGAGATCGTGTCCTCCCGTCTGGAAAGGGAACTGAATTCCATTATTTCCAATGGTTATGCGGTGATGTATATCATCGCCCAGAAGCTGGTGTGGAAATCCAATGAGGACGGGTATCTGGTAGGTTCCCGTGGTTCGGTAGGTTCGTCTTTCGTGGCCACCATGTCGGGAATCACGGAAGTAAATCCTCTCAGTCCCCATTATTACTGTGAGAAGTGCCACTACAGCGAGTTCGATTCCCCGAGAGTCAAGGAGTATGTGGGACGGGCGGGCTGTGATATGCCTGACGCGGTATGCCCGAAGTGCGGGGCGCCGCTGAAAAAGGCGGGGTTCGACATTCCTTTTGAGACGTTCCTGGGATTCAAGGGAAACAAAGAGCCGGATATCGACCTGAACTTTTCCGGAGATTACCAGAGTAAGGCACATAAATACACGGAGGTAATCTTCGGCGCCGGCCAGACGTTCCGTGCAGGAACCATCGGTACACTGGCGGACAAGACGGCGTTTGGCTACGTGAAAAATTATTATGAAGAGCGGGGACAGCACAAGAGAAACTGTGAGATCGACCGGATCGTGGAAGGCTGTACCGGCATCCGCCGGACCACCGGACAGCATCCGGGCGGCATTATCGTGCTTCCTATTGGAGAGGATATCAACTCCTTTACCCCGGTGCAGCACCCTGCCAACGATATGAATACCGATATTATCACGACACATTTTGATTACCATTCCATCGACGCCAACCTTCTGAAGCTGGACATTCTGGGGCACGATGATCCGACCATGATCCGAATGCTGGAAGATCTGACCGGTCTGGACGCGCAGACGATCCCTCTGGACAACCCGGAGGTGATGTCCCTGTTCAAGAGTACGGAAGCACTTGGGATCCGGCCGGAAGATATCGGAGGCTGTCCCCTTGGCTGCCTGGGTATTCCGGAGTTTGGCACCGATTTCGTTATCCAGATGCTTCTGGACACGAAACCCCAGTCTTTCTCTGACCTGATCCGTATTTCCGGGCTGTCCCATGGTACGGACGTATGGCTGGGAAATGCCCAGACACTGATCGAGGAAGGCAAAGCGACCATTTCCACGGCAATCTGTACCCGTGACGATATTATGATCTATCTGATCGACAAGGGGCTGGAGAGTGAGCTTTCCTTTACGATCATGGAGAGCGTCCGCAAGGGAAAAGGCCTGAAGCCGGAGTGGGAAAAGGAAATGACGGACCACGGAGTTCCCGACTGGTACATCTGGTCCTGTAAAAAGATCAAATACATGTTCCCGAAGGCGCATGCGGCCGCCTATGTTATGATGGCTTACCGGATCGCTTATTATAAGATTTTCTATCCGCTGGCTTACTACGCGGCTTATTTTTCCATCCGTGCGTCCTCCTTCTCCTATGAGCTGATGTGTAGAGGAAAGGAAAAGCTGGAGTACTACATGGAGGATTATCAGAAGCGCGCCGATACGCTGACAAAGAAGGAACAGGATACCTATAAAGATATGAAGAACGTGCAGGAAATGTATGCCCGCGGCTTTGAGTTCGTTCCCGTGGATCTGTACAAGGCTCAGGCGCACCGGTTCCAGATCGTGGACGGAAAACTGATGCCTGCGCTGGATACCATCGAAGGACTGGGGGACAAGGCAGCGGACGCGGTTGTGCTGGCGGCCCGCGACGGAAAGTTCCTGTCCAAGGATGATTTCCGCCAGAGAACGAAGGTCAGCAAGACAGTGATCGATTTCATGGATGATCTGGGAATATTCGGGGATCTTCCCGAGACGAATCAGATTTCCCTGTTTGATTTTCAATGATACAGAGCAACGACGAGAATTCCGGAAAGAGAAAAGAGGAGGAAAAACGGAAATATGACGGAAAAAAGCAAACCAACCCTGGATCTCCATTATCTGCAAAGGCTGGCAGAGCTGTATCCGACCATCGCAAAGGCTTCGACGGAGATCATCAACCTCCAGTCGATCCTGAATCTGCCCAAAGGAACGGAACACTTTATCACGGATATTCACGGGGAATATGAGGCGTTTTCCCATGTGCTGAAGAACGGATCGGGAACGGTGCGGAAAAAGATCGACGACGTGTTCGGACACACGTTGTCTTACCGGGACAAAAAAGCGCTGGCAACGCTGATCTATTATCCGAAAGAGAAGATGAAGCTGGTGGCCAAGAGCGAAAAGCACATGGACGACTGGTACCGGATCACCCTGTACCGCCTGATCGAGGTGTGCAAGTGTGTGGCTTCCAAGTACACCCGCTCCAAAGTGCGCAAAGCCCTGCCGAAGGATTTTGCCTATGTGATCGAGGAGCTGATCACGGAAAAGCCGGAGGTGCTGGACAAAGAGGCATATTATGATGCGATCGTGAATACGATTATTTCCGTGGGCAGAGCAGAAAAATTTATCGCGGCGCTCAGCGAACTGATCCAGCGGCTGGTGATCGACCATCTCCATGTACTTGGAGATATCTACGACAGAGGACCGGCGCCTCATAAGATCATGGACAAGCTGATGGATTATCACTCCCTGGACATCCAGTGGGGCAATCACGATATTGTCTGGATGGGGGCTGCGGCGGGACAGATGGCATGCATTGCGACCGTGATCCGCAACAGTGTCCGGTACGGAAATCTGGATATTCTGGAGGACGGCTACGGCATCAATCTGCTGCCGCTGGCGACGTTCGCTCTGGAGACGTATCAGGATGACGGCTGTGAGGTGTTCCGGATCCGGGGCGGAAATCATGGATACGACACCAGCGAGAAGGCGCTGAACATGAAGCTGCACAAAGCCATCTCTATCATCCAGTTCAAGCTGGAGGGACAGCTGGTGCAGAAATACCCCTGGTTCCAGGCGGACGACCGCAGGGTTCTTGAGAAGATCAATTATGAGGAGGGAACCATCGAGATTGACGGAACGGTTTACCCTCTGCTGGACAAGAATTTCCCCACGGTCGATCCCAAGAATCCCTACGCACTCAGTGAGGCGGAGCAGAATGTGATGGAGCGTCTGGTGGGAGCTTTTGAAAACTGTGACAGGCTGCAGCAGCATATGCTTCTTCTCCTGAACAAAGGCTCCATGTATAAGGTGTTCAACAACAATCTCCTGTACCACGGCTGTGTGCCGTTGGATGAGAACGGAGAGTTCCAGAAAGTGGAGGTCTTCGGAAAGACCTACAGCGGCAAAGCACTGTACGATGTGCTGGAATCCTATGTGCGCAAGGCATATTTTGAAGTGGACGAAGAGGAACGGGAGAGAGGCCGGGATATCATGTGGTTCATCTGGGCGAGCCGGAATTCTCCGCTGTTCGGCAAGGAGCGCATGACCACCTTTGAGCGCTATTTTGTCGAGGACAGCGCGGTGCATAAAGAGAAGAAAAATCCGTATTACCGCTTTTTGAACGACGAAGAAGTGATGAACAGGATCCTGAAGGAATTTGGCCTGTCGGAGGACGCGCATATTGTCAACGGCCACGTGCCGGTGCTGCAGATTTCCGGGGAAAGCCCTGTAAAATGCAACGGAAAAGTGCTGGTCATCGACGGAGGATTTTCCAAAGCTTATCAGGCAAAAACAGGCATCGCAGGCTACACGCTGATCTATAATTCTTATGGAATGATGCTGGTTGCCCACGAGCCGTTTGCCTCCACGGAAGATGCGATCGAGAAGGAGACCGACATCCATTCCGACAGGATCATGGTCAAGATGGCGCCGCGCAGGATGCTGGTCGGGGACAGCGATACGGGCCGGGAACTGAAGGAGCGCATTGGGGAGCTGATGCAGCTGCTTGCAGCTTACCGCAGCGGTCAGATCATCGAGAAATAGGTGTAGTACATTGCAATGAGACGCAATGTGGTTTATAATCGGGGAGAGAATCTATTAACAAATGAAGAGGCAATAGGGTGAGAAACGTTGAAAAGAAGAATGGAACAACTGGTGAACGGCAGATTTGAATATGAAGTACCGCCCCTTGTGGTTACGGAGCCGGAAGTCACCTTAACGCTTGATGAGGGGAAAAATTACCGCGGGGAGCTTCACGCAGGCGCGGCGGATGGACGCAGGATCAAAGGATTCGCTGTATCCGATCATCCGAGGATCGTGCTGGCGCAGGAACGCTTTTCGGGGAGCGCGTGTACGATTGTTTACGGGATCGATACGGAAGGCCTTGGAGGCGGTGATGAAATCCACGGTATGATCGTGCTGAGCACTGGAATAGAAGAAAAGAAAATACCTGTAACTGTAACGATAGAACACCGTCAGATCCGGAGCACCAAAGGGTATATCCGTACCCTGGACGACTTCGCTCATCTGGCATCGAGAGATTTCCGTGAGGCTTTCTCGGTATTTACCAGGGATTCCTTTGACCTGATGATGCAGCGGGAGGATGACAGCCTGCGTTCTCTGTACCAGGGGATGTCACGCAATCCCGTCACGTATCAGCATCTGGAAGAGTTTCTGGTGACGGCGGGAAAGAAAGAACAGATCCGGCTTTCTCTGAGTGAGCCGAAGAAAGAGATCTGGAATCTTGAAAAGTCCGTGAAAGATACGGTGTATATTTATAAGAATACCTGGGGATACGTCCGGATGGAGATTGAGGTGGAAGGAGACTTCCTTGAAGTGGACAAGCAGACCGTGACCTCTGAGAATTTTATCGGCAGTGTTTACGGCCTGGATTATATCATCCACAAGGACCGGCTGGCAAACGGCCGCCGCTTCGGAAGGATCATCATCCGGAATGTCCATCAGACCCTGGTGTTTGAGGTGGAGGCGTCGGCGGCGGGTGCCCGGGTGCGCCGGAAAAATCCGGAGCTGATGCACCATCAGGCGGCGCTGACGAAGGAATACCTGGCGCTGCAGACCCACCAGATGGATTACCGCACCTGGTATGACCGCGCGTGGGATCATGTGAGAGCGATGCAGGAAGCCGGAGACAACAGCACCATGCTGGTCTTCTGCCAGGTCTTTCTGTATGACACCAACGAAGAAAACGCTCTGGCAATGGAACTGCTCTGGGGAATGCAGAACGGCAAATACCCGTTGACGACACCCCAGGAGCAGGCGCTGTTTCTGTACTATCAGAAGAAACTGAACCTGATCGCGCCGGAGCACCGGTCCATCCTTGCGCGGCTGGCGGGATTTTACCGCCAGGAGCCGGAGAATCTGATCCTGCTTCTGCTGCTGATGCGTGAGGACGACACCTACCGTGTTTCTCTGGCAAAGCAGCTGTATTCCATGGAGCAGATCTATCGGATGGGATGTACCAGCCCGTTCCTGTATCTGGAAGCCTTCAAGGTGCTTCTGCGCCAGGAGGGACAGCTTCGCAAGATGTCCGGGTTTATGATCCAGGTGCTGCGCTTTGCACAGCGTTACGGGAGGATGACGGAGGAAATCCTGAAACGCGCCGCTTATCTGAGCGGTCATCTGAAAAATTTTGATCCCGGCGTGTACCGTTTTCTGAGCAAAGGGTATGACCAGTACCCGTCGGACGAGGTGCTGGAGGCAATCTGCCAGCTGATCATGAAGGGACAGCCGACGCGGCCGGAATATTTCCGGTGGTATGCCCTGGCGGTGGAGCATGAACTGCGCATCACACGGCTTTATGAGTATTATATTGAGACCATGGGAGCAGGATTTGACGGAATGCTTCCGCAGGTCATCCGTGTGTACTTCACATATAACAATGCCCTCAGCGGGCAGAAAAAAGCATTCGTCTATGCGAATGTGATCAAAAACAAGGAAAAAGACAGGAACACCTGGCAGAGTTACAAAAAGGCGATGGAAGATTTTGCCCGCATTGAAGTGCAGAAGGGCAGGATCAACGAGGATTATGCCCGGATCTACGAGGAATTTCTTCCGATGCCAAAGGACAATGTCAGCGCGAGAGCTTTGGCGGATGTTCTGTTTACCCACAAGATTTCCTGCAAAAACAGCAAGATCCGCAGAGTCGTCGTATGCCATCCTGCACTGCGGCATGAGATGACGTATCCGGTGTCCGATCACACCGCCTATATCCGTGTGTACGGACAGAAGGCGCGGATTTTCCTGGAGGATGAAAAGAAGCGGCGCTTTGCCACGACCATCAGCTACGAAGACAAGCCGCTGTTTGAGGACGAGGTGCTGGCGCGTGCCTGCGGAGCGTTTGAGGTGGACAATCCCGGACTGCTGCTCTATCTGTGCGGGGAGACAGAGGAAGAGATGGATGTCTGTGAGCAGAAGCTGGGATGGTACCAGCAGGCAGCGCATTCTTCGTCCTTTACCGAAAAATACCGCCGCCTGATCCGGCAGAAGCTTCTGGACTATTACTGGGAGCACCTGGGAGAAAGCCCGGTGGAAGAGGCGCTGCAGGAACTCAGCGATGAGGAATACGTCTGTGTGAATAAATCTTCGGTGATCGAACTTCTGACGGCGGATGGAAAATATGAAAGAGCGTTTGCTCTGGTGCAGAAATACGGATATGAGGAGCTCTCGGATTCCTGCGTGCTGCGTCTGGCGAGCCACATGATCCTGAACAGGGAATTCCAGCCGGATGAAAGTCTGGTGTACCTGGCAGATCATACCTTCCGCGGCGGTCTTTATGATGAAGTGGTGCTGCGTTATCTGGAGCAGCAGTATCGCGGAAGCGTCGATGCGATGTGCGCCCTGTGGGAAAAGGTAAAAGGTTTCCAGGTGGAAAGCTACCGGCTGGAAGAGAGGATCCTGACCACCGCCATGTTCGTTCGTGCGTGGCCGGAGGCAGGCTGCCGTATTCTGGAGAGTTATATTTCCCAGACCGGACGGGAACTTGTGGTGACGGCTTATCTGACCTATCTTTCCATCGGATATTTTATGGAAAACCGGGCGGTGGAGGACAGAATTTTTGAGTGCCTGGAGACGGTTTTCGACCGCGGCTGGGAGATGGAGGAAATCTGTGCGCTTGCACTTTTGAAATACTATTCGGAACAGACCAGACTGACCGGGGAACAGACCGGGCATGTGCGCCGGCTGCTCTACCGTTTTCAGCAGGAGGGCCTGCGGTTCGCATTCTATCAGAAATTCCCGCAGGAACTGACGCAGATGTATCAGGTGGAGGACCGGGTATTTGTAGAAGAAAAATATCCGGTGGACAGTCAGGTGATGATCTACTACCGTCTTTCCGGTATGGAAGAGTGGAAGTGCGAGCCGATGCGCAATATGTACCAGGGAATTTTCGTCAAGGAATTCCTGTTGTTCTACGGGGAAAAGCTGGAGTACTATCTGACCTGCGAGCAGAAGGGAAAAACCGAAAAGTCCCAGCTGAAAACCATTCATATGACCCAGAGCCAGAGCGATGGAAAGAGCCGGTATCAGATGCTCAACCGGATCCTGGCGGCAAAGACGGTGGGCAACGAAGAAGAGACGAAGAAGGCGCTGAGGCAGTACCTGGAGAAAGAAGCACTGGTGAAATCATGCTTTTCCATTCTGGAATAAGCAGCAGGAGGTGACAGAACATGGAACTGAAAAATTTGATACTTGGATTTGATTTTGGCGAAAAAGAATCACAGATCTGCTGTTATGACCGTGCAGACAGGGACGCGGTGTCGGTGCCGGTGCGGAAGGGCTCCATCGAAGAAGCGTTTCCGACGGCCCTGTTCAAGAAACCGGGAGAGGACAAGTGGTATGCAGCCGTGAGAGGAAGTCAGGAGGACGGAGAGGGTGCAGAACTTCTGGAGGTGGAACATCTCTATGAGGTCTGCATGAATGAGCGTCCTTATATGATCGAAGATACCGCCTATGCGCCGGGAGAACTGCTTGCCGTATTTCTGAAAGCGGCGCTCCAGGCGGCAGGCGTGATGGAGCCGGGACTTCAGATTGCAGGGATCACAGTGACGACCCCGAAGCTGACCCGTGCGTTTGTGAAAAATCTGAGATGTGCCTATGAGCTGCTGGGAATTCCGCGGGGACGTGCGTACCTGCAGGAATATACGGAAAGTTTTTATTACCATACGCTGTATCAGAAACCGGAGCTGTGGAGCCGCAAGGTTGGCATGTTCCGCTTTGAGGGGAACGATGTGACGTTCTATGCCCTGTCGGTAAACCGCAGGACCAGACCCGCGACGGTGACGGTAAAAGAAGGAAAGCACATGAAGCTCCATGAGGCGGCGCAGGACCGTGACCGGGATTTCAGCCGTCTGATCAGCGAATCCTTTGAAAATGAGATTTATTCCAGTATTTATCTGGTGGGAGACGGTTTTGAACGTTCCTGGGCGGAAGGCTCCATCAAGCTTCTGTGCAGGAATCAGCGCCATGTCTTCGGCGGAAACAATCTCTTCGCCCGGGGAGCGTGCTTTACGGCCCGGGAAAAAGTGGAGGAGCGCAGCCTGAAGGGCTATCTGTTCCTTGGCAATGATCTGGTGCGGAATAACGTCGGCATGGAGATGGTAATCTCCGGTTCTCCGGCGTATTATCCGATGATCCAGGCGGGCGTGAACTGGTACGAAGCGGAGAAGGAATGTGAACTGATCCTGGACGATACCGAGGAACTGGTCTTTGTGGTAAGCGACATGGAGAGCGGGAAGAAGAACCGTTATACCATGCATCTGCCGGGACTGCCGAAACGCCCGTCAAGGACCACGCGTCTGCGCCTGAGACTGGAATATGATGCCCCGAAAAGCTGCAGGATCACAGTGGAAGATCTTGGATTTGGAGAAATGTTCCCGAAAAGCGGCAAAATCTGGCATGAGACTATGGGGGAGGCGTCAAAATGAGCGGATATATTCTTTGTCAGATCAAGCGGGCAAAAATTCCTTATTACATTGTAAATATCAGCACCAACATCTATTCCATCGAGGAATTATGTTATTATATGTACCACAACATTTATCTTCTGGACGATACGATCATCAACGAACAGCTGTGCGTGTGGATCCGGGACGAGCTTCATTT
The DNA here is from genome assembly GCA_902493585.1 of uncultured Fusicatenibacter sp. Taxonomy (GTDB): domain Bacteria; phylum Bacillota; class Clostridia; order Lachnospirales; family Lachnospiraceae; genus Fusicatenibacter. The sequence continues at coordinate 4,515 of CABUPZ010000015.1, read as the reverse complement.
GCGAAGACTCTACCAGAAACTTTATCCGCGGCTGGATGAGCGCAGCAGCATCGGAGAATTTATTCTTCCGATTTTCAAAGAGATCAACTATCTGTCCCATGAGCAGTTCAAGGAGATGAATGAACGGCTGAAGCAGTTTGAAGAGCAGCCGGAGGCAGTCCGCCGGAAACTGAAGGGCGATTATCTGGTGGAACATGAGAAATATATCAATGCCATCCGGGTTTATCAGTCTGCCCTGGAAGATGTTAAAGACACCAATCTTGGGGAACAGTTTACCGGAAGTGTTTATAACAACATGGGCTGCGCCTATGCCAGCCTGTTCCAGATGGAGGAAGCGCTGGAATGCTTCCGGAAGTCTTACGAGTCCCTCCGTTCCAGAGCGGCTTTGAAGAGCTATCTGTTTGCCGTGCATATGAACAACGGCAGGGAAGCCTATGAGCAGCTGGCCCGTGAGCTGGATGTGGATGCGGAGACGAGAAAGGAAATGGATGCCCAGATGGCGGAGGCTATGAAGATAGAACTGCCCAAAGATCTGGACAGCGCGCTGACGGCGTGGACAAGAGAGTATCATCGAAATACAGGGCTTTGATCCGGACAACAGAAAAGGAAGAGACAAGATGAGCAGAATAAGCGAAGCATTTGCACGCGGAAAGGCAATGATCCCGTTTTTGCCTGTGGGCGATCCGAGTCTGGCGAGAACGAGAGAATATATGACGGAACTGGACAGGGCGGGCGCTGATATTATCGGGCTTGTCCTGCCGTCTTTTCGATGTGGGACGGATTCCTGGGACAGCGGGGCGGATTCCGGGGGCAGTTCGGAGATGGAAGAAGTTTTTGAAATCTGCGCGTCTTTCCGGGCAAGAAGGAAAACTCCGCTGGCATTTATGACGTTTCAGGATCCGATCCGGTGTTACGGAGAGAAAAAATTTTTCCATGACTGCCGCCAGGCGGGGATTGACGGGATCCTGATCCCGGATGTTTCCGGGGAGCAGGAGGAGAGACTGCGTATTCTGGCGCAGCAAAAGGAAGTGTCCTGGATTCCTGTACTGCCTGCGGGTGTAGGGGAGGACATCCACGGGACTGCGGCAAAGGCGGATGGGTTTATCTATCTGACTTCGGCAGGAAATGACCAGGACGGTATGAGAAAAGAAAATACAGAGCTTACGGCGGTGATCCGGGAGATCCGGCTGATCACGGATATCCCTGCGGTTGTCGGCTTCGGGATCCATACGACGGATCAGGCGACGCTGGCGGCGCGGTGTTCCGACGGGATCGTCGTTGGAAGTATTTTTGCGAATCTGATCGCAAGATATGGGAGCCATGCGGCGCCGCATATCTATACCTATGCGCGGATGATGAAAGAAGCAGTCCGCGCGGCGGAACGTTAATATTCGAATAGAAAAGAGGAAAAACATGTTAGATGTATGTTTGTTGGGAACAGGCGGCATGATGCCGCTGCCCAGACGCCGTCTGACCTCTCTGCTGACCCGTTACAACGGCAGCAGTCTCCTGATCGACTGCGGAGAGGGCACCCAGGTGGCAGTCAAAGAACGCGGCTGGACGTTCAAGCCGATTGATACCATCTGCTTTACCCATTATCACGCAGATCATATCAGCGGCCTTCCGGGGCTGCTTCTTACGATGGGAAATGCGGACCGCAGGGAGACGCTTACGATGATCGGCCCCAAAGGGCTGGAGCGTGTGGTCAACGCGCTGCGCGTTATCTGTCCGGAACTTCCGTTTCCCATCCGTTTTCTTGAGATTACAGAACCGGAGATGAAGGTGGAGCTGAACGGGTATCAGATCACTGCATTCCGTGTACAGCATAACGTCATCTGCTACGGTTATACCATAGAGATTCCGAGAAAAGGAAAATTTGATGTGGAGCGTGCGAAAGCACAGCAGATACCGGTGCGCTACTGGAATCCCCTGCAGAAAGGGGAGACCGTGGAAACGCCGGACGGCATATTGACGCCGGACATGGTGCTTGGCCCGGACCGGAAAGGGATCAAGGTGACTTACTGCACGGATACCCGGCCGGTGGAGAGAATCGCCGAACATGCGGCGGATTCCGACCTGTTTATCTGCGAGGGCATGTACGGAGAGCCGGAGAAAGCGGACAAAGCGAAAGAGTACCGGCATATGACTTTCACGGAAGCGGCGCAGCTTGGGAAAAAGGCACAGCCGAAAGCCATGTGGCTGACGCATTTTTCTCCGTCGCTGGTGCATCCGGAACAGTATCTTGCGGATGCACAGAAGATTTTCCCGAAGATCGAGGCGGGGAAAGACGGAAAGACGGTGGAACTGAAATTTGAGGAGCAGGAGGGAGAGAACCATGAGTGAAGAAAAGAAAACCTGTAAAATTCTTGCGATCGAGAGCTCCTGTGACGAAACTGCCGCGGCAGTGATCGAGGACGGGCGAACGGTCCGTTCCAACATTATTTCTTCACAGATTGCCCTCCATACCCTGTACGGGGGTGTAGTGCCGGAAATCGCGTCCCGGAAACATATTGAAAAGATCAATCAGGTGGTGCAGGCAGCGCTGGATGAGGCAGGCGTCACGCTGCAGGATCTGGATGCGATCGGCGTGACCTACGGTCCCGGCCTGGTGGGAGCTCTTCTGGTGGGCGTGGCGGAGGCGAAGGCGATCGCCTATGCGGCGGGGCTTCCGCTGGTCGGAGTTCACCATATTGAAGGCCATGTATCGGCAAATTATATTGAACATCCGGATCTGGAGCCCCCGTTTTTATGCGAGATCATATCCGGAGGCCATACGCATCTGGTTATCGTCAAGGACTACGGGGTGTTTGAGATTCTCGGCAGGACCAGGGACGACGCGGCGGGCGAGGCGTTCGACAAGGTTGCCCGTGCCATCGGCCTTGGCTATCCGGGCGGTCCGAAGATCGACCGGCTGGCAAAAGAGGGAAATCCTCACGCCATTGAATTTCCGAGAGCGCATATCGAAGAAGCGCCGTATGACTTCAGCTTCAGCGGCCTGAAATCCGCTGTGCTCAATTATCTGAATAAATGCAGGATGAGCGGCGTACCGGTGAACGAAGCGGACGTGGCGGCGTCCTTCCAGCAGGCGGTGATCGATGTTCTGGTGGACAATGCGATCCGGGCGGCGAAGGATCATCATATGGACCGTCTGGCGATCGCAGGCGGCGTTGCGTCCAACCGTGGACTGCGTGCGGCAATGGATGAGGCATGCCGAAGAGAGAATATTCAATTTTATTATCCGTCACCTGTTTACTGTACGGACAATGCAGCCATGATCGGAGTGGCGGCGTATTATGAATACCAAAAGGGAACCCGTCACGGATGGGATCTCAATGCAGTGCCGAACCTGCGGCTGGGAGAGCGGTAAACGGTACTATATTTTCGCACGGTCTGCGCAGGAAATGTGCAGACCTGGTTTAAATATTTACAAAGTAACTATAAACTTATGATACGAGGAGCGGAGGAAATGGAGAAAAAACATTGTACAGCCGTTGTGCTTGCGGCAGGAAAAGGGACCCGCATGGGGACTTCTGTGGCAAAGCAGTATCTGAAAATCGGAGGACATCCGGTGGCGGCCTACGCGCTGGAAGCCTTCGAACGGTCGCCGCTGATCGACGACATTGTGCTGATGACCGGGGAAGGCCAGCAGGAATACTGTGAGAGGGAGCTGGTGCAGCACTACGGATGGAAAAAGGTAAAGAAAATCTGCGTCGGAGGCAGGGAACGGTATGAGAGTGTCTGGAAAGCGATTGAAATCCTCCAGAAGGACAGCGAGATCGGCAACCGGGACGGATATGTTTTTATCCATGACGGCGCGCGCCCGTTTCTGACAGAAGAGATCATCGGGCGCACCTGGCAGGCGGTTGAAAAATACCAGGCATGTGTCGCCGGAATGCCGGTGAAGGATACGATCAAACTGACAGACCGGGAAGGGAATATCGTCCAGAGTCCTGACCGGAGTCTGGTATGGCAGGCGCAGACACCGCAGGTATTCTCGGTTTCTCTGATCGCTGAGGCGTTCCGCAGACTGATGCAGAAGGATCCGTCGGGGATTACGGATGACGCCATGGTAGTGGAGAGCCAGATGGGCGTTACGGTACGCATGGTCGAGGGCAGCTATCAGAATATCAAGATCACAACACCGGAGGATCTGGGAATTGCAGCGAGTATCCTGAAAACCCAGAAATATGACCGGTATCTTACGGAAAGAGAGCAGCAGGCGCATACGGGCAGATGATGCGCCTTGCTGCACTGTTTTCTGACTGCAGTGGTTCAGCGGGATGAACGATTATTTCTGTCTTACAGAAAATTGAAAAAAAATGAAATTTATGGTTGACATATGGAAATAAAGCAGTTATAATACTCATTGTCTTCACGCGAGATACTTGTTGTGAAGGAAAAGAAAAGATGGATTTCGGCGTAGCCGAGGTTTGAATTCATGCATGGAGAGGTATCGAAGCGGTCATAACGAGGCGGTCTTGAAAACCGTTTGTCCGAAAGGGCGCGTGGGTTCGA
>CABUPZ010000014.1 GCA_902493585.1 uncultured Fusicatenibacter sp. | reverse complement strand
CAAAATATCAGGATGGACAGATCCTGTTCTCCTTCTGGCCATGGCTGGGACAGGCTGCATACAATACTCCGGATCATGAGGCAGAGGGCAAAGGCTTCATGCTGGCTGACATCGAAGATATGCAGATCTTCTCCTACGGCTGCACACCGAACGGAAATGCGAAGAACTGTATTATGATCGGAAGCAAGGCAGAAGATCCTCAGAGACTGGCAGACTTTATCGACTGGCTGTACTCTCCGGAAGGAGTTATGGCAAGCGCAAGCCAGACAGGTTCCACCTGTGGACCGGAAGGCCTGACCTGGGAGATGCAGGACGGACAGCCGGTACTGACTGAGTTTGGTAAATCCGCGCTTGGCGGCGAAGAAGTAACTGTACCGGAAGAGTGGGGCGGCGGAAGCTGGAAAGACGGTGTATCCGCTCTGAACTATACAGCAGTAAACAAGAAGGACGTAGATCCGAATACAGGAATTACCTATGATTATACAACATGGGATTCCGTACTGGCAGAGAACAGTTCTGCTCTGGACAAAGACTGGCAGGAGCATATGGGAGCACAGACTACCATGGAATTCCTGGAAAACAACAACAAGATCCTGGTAGCGCCGGGCAGCGGCTTTGCGGCTCCGGAGGAAGATTCCCAGATCACTACCCTGAGAGGACAGTGTAAAGCAACAATCGTGGATACTTCCTGGCAGATGATCTTCGCAGCAAATGACAGCGAATTCGAGTCTCTGCAGAAACAGATGCAGGATACTCTGGAAGGACTGGATTACCAGACTGTTCTGGATTACGATATGGATCTTGCACATCAGCAGAACGATGCTCGTGTAGCGATCGTAGAGGAATATGCAAACGCAGACACCGCTGAGGCAACACCGGCAGCAGAGAGCACATCAGCAGAGTCTGCATCCGCAACATCATCTTCTTCTGCATCAGCAGAATAAAAGCATCAGAATAAAAAGTGTAACAGTTCAGCCTGGCTGAACTGTTACCAAAAATAGAAAAAGGGAGATCAATTCCGTGAAAAAGAAAATTATCAGTTTAATGTTATGTGCAGTTATGGGCGCATCGCTTCTGGCAGGCTGCGGCGGGGATTCCAGCAGTTCCAGCACATCCACAGCGTCCGGCGGAGCGAGCAGCGACGGTACTTATGACGAGTTTATCACTGTTGACGTGTTTGCGAGCCAGGCGAACTATCAGGGACTTCAGTCCGGATGGTTTGCAAAAGTAGTAAAAGACAAATTCAATATGGAACTGAATATTATCGCGCCAAACGTAGCAGGCGGCGGCGATACTCTGTTCCAGACACGTTCCGCGGCAGGCGATCTGGGTGATCTGATCCTGACCAATGCAGATGCAGGACGTCTGCAGAGTCTTGTAACCGCAGGTCTGGTTATGGATATGACAGATCTTATGGCAGATGCTCAATATGTTCACCAGTATGATACTGCAATCGAAAATGTCAACGATCTGGTGGAAGAAGATGGTATCTATGCGATTCCGTCTGAGGTTTCTCAGAGCGCTCCTACAGAAGCAAGTGAATCCCTGGAGCCGACCTTTGGTCCTTACGTTCGCTGGGATGCTTACAAAGCAGCAGGCTATCCGGAGATCAAGGATCTGGATGGACTTCTGGATGTCCTGCAGCAGATGCAGGAAGCGGTACCGACCAGTGACAGCGGAAAACCGACCTACGCTCTGTCTTTCTTCAAAGACTGGGATGGAAATATGATGAACAATGCAAAACAGCCGACTTGCTATTATGGATACGATGAGTTGGGATTCGTGCTGGCAAAAGCAGATGGTTCTGATTATCAGGATATTACCGATTCCGATTCCATGTACATGCAGGTCCTTGAGTTCTTCTACAAAGCGAACCAGATGGGACTGGTAGATCCGGAATCCACCACACAGAATTATGACACCATGTATGCAAAATATCAGGATGGACAGATCCTGTTCTCCTTCTGGCCATGGCTGGGACAGGCAGCATACAATACCGCAGAGCATAAAGCAGAGGGTAAAGGCTTCATGCTGGCTGACATCGAAAATATGCAGATCTTTTCCTATGGCTGCCAGCCAAATGGAAATGCAAAACACTGCATGATGATCGGAAGCAAGGCAGAGGATCCGCAGAGACTGGCAGACTTCATTGACTGGCTGTATTCTCCGGAAGGAGTTATGACGACTTCGATTGGACCGGAAGGTCTGAACTGGGAAGTACAGGATGGACAGCCGGTGCTGACTGACTTTGGAAAACAGGCTCTGTATGGAGAGGAAGTAACGATTCCTGAAGAGTACGGCGGCGGAAGCTGGCAGGATGGTGTAAGCGCGTTGAACTTCAAAGCTGAAAACTATAAAGATATCAATCCGGAACTGGGTGTTCCGTACGATTACACTCTGTGGGATTCTGTACTGGCAGAAAACAACACTGCTCTGGATAAAGACTGGCAGGAGCATATGGGAGCACAGACTACCATGGAGTTCCTGGAAAACAACGACAAGATCCTGGTAGCACCGGGCAGCGGCTTTGCGGCTCCGGAGGAAGATTCCCAGATCGCAACTTTAAGAGGTCAGTGTAAATCTACCATTATCGATAATTCCTGGCAGATGATCTTCGCGGCAAACGATGAAGAGTTTGAGTCTCTGCAGAAACAGATGCAGGATACTCTGGAAGGACTGGATTACCAGACTGTTCTGGATTACGATATGGATCTTGCACATCAGCAGAACGATGCTCGTGTAGCAATCGTAGAGGAATATGCAAACGCAGACACCGCTGAGGCAACACCGGCAGCAGATAGCACTTCTGCAGAGTCTGCATCCACAACATCATCTTCTTCCGCTGCAGCAGAATAATTCCGCAGTTCAGAGGACGAAAAGAGAATAGCAAAATGAAGGAAACCCGGAGGGGATTTCAGGACCGGAGAGGTTCTGGAATCCCCTCCGTTTTCTGAAACAACTGGTAACCGCAGGATTCAGATGTTATAATACAGGAAATAACTGTTATTTACGGAGGTGTCAGATGAACAATACGGATCCTTATGATTTCTGCCGGCGTTACATGACAGACGACGAATACATTCTGTGGAAGGGCCATCCTGAAAAGGGAAACATTTTCACAGGACGGGAAGCTGTGATGCTTCCGTTCAGCATAGTGTGGCTGTCCTTTGCGATTTATTGGGAGATGACGGTGCTGCGAAGCGGAAATTCCTGGTTTATGGCTCTATGGGGGCTTCCTTTTGTGGCAATCGGAATCTACCTCCTGATCGGAAGATTTATTATGACGGCGTATCTGAGAACCAGAACTTTTTATGTGATCCACAAAAACGGCAACGGTACGATCCTGTTCACCCAGAATGTTTACACCAGCAAGGGATCCAGGAGCAGCACTGCCTTTGCCATTGAAAACATCGCGGATGTCGCTCAGGCGCAGAATGCGGTGGAGCGGATGGAACGTCAGGTTGGGAATTAAGAAGAGAGATAACGGTAAAGAAATGATTATAAGGAAATAGTTACAAAATAGTTGTAAGGAAAGGAAACAGCAGAAGATGATTCATGAGAAAATAGAAATACAGGCACCCGGTTATCCGCACAAGGCGGAACTTTACACATATTTTCTGGATCGTTCCCCGGAGATGCGACCGGAGAGAAAACGTCCGCTGGTGCTGATCTGCCCGGGCGGCGGTTATGTGATGACTTCGGACAGAGAGGCGGAACCGGTGGCGATGCAGTTTCTGGCGATGGGGTACCATACGGCGATCCTGCGGTACAGCGTCAGTCCTGCCGTTTATCCGGAGGCGCTGCTGCAGGTAGGCGAGGCAGTCAGCTGGCTGAAAGAGCAGGAGGACAGATACGGGATTGATCCGGATAAGATCGTTGTGATGGGATTCTCTGCCGGCGGTCATCTGGCGGGCAATTATGGAGTCTCCTGGAGAAAGCCGTTTGTCCGTGAGGCGCTTGGAGTGAAGGAAGAAATGCTGCGTCCGGCCGGGCTGATTTTATGCTATCCGGTGATTACCTCCGGAGAAAAGGCACATAAGGGCTCGTTTGAAGCGCTGCTGGGCGAACGGCTGGAAGAACGGAAAGACGAAGTATCACTGGAAAAACAGGTGAACGAGGACGTCCCAAGGACATTTCTGTGGCACACGGCAACGGACGACTGCGTGCCGGTGGAAAACTCCCTTCTGTTCTTCCAGGCACTGCTGGAAAAGCACATTCCCGCAGAACTGCATATCTTCCCGGAAGGAGGGCACGGCCTGAGTCTGGCACAGGAAGAGACAATGACCAACGAAGGATACGGCGTCCAGGAAGCCTGCCAGAACTGGATCCTGCTGGTGAAAAAGTGGATGGAGAGCGTGTAAATAAGCACATCTTTCCGGCAAAAACATGGATAAGCAATCAACCTTCTGTTTTAAACTGCATCCTGACTTAGGCAGTACAGTTTTGGGTGCAAAAAAACAGCAGGCTGCCTTTTCCGAGTGCAGTTTCAGGTATCAGAAAGCCGCCAGGGGCCGGTGGTATGCCCGCCGTCCACGCATACCACCGGTCCCTGGCGGCTTTCTGATACCTGAAAAAGACCGAACTGCTGTTTTTACAGTTTTTTCCGATACTCTGCCGGGCTTTCGCCCACCAGTTTTTTGAATTTCTTGTGGAAATAATCCACGTTCTTGTATCCGACCTTTTCCGCAATCTCATACACTTTTAGCGTCCGGTCGCGGAGCAGCTCCTGGGAGCGCTCGATCCTTATGCGGTCCAGGTAGGAGTTGAAGGTTTCGCCCACCTCACGGGTAAAGATCTTTCCAAGATAAGAGCTGTTATAGCCGAACAGCGGCGCGATCGTTTCCAGCTTCAGATTTTCCCGGTAGTTATGGTTGATGTAATAAAGGATATCATCGATGATCGTCTTGCTGCTTGGGCTTCCGATGGCGTTCATGCACATCTCAAAATGTTCCGAGAAATACTGGAGGATCTCGTACAGGTAATATTTGTTTTCAATGAAGTCAATGATCGTCGCGTTGGAACTGAAGGGAATATCCATATTGCTGTAGGTATGGGTCAGGTTCTGCTTTACCTGCAGGTAAATATCGATCAGGTAATGTTTGATCTCAGGGATATCCATCGAGGTGTGATAAAGGTTGGATTCCAGTTCCTTCAGGGTTTCCGCGATACGGGTCCGGTTCTGGGTCTGTATGTAATCGGTCAGCCGGCGGGAATATTCCATGGTTTTTTCATTCCAACTCTCTTTGGGCAGTACGGAACTGTCCAAAGACGGGAGATCTCCGTATCCCAGCACATGCTGATTGGGCTCACAGAAGAAACGCCGGTTCAGAAGCCGGGAAGCATCCTGGTAAGAAAGGCAGATATCCTCCAGACGGTATACTTTGCGTCCATAGGTCAGGAACAGGGAATCCAGCGGCGATCCTTTCTGGGGATTCACATCGTAATGATGGAGCAGGGCGTCAAAGCGATCTGCGGCAAAGGTACCTTTCAGAAGGAAAATTTCGTGTTTGTCCATAACGATATGGTCAAAGGAATTGTGATCCTGATTGGTAACGCGCAGAAGTTCGGCAAAATTCCAGAAGGTCTGGAAAGAATCCTGATTATACCGTTCATTAATGACGACCTGATAGACCTCGGCGAACAGATGCAGATCTCTTTGAGTTGTGCTGGAAATATCGGGCACATTTCCAAGCAGCAGGTTCCGGAGGATCGTATCCAGAGCATTTTCCCGGTAGCGGTTGAGGTTGTCTTTCTCTCTGCGTTCCTCTTCAATGGAATTCCGCACAGAGGTGACTGCGGAGATCAGCTCGTCCTCGTCGATGGGTTTGGTCAGATAAAAATCTACCCCGTATCGGATAGCTGTCTGGGCATAAGTGAAATCGGAGTATCCGCTCAGAATGATAAAATGGCCGTCGAAGCCTTTTTCCCGGGCGATCTGAATGATTTCAATTCCTGACAGCTTTGGCATTCGGATATCCAGAAGGACCAGTTCCGGGCGCAGGTTCAGGATTTTGTTCAGGGTTTCTTCACCGTTGGAAGCCTGGCTGCATATGGAGAAGCCAAGGGCGTCCCAGTCGATGATATACTTTAACCCTTCGAGAACAACCGATTCATCATCGGCAATAAGAACTTTCATAGCTTGTACCAATCCTTTCTAGTTTAAGCTGCTGTTACGGTTATTCCGTGATTTTGTTCAGTGGGAGCCGGAGGCTGACGGTTGTGCCTTTGCCCCGTTCACTGGAAACATTGAGAGAATATTCCGGGCCGTAGCACAGGAGGATTCTCTGATTGATGTTGTAAAGTCCGATACTCTGTGTTCTGCTGGTGTCTTTTTCGGAGATGTTTTTCCGGACGCGTGCCAGCTCTTCTTCACTCATACCGATTCCATTGTCTGAAATATCGATGCAGAGACAGGTATCGTCCTGTACGTAGATATTCAGAAGGACCTGTCCGTGTTCTTCTACATTTTCCAGACCGTGGGAAACGGCATTTTCCACGATCGGCTGGAGCAGAAGAGGAAGGATCTGGTAATTTTCCAGGTCAAGTCCCTCCTGGACTTTTATGGTGTATTCGATCCTGTCTTCAAAACGCAGCTTCTGGATCGAAAAGTAAATACGCAGGTAGTCGATCTCTTTCGCCAGGGTGGTCGAGACGGTTCCGGTGCTGTCGAGCACATAGCGCAGAGATTTTCCAAGGAGCTTGATTGCCATGGCCACTTCCCGGTTGCCGGCGGCGAAAGCCTTCATGCGGATGGTTTCCAGCGTATTGTACAGGAAATGCGGGTTGATTTGGCTGGCAAGCATCTTGTATTCCATCTGCTGCTGCTGGTTTTCCAGCTGCTGCTCTTTCAGCCTTGCCTCGTAGACGAGCGCCTCCTTTTTCTGTATTTCCCGGATCATGATCTGGAGATCCTGGAAGGTTTCAGAGAGTTCGTCATTGCCGTGGAAGGAATCCATGATGTTGTAGTTTCCCTGGCTTGCCTGATGCATGGCGCTTCGCAGAGTGGTGAAATACCGGATGAACAGGTACATCAGCAGGCAGGGGAGCAGGATCGCGAAGATCAGGATCAGGGAGTAATCGGTCTGGATCCGGTAGATACTGCTCAGTGCCTCCGGGTTGTAGGAGACGATGTAAATTTTGTCGTCTGATTTGAATGGCTGCAAGGTGTTGATAGAGGCCATGGTGTCGCTGCCGTTCAGAGAAAGCACGCCGGATGCCATATAGGAATACTGTTCGTAATCTAACACCAGGGGAATGGGTTTTCCGGTATTTGCTTTTTTGGTGCTGAAAAAGACGGGGTCCTTGTTTACCGTGATGATGCAGTCCAGGGAGCTGTTGTTGATCCTGTTTTTCAGATAGTTGTCGCTGGCGGTGAGAACCAGGATTGCGTAGCTGCGGCTGGAAGGGAGAGGAATCCGCCGGAACATATTCAGTTCCCAGTAGGTATTTCCGAATTTGTCTTCCCGTTGTATCGTCTGCCAGAAGACTGCGGAGGTGGAGGCAGCTTTCCGGAACCAGGAAGTTGCCATGACCTCGTCGTCGATCGGAAGAAAATCTCCGTAGCCGGCGAGCTGTTCGTTGTAGGTATAAATTGCCGCCGACGCGATGGAAGTATCCTGCTGACGCGTGGAGGTAAGTTCCGTATAGCTCTCGGCGGCGGCGCGGCTTTCGGAATCGGAATCCCAGGAATCCCCCAGCAGATCCCGAAGCGTACTGTCGTTGACGATGTTTTCCGATAGATTGTAAAAATTTGTGGTCAGATCGAACATGATCGAACGTACCCGGAGGCTGTCCGACTCCGCCTGTTCCTGATAATGGTCGTACAGGGTTTTCTGAGAATTGAACAGGAGCAGGAAACCGATGCCTACGATGGGAATCAAAAGAGTCAGGATGAAAACGCCGTAAAGCTGGCGCTGCACCCTGGCCTGGCTGAAAAATTTTTCCAGATTTTCTTTGAACTTCATTGCTGTCTATCCTTTTTGTGCGTAAATTTGTAATACTCCGGTCATCGCTTGAGGTCACCGGAGTATTGTCGGCAGCAGGTACGATGTCAGGGCATTCTATCTATTATTATAATAAGAAATGGAGAAAAACTCCAGCAAAAAGTGAGCAATCACTCTAAAAAGTGAAGTAAATGATATGAAAAAGTGATGGTTTTCAATGAAAAAGTCAGCAGATATAATGAAACGTAAAAATCATGCAGTTCAGTCAGATCAGCTGTTACAAAGCCATACAGCACGGAACAGAAAAAGGGGGAGCACCGGAACATGGATGATAAGAAAGAACAGGAAAATAATTTTTTGCAGACACCGCTGTGGGACAGCCGTCTGTCCCTGGAGGAACGGCTGGACGCTCTGGTGAAAGAGATGACAGAGGATGAGAAACTGAAATGTCTTACCACCGGATGCCCGGATATTCCAAGGCTTGGGATCACGGGCTTTTATCTGGGAGGGGAAGCGGCTCATGGGATTGAAGCGCGCCACGATCAGGATTTTAACCGGGGAGAACCTGAGCCGACGACCTCTTTTCCGCAGCCGATCGGAATGAGCGCTTCCTGGGACCGGGAAATGATGGAAAACATCGGGACGGCAGTCGGTGAGGAAGCACGGGTACTGTACCAGAGAAACAGAAATGGAGGTCTGTGCCGCTGGGCGCCGACCATCGATATGGAGAGAGATCCGAGGTGGGGCAGAACGGAGGAGGCGTACGGGGAAGACCCGTTTCTGACCGGAGAGATGGCGGGAGCCTATATCCGCGGCATGAGAGGCGACGATCCCTTTTATCTCCGGTGCGGCGCGACGCTGAAACATTTTTATGGGAACAATCAGGAAAAAGACAGAGTGCGGACGTCTTCCTCCATTGACCCGCGCAACAAAAAGGAGTAATACCTGGAACCGTTCCGCAGAGCCGTGGAGGCGGGGGCGGAAGCGGTGATGACTTCTTACAATGAAATCAACGGAGTGCCTGCCATCGTTAATCCGGAGGTGCAGGAACTGTTCAAAGATACCTGGGGACTGCCGGGACATGTGGTATGCGACGGCGGAGATATGCAGCAGACGGTGACGGAACATCATTATTTCCAGTCCCATGCGGAGACGGTGGCTTATGGGCTGAAGGCGGGCGTGGACTGCTTTACGGACGACGGCAAAGTGGTGGAAGCGGCTGCCAGGGAGGCGCTGGAGAGAGGACTGATCACCTGGGAGGAGGTCGACCGGTCGATTCGGAATTCCTTCCGGACGAGGATCCGTCTGGGGCTGTACGACCGGCAGGGAGACAATCCTTACCGTGAGATTCCGGAAGAGAGACTGAACAGTCCGGAACACACGGCGCTTGCGAGAAAGGCGGTCAGGGAATCGGCAGTCCTTCTGAAAAATGAGGCGGCTGGTTCCGTTCCGGCGGCGGACGATCCGGGAGCGGAGAAGAGAAAGAGATTTCTTCCGCTGGAGCCAGGGCAGAAGATCGCGGTGATCGGACCGTGGGCGGATGTGTGGTACAAAGACTGGTACAGTGGAGTTCCGCTTCGTTATGTGACGGTCAAAGAGGGAATCGTCAAGTCTGGCATGGCGGCGGAAGTGAAGAGTTTTGACGGATATGACAGGATCAGGATCCGCACAGACCGGGGATGGCTGTGTGTACAATCGGACGGAACTGTGACAGAGGGAGAAAAAGAACGTGCGGAGATCTTTCGGCTGGAGGACTGGGGCAGCGGACAGTACCTGCTGTTTGGAGAACAGACCGGGCGTTATCTGACCACGGAGGAAAGCGGCAAAGTTACGGTTTCGAAGAAAGAAGCCTTCGGATGGTTCATCCGTGAGGCGGTTCATTTCAGAGAGCAGGCGGATGGAACCGTCCGGATGGAAAGCTGGGACGGAAAACCGCTGGGGCTGGACGAAAACTGCCGCCTTGGCTGTGTTTCACAAAGGGACGGCGGCTGTGCCGCCGGGTTCTCTCTGGATGTGGTGTCCGACGGAGGAATGGAAGCGGAGAAACTGGCGCAGTGGGCGGATGTCGTGATCTATGCGGCAGGCTGCAATCCTGTGATCAACAGCAAAGAGGAGATCGACCGGGAGGATCTGGACATGCCACAGGCCCAGGAGGAGCAGCTGCTGGAGATTGCATCGATCAATCCACGGACCATGCTTCTGCTTATCTGCAATTATCCGTATGCGATCGGCAGGCTTCAGGAGAAAATCCCGGCGATTCTCCAATGTGCGTCCGGGAGCCAGGAGCTGGGGAACGGGCTGGCAGAACTGCTGTTCGGAAATGCATCCCCGGCAGGAAGACTGCCGATGACCTGGTACCGGAGCACGGAGGATCTTCCGCCGATGGAGGATTATGATATTATCCGCGGAAAGCGGACGTATCAGTATTTTGACCGTCCGGTGCTTTATCCGTTCGGGTATGGACTGAGTTATACGGAATTTGCCTACAGCGGACTGGATGTGACGCTGGAGGAGACGGAAGGGAAAGAGAAAGCTTTGAGGGGTTCTCTGACTGTGAAAAATACCGGAACAACTGTTTCCGATGAGGTTGTGCAGATTTATGTGCGGCAGAATGATTCCAGGGCATCGCGCCCACAGAAGCAGCTGAAAGCATTTGAACGTGTCGGAAGTCTTCAGCCGGAAGAAGAACGTCGGGTGGAATTCTGTATTCCCCTGAAGGAACTGGAGTATTACGATGTGGTGACGGAACAGATGGTTCTGGAGGAAGGAAGCTATACGATTCTGGCGGGAGCATCCAGCGAGGATATCCGCCTGGAGCGGACGCTGAGCATCGCTGGTGTGAAGATTCCTCCGAGAAACGCAGAGTCTGTGACAAAGGCGGACCATTACGATGACTGCAAGGGCGTTTTCCTGTACCAGGGACATGACAGCAAGTGTGCGGTATATGCAAAAGCCGCTTGGGAAAAAGATGGAAAAGATACAGGCGCTGAGCAGCCGGACAGCGGTTTTGGCGGCGAGGAAACAGAGACGGCAGAACTGCTGTATCGGGAGTTTATTTTTGAGAAGGCACCGAGGAAGATCCATGTGCTGTTTCAGGGAGAAGGCAGTGGAACGATGGAACTTTATGCATCGGAGCATGGATTGTGTGCGGGAGAGCCGGAAACTGCCGCAGAATCAGAGAATATATGTGGAGGAGTGCTGAAAAAGAACCTTCTGCTGCGGCAGAACTGTGACAATGGTGGAAAACCTGTGTGGAAAGAATATCTGCTGAACGAAGATGTTGTGGAAAACTTTCCGTCAGGACAGAAAATGGATCTGCTGATCCGGCTGAAGGGCGGCGCAGGAATCGCGGAGTATTTTTTCAGCAATTAATTTTCCAAAAACAGTAACTTAAGGTAAAGGACTGGAGAAGAAATATGGAACAGAAAGAACAGAAAAATCTTATCGAGGAGAAAATAGAGGGGCTTCTTGAGCAGCTGACACTGGAAGAAAAAGTGGGAATGATCCATGGCTGCGGCCTGTTCTGTACAAAAGGTGTGGAGCGGCTGGGGATTCCGCCGCTGACCATGTCGGATGGACCGATGGGCGTCCGCAATGATTTTGAGAACGATGCCTGGAAGGTGATCGGCCATACGGATGATTATGTCACATACCTTCCTTCCAACAGTGCCATTGCGTCCTCCTGGAACCGCGAAACGGCGAGAAGCTGCGGTTCGGTTCTCGGAGCGGAGGCAAGAGGGCGCGGCAAGGATGTCATTCTGGCTCCGGGGATCAATATCAAGAGAAGCCCGCTGTGCGGAAGAAATTTTGAGTATATGAGCGAGGATCCGTACCTTACCGGGGAACTGGCGGTTCCGATGATCCAGGGAATCCAGGAGCAGGACACTGCTGCATGCGTCAAGCATTTTGTGCTGAACAACCAGGAAACGGAGCGTCTTTGGGTGGATGTGGAAGTGGACGACCGGGCGCTGTATGAGATTTATCTTCCCGCATTTGAAAAGGCTGTGAAGGAAGGGGATTCCTGGTCTTTGATGGGCGCTTACAATCTCTGGCACGGAGAGCATTGCTGCGAGAGCCAGGAACTTCTGAATCAGATTCTGCGTGAAGACTGGCAGTATGACGGGGCGGTGATCTCCGACTGGGGCGCTGTCCACGATACAGAAAAAGCGGCGGCAAGCGGGCTGGATATCGAGATGTCCGTGACCGATAATTTTGATGAATACTGTATGGCAGATCCGTTGATCCAGGCGGTGAAGGATGGAAAAGTTCCTGAGGAGTGGATCGACCGGAAGATCCGCAATATCCTCAGACTGATGTTCCGGATTGGAAAAATGGATCCAAAAAACCGCAAACCGGGCGCTTACAACACGTTTGAGCATCAGAAAGCCGTTCTTGATGCGGCGAGGGAGTCTGTAATTCTGTTGAAAAACGACGAACAGATGCTTCCGCTGGACCGGAAGAAGACAGAGAAGATTCTTATCGTCGGAGACAACGCCAACCGGATCCACTCCAATGGAGGAGGAAGCGCCGAGATCAAGGCGCTGTATGAGATTACACCGCTGCTGGGGATCAAAAAACTTCTCGGCGGAAATGTACAGGTGGATTATGTGCAGGGATATTATCCGGACGATATGGAGGAAAAAACATCAGAGATCAACTGGCAGGCAGACAGCTTGAAGCCGTCGGAGAATGAAGGCAAGACGGAGCACTGGGAGATGTCGGAGAACGAAAGGCAGGAGGATCATCGGAATTCGTCGGAAAACGGAAATGCGGTGGATAGCAATCAGGAAGACAATTCTCTGAAACAGAAACAGCAGATTCGCCTGCGTCAGGAAGCGCTGCGCCGGGAGGCAGTGGAAAAAGCGGCAGATTATGATACCGTGTTGTTTATCGGTGGGCAGAATCACAATCAGGATCTGGAAGGTATGGACCGGGAGGATATGAAACTTCCTTACGGACAGGACGAGCTGATCTTTGAACTGCTGCGGGTCAATCCCAATGTGATCGTTGTGATGATTTCCGGATCTCCGGCGGAAATGCCGTGGGCGGATCAGGTGAAGGCTCTGGTCTGGCAGTATTATTCCGGAATGGAGGGCGGAACCGCGCTGGCGGAAGCGTTGTTCGGCGAGATAAATCCTTCCGGACGCCTGGCGGAGACATTTCCGGTGCACAGCGGAGACTGTTCCGCGCACACCATCGGCGAATTTCCGGGCGGAAAGAAAGTACGTTATGAAGAGGGGATTTTTGTCGGTTACCGTCATTACAATACACGCGGAATCCCGGTGCTTTTCCCGTTTGGACATGGACTTTCCTATACAGAGTTCTCCATACACGACCTGCATGCGGAGACAGAAACTGCAGATGGAACCCGTAATGTGCGGCTTACCCTGTGCGTGACCAATACCGGAAGCCGTGCAGGAAAAGAGACGGTACAGATCTATGTGGGGAAAAAGGACAGTTCCGTGGAACGTCCGGCGAGAGAATTGAAAGCATTTGAAAAAGTGCAGCTGGAGCCAGGGGAGACCAGAAAACTGGAGTTTGTTCTGGACGAGGGTGTTTTTTCCTGTTACGATCAGGAGAAAAAGGCTTTTGCTGCGGAACCTGGCATGTATCAGATCTATGCGGGAAAATCCGTGGAGGATATCTGCGGACAAATTACGGTTGTTTTTGAGAAGGGAGAATAAAATGTTTAGTCAGACAGGCATACAGGAGATTCGTGAAACGATCAAAAGGGCAGTGGACAACCAGGAAATACCGGGAGCGAATCTGCTGATTTTAAAAGATGGAAATGAGCAGCTGTACTGTGAGGAAGGGTATGCGAATCTGGAGGAAAAGAAGAAGATCCGGCGCGATACGATTTTCCGTCTGTATTCCATGACAAAGCCGGTGACTGCTGCGGCAGTCATGATGCTGGCAGAGAGAGGCAAGCTCGATCTTGCCCAGCCGGTGGCAGAACTGATCCCCGGGTTTGCGGATCAGAAAGTGTGTCAGAGCGACGGAACGCTGGTTCCGGCAGTACGCCCGTCTACTGTCAGGGACCTGATGAACATGACGGCAGGGCTGGTTTATCTCGGGGATGAGACAGCGGCAGAGCGGGAGACCACAAAGGTATATGAGAACATAATAGAGCGTATGTACGGAGAGCATCCGGTGACGACCACAGAGATGGCGAACCAGATCGGACGCTGTCCGCTGCGGTATCAGCCGGGTGAGATCTGGCAGTACAGCTCCGGCGCGGATGTGCTGGGAGCTGTAGTGGAAGCGGTCACAGGCGTGACGTTTGGTGAGTTTCTCCGGGAAGAATTTTTTGGTCCGCTGGAGATGCCGGACACGGATTTCTACGTGCCGCAGGAGAAACAGGACCGCCTGATCGTTCCGTATATGTGGGATGCGGAGAAAAAGCTCATCCCTTACAAAGGGTGCAATCTGGCGATCATGAACGATATGGCGGTTCCCAATGCGTTTGAGTCCGGCGGCGCGGGACTTGCTTCAACCATTGACGATTACGCGCATTTTGCAGGGATGCTGATGGCGAAAGGCGTTTATAAAGGAAAGAGGCTGATGGGAGAACGCACTGTGGAGTTTCTGACTACCGGGGCGTTGACACCGGGCCAGCGCCGGGGAATGGATTCCTGGCTGGCGCTGGAGGGACATACTTATGGAAATCTCATGCGCGTACTCACGGAGCCGGGCAGAGCCATGGCGATGGGAAGCCTTGGGGAATACGGCTGGGACGGCTGGGAAGGATGTTATTTCGCCAACTGTCCGAGGGAAGGATTGACGATCCTGCTGATGACTCAGAAAACAGATTCCGGTGTGGCGCCGGTGGTGAGAAAAGTGCGGAATCTTCTGTTCCGTATGCTTTAGAGTGTGTTCGAAAATCAAAGCGGGGGGAAAAGCGGACGAAAGCCGCTGGGCGCAGGTGGATGCGTGTCCGGCGGCTTTCTGGCTTTTGGCGAGCTTTTTCATGTTTTTGTTTCGTTTAAGCTGCTGTTGTTTTCGTTTATCTTAAGTTGTTTTATTTTTTTGCTTCTCTTCTATCTTATCCATATCCGAACTGTCATCTTATATCCGGACAGTTTTTCCACTTTCTATTTTCAGGATCTTGTCGTCGGCGGTTACCCAGACTTCCAGTGCGGATGGATTGTACAGAAGTTTCTGGTCGCAGGATACTACAAGCTGATTCAGGGCCTGCATGTACAGGTAGATTTCCATATTGGAAGCGCGCCAGACGTCTTGGGCGGCTCCGAATTTCCGGCAGATCTGTTCCATCAGATCCCAGTTGTCGTTTCCGTCCAGTTCGTAACTGTGTCCCCAGAGATAAAACAGAGACAGATTATCGCTGTCCATGGACAGAAACCGGTCGATCAGCTCCGGGGTTTCCTTTTCCATATAGTGGCAGGTGGGATGCCAGGTCAGATAGTCTTTCGGAAAGCCAAAGGAATGTGTGCTCTCTACGGTACGGGAATAGCAGATGCCAAGAGAACGCAGAATATCCACCACTTTCGTGCTGTATGTACCGTAGGGATATGCCATTCCCCGCACCGGATATCCGGCGATCTCTTCCAGGTTCTGGCGGTCGCTGTAAACCTCGCTGACGATTCCTTCGCGGGACAGTTTTACGAGATCCGGGTGGTGGGAAGTATGGACGGCAAGCTCAAAATCGCGGTAATTTTCTTCCACTTCCTCTCTGGAAAGACGTGATACTTCGATGTTCTTATAATTCCAGGTGTGATCGCCCCCGAACATTCCGGAATTCAGATTAAACGTTGCCTTGATGCCATGGCTGCGGAACAGATCCATCAGTCGCAGATCCTGGCGGACCCCGTCATCAAAGCTGAACGTGACGGCTTTTCGAAGACCGCCCGGGAAACAGTTTTTGCAAATCATGAAGATACCTCCTGTATTCATATAGATTCTTAAACATATGCTTTTGCTGTTTCTATTGTAGCAGATTGTCAGTGCGGAGGCTAGAGGGTTTCCGTGAACCAGAAACAATGTGGACGAAAACCGCCAGGGGCAAATCTACCGATACCAAAAAACAGAAAAAATCCTATTTGTTTGAAAAATTAGGAAAAAAATAAGATTTTGCTATCGAAAACTTAAATATTATCTGCTAGTATAAATGAATAGATTTTAAAAAGGCTGAATCCGCCAGGGAGGAAGAAGTATGGAATACGAATTAACAGTACAGGAGACTTCGCGGCAAAAAGAATTTTCTTTCTATAATATCTTCTGGATTTTTGTCGCGGGTGGTGTGATTGGATGTATTTTGGAAACGATCTGGTGCTGTTTTGTGTTCGGGGAATACAGCAGCAGGAGCAGTAATCTGTTCTTTCCGATCAGTACCGTCTGGGGACTTGGGGCAGTGCTCTTTACTCTGCTTTTGAAGGGAAATATGGAAAGCAGCTCCGGACTGATTTTTCTGAAAGGTTACATAATGGGGGGAATGTTTGAATTCGCCTGTGGTTTTCTCTGTGAAAAGGTTCTGGATGTGACATTCTGGGATTATTCGGCTCTGCCGTTTTCCCTGGGAAGATATGTGAATCTGGTGTTCTGCTGCTTCTGGGGACTGGCGGCTCTCTGCTGGTGCAGGAAAATTTATCCGATGATCCGCAGGATTCTGATGGAGAAGACCAGAAAAAGCAGCAGGCTGCTGACCCAGGGGTTTGCAGTATTTATGCTGCTGACGACAATGATGTCCGGGGCTGCGCTTCTCAGGATGAGCGAACGCAGCCAGGATCTTCCGCCGCAGAACCGTTTTGAGCAGTATCTGGATCAGCATTATTCTGACGAGATCCTCCAGAAGTGTTTTCCGAAAATGAAACCGGCGGACCTTGTGATTCCATCCGATCAGTATCTGGCGGACAGATAACAGAAATGAATTTATCAAAAATCAGCCGGAAGATCAAACCGTGCGAAATGGCACAGACGGATCTTCCGGCTGATTTTTAATTTATAGGAGGCTTCTTGGACTTTCCTGAGAATAAAAAGCTTTCTTGGAGTGAGTATTATATTTTTCTTCCCAGCATCTCCGGATTCGTTGCGAAAGAAAGTGCGGTTTCTTTTGTGATCTGTCCGGAGCGGAAGAGTTTTGCAAGGCAGGTATCCATCGCCATCAGGTTGTCGTTGTTGGCGGAGGAATAGAGGATTCCGTCGATCTGCGGCACTTTTCCGTCGCGGATCATATTTCGGATCGCAGGATTCATCGTCATGATCTCAAAAGCCGGAACCAGTTTTCCGTCAACGGAAGGAACCAGCTGCTGGCAGATCACTGCCTGCAGTACCATGGAAAGCTGTACGGCGATCTGGCGCTGCTGGTTGGCAGGAAAGACATCGATGATCCGATCGATAGTGTTTGCCGTGCCGATGGTGTGCAGTGTGGAAAACACAAGGTGTCCCGTCTCGGCGGCGGTCATGGCTACCTGTATCGTCTCGAAATCACGCATTTCGCCCAGCAGGATGACGTCCGGGCTCTGGCGCAGGGCCGCCCGCAGGGCTGCCACATAGCTTTCCGTATCGGTGTTGATCTCACGCTGGCTGACGATACTTTTGTCGTGGCGGTGGAGGTATTCCAGCGGATCCTCCAGAGTGATGATATGTTTCTCCTGAGTGTGATTGATATGGTCGATCATACAGGACAGGGTGGTGGATTTTCCGCTGCCTGCCGGGCCGGTGACCAGCACAAGTCCTTTGTTCAGCGCGGAAAGCTGAATGATATTGTCCGGAATTCCCATCTCTTTCGGGGAGGGCAGTGTAAATGTAATGATACGGATGACTGCGGCAAGAGAACCCCTCTGTTTATAGGCGCTGACACGGAAACGTGAGATGCCGGGCAGCGCAAAGGAAAAATCATCGTCTCCCGTCTGGTTCAGGGTGTTCATATCCCGTTCTCCCGCAAGATGGTAAATGTCTTCAATCAATTGCCGGGTATCGTCCGGAAGAAGCCGTTCCGAATCGTCCTGCACGACCTGATCGTTCAGGCGGTAAGAAAGAGGACGGCCTGCGATGATAAAGAGATCTGAAGCTCCGAGAGCGGAAATTCTCTGAAGAAGTTCCGGTGTATTTGTGTTCATATCAATTACCTCCTAATCAAGATCCATGGGAAGAAGTTCCATGGATTGGTCTCCCTGCCATTCTTTGGTGGAAATCTCTGCAAATTCAGAAATTGTATAAAGGGATGTGTCTTCCGCATCCGGTTCATGGGTGGTCAGACGGACGGAAAGTTTGGAAGTCTCGTCGATGGGAACGGCGAAGGCATACTCCGGTTCTGCCTGTTCCCAGGCGCCGTCTGTCCAGTATTCCTGAAGGGTGCGGTCGATGTCGGCGATTTCCTGATAAGCCTGATTCACCGCCTGATAGTAGGCGTCGGTGCGTTCCTGTACCTGATCGTTGTATTGGGCGTTTCTGCTTGCCGTGAGCAGGGAGAGCGCTGCGAAAGTAACCATACAGAGGATCACGAAAACCGTCAGGATGGAAGTTGTTCCGATATTGACCACCGGGTATTTTTTCTTGTTCATGAATCACGTTCTCCTTTCACGGATGGGTCAGCGTAGCTGTTCAGCTGGCTGAACGGTTACGGGTCAGCCGCTTCGGGCGCGTGATACTGTACCTGCAGTTCATAGAGGACAGTATCTTTGTCAGGATCTTCCACAAGGATCTCTGCGGTGGAGAGGGAAGCAGCGTCCTGACCGGCGGCTTCATGGGAAACGGAGATGGTCATCTGCCATACCGCTTCCGGACCGGGTGTGCAGTTCTTCCAGTCTTCGTCGAAAAAGACCATACAGCTTTCGGAAGAGTTTTCGGAAAAGTCAGTATCGGAAGCATCAGAGCCGACAGCATCAGAATCCGCGGTTACGGAAGAGGAAGCGGACATGGAGGCTGCTTCCGGAAATACCTCCGGGATCAGACGCAGGGTGCCGTCTCCGGCATAAAAGGCGGAGGCTGCGCTTTCCGCCTGCAGAAGCGCCTGATTTCTTGCCGAACTCTCATCGCTGATCTGTTTTGCCCGGGCAAACAGCTGGATACATACGGAGCTGGCGATCGCAAAGAAAAAGATGGAAATCATCAGCTCGATCAGAAAGAGGCTGGAACGTCTCTGTGTACCTGTACCGGATTTCATGGCTCCACCTCACTTTCTGAAACGCCGGGGCTTTCACTGCCCGCGCTGGGGGAATCTGTTTCGGCGTTGTCGAAATCTACATTTGTGCTGAAAGGATGCAGCAGCAGGGAGGACGTCATGCTGTCCTCCGTGGTGATCGAGACGCGGTAGAGGGCATCTGCCAGACGTTCGATCCCGAAATCCGAAAGGGTGAGCAGCGGCGTGCCGTAATCCGGGTCCGCAGGCGCATCGGATTTTGTGAACAGTTCGCACAGGGAGCCGTTATATTCATAAATATAGGTCGTGTAGGACTCGCCGTCGTAATCCTGTGTCAGCATGAGAGCAGGGCTGTCCCCGACCGTTCCCACCGACAGCGCGCCATTGGAATCCGCCTGGCGGAGTTTCTCGTTGACGTAAGAGAGAGAGGTGCGCAGGGTGTAGTCTTCCTGACTTTTCTCTGTGATATTCCGATAGGCTCTCGCGCCGACGGCGATGACCATCACCGAGGAGACAAGAAACACGCCGAACAGAGCGGCTGCAAACAGGAAGTCAATCACATGATGAAATCGTTGTGTTTTCATTCGGTCTGTCCCTCCCCTTTGCGGATCACGGTGATCTCCGGCATGATATTCCGTCCGTCCGGCTGGTAGTCCACAAAAAAGGAATCGTGGTCATACCGGATCCCGTAATTTTCTTCAAGATATTCAAGATTCTCCGGATAAAAGCCTTCCACTGCATAACATTGGATCGTGCTCTGGCGCAGTGCCTGGATCAGGTTCTGTTCCTGTTCTTCCAGGGACCGCCCGGACAGACTCTGAACGGCGGTATACAGCAAAAACAGGATGCCGAAGAAGAGCAGAACAGAAATAACTCCGGAATACTGCCGGCGTGATTTCTCCATCTGAAATCGTTTCATAGAAATTTAACTCCTTTCCGGATGGCGGTCAGAATCCGCTCAAAATACCCATCAGCGGAAGCATCACCGACAGAAGGATCAGTCCGGTCACTACCGAGAGGACTGCCACCAGTGTCGGTTCCAGAATTCCGATGGTGTGGCTGATCTTCTCGTCAATCTCTTCCTCGTAGCGGTCGGCAATCTTCTGCATCACTTCGTCAAGCGAACCTGTTTTATATCCAACCGTTACCATACGCGCGTAGAGACCGGAGAAAATTCCCGATTCCGCCAGCGCGGAGGAAAGATCTTCACCGGATTCTGTCAGGCTGCGGCACTTGTCCAATTTTTCCTGAAATGCCGGGTTTTCGCTTAAACTTCCTGCCATCACAAGGCTTTCCTCGGTGGTCAGACCGCTGCGGAGGGTCAGAGCCATGCCTCCCGCAAAACGGCAGGCTGCAGTCTTGTCGCTGATTCCATGGGAAAGACGGAGCTTTGACGCTGCTTTCAGGAACAGTTCCCGACCCTTCGTTGTTCTGGAAAAGAACAGAAAAGCGGCGGCAAGGAGCAGAAACAGTACGACGAATACGACGGAATACCGGTTCATTGCCGTTCCGATGTCCATCAGGGTCTTGGAAATTCCGGTGACGCCGGTTCCGAACTGATTGAACACCTGATGGAAGACCGGGAGTACCCGGGTCAATAAAAGAAGAATGATAAACAGCATCATGACTACCATGATCATCGGATAGGTAACCGCATGGCGGACCGCGCTGGCAATATTGGCTTCCCGCTCGTAATATGCCGCCAGCGCATGCATGACTTCATCCAGACGGCCGGACTGTTCGCCGAGCCGTACCATGTTCAGAAGATAAGAAGGGAAAACACCGGAGCTTTTCAGCGCTTCGTAAAAATTTCCGGTTTTCATGAATTCGTCGTAAATGGATTCCAGGATCGCCGCTTCCTGCGGGGACGCCGCGTCCTCTTTCATGATCGTAATCCCTTCGATGGCGGAAATGCCGGCGTGGAGGATCATTCCCATCTGGGAACAGAAGGAGGCGGCTTCCGCGTTGGAAAGCGTATTTTTCTGCACTTGTTTTGCCATTGGCGTGACTCCTTTCATAGGTTATCGGGAATATTTGACGGTATAATTGGAACCGTCGCCGACATATTTTTTTACAGCCTTGGCGCTGTTGTTTGCCGCCAGGGTGGGGTCCATCAGAGTCCAGGATTTTCCATCAAATTCAATGACGTTGTCCACCCAGCCGATCTCTTCGATCCAGGTACTGATCCAGGCGTGATAAGCCTCGCCGGAATAGCCGATTTCCAGTTTGGTGGGAATCCCCTGGCTGCGGAGCATCGCCGTCATGAGGGCGGCATAGTCGAAACAGATGCCCTGCTTGGTGTCCAGAGTATTGTCCACATCCGGAAGATAACCGGCGAGCTTTCCGGATTCTGCGTCTTTGGCCTTGTCCTTATCGTAGACAATGTTTTGGATCGTAAAATCATATACTTCCGTGATGACGTCCAGGGTGTTGTCGGCGCCTTTCGCCAGTTCCCCGGCTTTTTTCACCGTTTTGCTGTCGGCGGTAAACCATGTGTACTGGTTCGGATAGAGAAATGGGCGAAACTCATCGGTCAGTGTCACAGAAACCTCAGGTTCCTTGAACAGGGTAGAATAGGAAGTACCCTGGATGTTTTCGTAGACCTCGATCTGGTAAGTCCCGTCTCCTCCGGTCAGGGGAAGAAACGCCCAGTCGTCAGAAGCAGTCAGGTCGTAGGTGTATTTGGTGCAGTCCGGTGTGATGACAAAGATTTTAATTCTGGAAGCGGAACCGGAGTATCTGGCGCCCACATATCCTTCCGCTGTATTGGAGATATCGATCTCAATCAGGTCATTGCCGATCACGGAGGTACCAGGGGCTTCCGGTTCCAGAACCTGAGGCGTATTGTCGCGGGCTTTGTCTGCTGATTCTGCCGTGGCGCTGTTGTCAACGGAGGCGCTTTCTGATGCGGATGTTTTCTGGCATCCGGGCAGACAGCACAGCATAAGAAAAACGCAGAAAACAGCAAACAGTGTTCTTGATTTCCGCATGACATACCTCCTACTTTCGTATTATAAAATGTTCATATTTTTTATTATAATCGACATCCTGGAAAAAGGCAAAAGAAATGAAAAAATATTACATGGTTGGTGAAAACCATTTGTGGACGGAAGATGGGACAGGATATTTTTGTATGGAAATCTTGATTTTTAAACGCATTTTCGATATTGTGTATAGTAAACAGTGGGGAGTAGTTTTATGGAAGAGACAGATAAGAAAGGTGTAACATTTACCGTAAAAATCGATACCGCCAGGGATGGAACCTGGCAGGGAAGTCTGAAAATGCCGGACGGCAGAACCGTGCCTTTTTCCAGTGAGTTGGAGCTTCTGAAACTCATTGATCTTGAGTGGGAACGGGAGAGCCGTCAGAGGTGGGTGCTGGAATCGTCTTTTCCAGTTGATAGATCCTGTCATGAAGCGGCAGGCAGAGTGTAAAAGCTTTGCCTGCCGCTATTGACGTTTATGGCGTTTTGTGTTAGCATCAAAAAAGGTTTGAGAATCAAATAAAAGGAGGCCAATTATGGTAATCAGTCCAAGAATCAAAGGATTTATCTGCATTACTGCACATCCGGACGGATGCAGAGAGAATGTCAGAAGACAGATGGAGTATGTCGAAAAAAATGGAAAAACAGAGAATGGCCCGAAGAATGTCCTGATCATAGGGGCATCTACCGGATATGGTCTGGCATCAAGGATTGCGCTGGCATTTGGAAGCGGAGCCAATACCCTTGGCATTATGTTTGAGAAGAATGCGACGGCAACCAGAACGGCGACTCCAGGTTATTATAATACAGCAGCGTTTGAGGAGTTTGCAAAGGAGAAAGGTCTGTATGCCGAGACGATCAACGGGGATGCATTTTCGGTAGAGTGCAAAGAGCAGACCATCCGGAAGATCCGCGAGGATCTGGGCAAGGTGGATATGGTGATCTACAGCCTTGCGGCACCGCGCAGAACCACTCCGGACGGCACAACCTACACCTCTGTTCTGAAACCGGTGGGAGAACCGTTTACCAATCTTTCCTGGAACGCGAAAGACAACAGCCTTACTACTGTAACGCTGGAGCCGGCGAATGAGGAAGAAGTTGCAGCGACGGTAAAGGTTATGGGCGGCGAGGACTGGTCCGACTGGATCGACGCACTGCACGCTGCAGATGTCCTCAGTGAACATGCGGTGACCGTGGCATATTCCTACATAGGACCGGAACTGACCTATCCGATTTACAAAGAAGGCACGATCGGTATGGCAAAGAGGAATCTGAAAGAATGTTCCGACCGGATGAATGAAAAGTATCAGGATGCGGGTATCCGCTCTTACGTATCTGTAAATAAGGCAGTAGTCACACAGGCAAGCGCCGCAATACCGGTGGTTCCGCTGTACTTCATGATCCTTTATAAAGTCATGAAAGCAAAAAACCTGCATGAGGGCTGTATCGAGCAGATGGATCGTCTGTTCCGCCAGAAACTCACAGGTACACATGCAGAGCAGGATGCGGAAGGATTTATCCGTATGGATGACTGGGAGCTGCGTGAGGACGTGCAGGCGGAAGTTATGGAAGCATGGAACAAAATCACAGAGACAGAGCTCTCCGAGATTGCAGATGTGGATGGATACTGGGAAGACTTCTACCACATGTTCGGTTTCAAATTCGACAATGTAGATTACGACAGAGACGTTCCGTTGGTGTAAGGGAAAAATTTTCTGAAAACAGTTGCCTTTTAGGGGTTGATTTGTTACTATATAAGTAACAGATTACCTGAAAAAAAAGACATTAGCCGCATGGCATATGCCTGCAGGTGATGAACCTGCTGGTATTTGTCAGCGGCTTTTTCATTGTGACAGGGACGGGGGAATGTCATATGAATTTTAAAAAGGTTGACAGAAGTACGATCAAATGTTATGTTTCGAACGAAGAAATGGAAGCGTATGGAATTACCGTAGAAGAATTGATGTCGGATAAGGGGAAGGCACGAAAATTTATCAATTATCTTCTGGAGCAGGCAAGGGATGAGATCGGGCAGATTGAGATTAATTCAATGATGACGATCCAGATACAGACGATCCGTGACAAAGGGCTGCTCCTGACGATCACCAGTAATTTCTGGTCAGAGCTTCCGCGTGAACTGAAAGAATCTCTGATCGAAAGCATGGAGGAACATCTGCATCAGGTGGAATACGAGGACAGCGGCGAGGAAGAACAGGATCAGATGTTTGAGAGAATTCTCGAGCAGCTGAAAAGCGCCGGTCCTGCCGCTGGAAAGAGCAGTGAGGAAGAAGCTGAGAATCTGGACAGCGAGCTGGAGAACGCGGACCGGGCGGTCTTTTTGTTTCAGACTCTGGATGATGTTCTGACGCTGTGCAGATTTGCTCCGAAAGAAAAGCGGATCTGCAGCAGTCTGCTGAAGGATCAGGGACAGTATTATCTGTATCTCTGGGAGCCGGGTAAGGACCGGGAGGAATTTCACAGATTCTGCACCATGGCAATGGAGTACGGAACACTTTACTGTGCGGAGAAAAAAAGGATTCTGCTGCTGCAGGGGCGTGCGGAGTGTCTGATCGAAGAAAATGCGGTAGAAAAACTGCATGAGATTTCGGAAAACTGAAAGGGAGCCGGTGTATCCGTTTGATACGCCGGTCTTTTTATTCCCGCGGGCAACGAGCCAAGCGGACATGCTTGCATGGAAAAGCTGCTGCTATAAATGGGGCAGAGAGGATGGAGGATTGACCCATGGAGAAGAAAAGTACCGTTTTGAAAAAACTGTTTTTATCGACACTGAGTCTCAGCGCCTTTACCTTTGGCGGGGGATATGTGATCATCTCATTGATGAAGACGAAATTTGTGGATCAGCTGCACTGGATCGATGAGGATGAGATGCTGGACATGACGGCGATCGCCCAGTCATCGCCGGGCGCGATTGCGGTCAATGGCGCGATCGTCGTGGGGTACAAGCTGGCAGGGCTGCCCGGTGTTCTGATCTCGGTACTGGGGGCAATCCTTCCTCCGATGATCATTCTTTCTCTGGTATCGCTGTGTTACAATGCGTTTATTTCCAATTCTGTGGTGGCGGCGATGCTGAAAGGGATGGAGTCCGGGATCGGCGCGGTCATTGCTTCTGTGGTCTGGGATATGGCTGCGGGAGTGGTAAAACAGAAGAGTCTTTTTTCCGGACTTATCATGATCGTGAGTTTTCTTGCATGTATGGTGTGGAAGGTGAATGTCATCTGGATCATCCTGGCGGCTGCGGCGGCAGGGGTGGTCCGGACGCTGTGGGCTGAGAAGAGGGGGAGACAGAAATGATCTATCTGCAGTTATTTTTGAGCTTTCTTCAGATCGGAGCCTTCAGTTTTGGCGGCGGGTACGCGGCGATGCCGCTGATCCAGGCGCAGATCGTTGACGGACATCAGTGGCTGAGCGCTTCGGAGTTTACCAACCTGATCACAATTTCACAGATGACGCCTGGTCCCATCGCGGTCAATGCGGCGACTTTTGTCGGAATACAGATCGCCGGTCCTCTGGGAGCGGTCGTTGCTACGGTTGGATGTATTCTGCCTTCCTGTATTTTTGTCACGGGGCTGGCTTATCTTTATACAAGATATCGGAAACTGGATCTGCTTCAGGGAGCGCTGGAGGCGCTGCGTCCTGCTGTTGTTGCGCTCATCGCCCAGGCGGGAATGGATATTCTGATCACAGCATTTTTTGAAAACGGCATGTTTGAACTGATCCCGGGAAATATTCAGGTGCGGGCGATTGTGTGGTTTGTCCTTGGGTTCGTTCTGCTGCGGAAAACAAAGCTTGGTCCGGTGCCGGTCATGCTTCTGTGCGGTGTGCTGGAGACCGTGGCATCTGCGGTGTCCGGAGGATGACCGTTCAGCCGGATGAACGGTCCTCTCCGGGGAAGTTTAGGCTGGCATTGCTATTTGAAAAAAACGTGCTATAATATGTTACAAAGCGAAAAACGGAGGAGAGTTTATGGCCAGCAAAAGACTGAAAAAGAAGAAACAGGCAGCCGCAGTTCTTCAGAAGCAGCAGCCGGTACAGGAAAAAGAACCGGTAACCAAGGCAATGGAACAGAACGCGCAGGAGACAGAGAACGGCGGTCAGGATATCTGCTTCCGGATGGATGTGGATTTGCAGCAGGAGGAGAAGGAAGAAATGAAAAACATGAATTTTTACGTTCAGTGGAATGGAAAAGAATTCTGCCAGGCGGATATCGTGGAGCAGATTAAAAAACAGTGGGAAACCATGGGAAATACACCGGAAAGTCTTGAAAAGCTGAGTATTTATCTGAAGCCTGAGGAATCCAGAGCATATTTTGTGGCGAACGATTCGGTACAGGGCTGTGTGGAACTGTAAGAACTGCAGACAGAACGGGGCGGCGCTATTCGCGGGGAAGCGGGTGGCGCCGTTTGTATATACAGGCGGAAACTGCCAAAAGAAGTTTCGTAACCGTTCAGCTGGGTGAACAGTTACAAAAATTCAGAAGAGAGAGGGATCGATATGATCATCAGGGAAGCGGAAGAACGGGATGTCCCATATTTGATGGAAATTTATAATTATGAGGTGAGAAATACAACGGCGACCTTCGACAAGCAGCCGAAAACACTTGAGGACAGGATGGAATGGTTCCGCCAGCATAACGTTGGAAACCATCCGCTGTTTGTCGCGGAAGAAGACGGAAGGGCAGTAGGGTACGCCAGTTTTTCCACCTACCGGCGTCTGGAAGCTTATCACGAATCGGTGGAACTCTCCGTTTATGTGGATCATGAGTATCGTCAGAGAGGGATAGCCGGAAAGCTGCTGGAGTATATCCTTGCCTGGGGAAGAAAAAGAGAGGACGTACATATGGTTATTTCTGTGATTTCCGGGGAAAATGAAACCAGTGTACATCTTCATGAAAAGTTTGGTTTTAAGTATGCGGGAACGATCCGGGAGGCGGGCAGAAAGTTCGGAAGATACCTGGATATCGTAAACTATCAACTGATTTTCCATTGAAAAATCGTGCATTTTATACAAAGTAGGACAGACAGGGAATTCCGGGGTTGAAATGTCGGACTGGATTGTTTTAGAATGATTGTATACAAAAAACACGGTAAATGGAGGATGGATATGAAACTGAGAGCGCTTGCAAAGATTAATCTGGGTCTGGATGTTACGGGAAAACGGCCGGACGGCTACCATGAAGTGCGGATGATCATGCAGAACATCCAGATGTTTGACCAGCTGGAGATCGAAAGGTCGGAGCAGCCGGGAATCAGGATAGAGACAAATCTTTCCTTTTTGCCGTGCAATGAAAATAATCTGGTCTACAAAGCAGCGGACCTGCTGATGAAGGAGTTTGACATCCGGGAAGGACTGGATGTGAAATTGACCAAATTTATCCCGGTGGCGGCGGGAATGGCGGGAGGAAGTTCCGACGCGGCTGCTGTTATGGTGGGAGTCAACCGGATGTTCCAGCTGGGGCTTTCTGTCCGGGAACTGATGGAACGGGGCGTAAAGATCGGCGCGGATGTGCCTTATTGTATTATGAGAGGAACGGCGCTTGCGGAGGGAATCGGAGAGAAACTGACCAAGCTGCCGCCGATGCCGTTCTGCTATGTATTGATCGGAAAACCGGGAATCAATGTTTCCACAAAATTCGTTTACGGAAATCTGGATCTGAAAAAAATTGAACACCACCCGGACATCGACGGTATCCGGCAGGCGATCGAGCAGAAGAATCTGAAAGGGATCGCCTCCCGCATGGGAAATGTCCTGGAGCTGGTTACCTGCCCGGCGTATCCGGTCATTGACGACATCAAAAAGCTGATGATCCGGGAAGGCGCGCTCAATGCAATGATGAGCGGCAGCGGACCTACCGTTTTTGGACTTTTTGAGGACAAAGACACTGCTCAGAAAGCGTATGAGACACTCAGAGACAGTGGGTTGACGAGACAGACGTTTTTGACGACAGTTCCAGAAGGCGGAGGAAAACCGAAAAGATGAAAGAGAGGTAGAGCAGGATGAATATGGAAGATTATCAGTTTCTTCCTTTGAGGGACGTGGTATTTAATACTCTGCGCCAGGCGATTCTGCGTGGAGAACTGAAGCCTGGCGAGCGGCTGATGGAGATCCGCCTGGCAAACCAGCTGGGAGTGTCCAGAACTCCGATCCGGGAGGCAATCCGTATGCTGGAACTGGAGGGGCTTGTGATCATGATTCCGCGAAAAGGCGCGCAGGTGGCGAGGATCACGGAGAAAGACCTGAATGATGTTTTGGAAGTGCGTCTCGGACTGGAAGAACTGGCGACCCGTTTTGCATGTGAGAGGATCTGTTCGGAAGCGCTGGGGGATCTCTATCAGGCGTCCCGAAAGTTTGAATCTCTTCTGGAGACAGATGACCTGCAGGCGCTGGCAAAGGCGGATGTGGAGTTTCATGATATTATTTACCAGGCGACGGACAATGCGCGGCTGGTGCAGCTGCTGAACAATCTGAGAGAGCAGATGTACCGCTACCGGATCGAATATCTCAAAGATGTGAAAGCGCGCCGTTCTCTGGTGGAGGAACACGATGCGCTGTGGGAAGCATTGAAGGAGCGTGATCTGGAACGCGCGCAGATGATCATGCGGGAGCACATCGAAAGGCAGCAGAAAAATATCATTCACAGCATCGTTCATGATTAGTATAGAAAATACGAAATTTATGGGGGCGGCTTTCTGGCTTTGAAATCCGGAAGGTCATAAGTTGCAGCGATTTCGTATTTTCTGTATAGTGGTTGGGTGTGGTTCGGGATTTTTGCTTGTTTGCAGCGAAAGGCTGAACGGTTATGAGCAATGAAATATAAAAAGAATAATTGTATAAGATCAGGGCATCCTATCAGGGAAAAAATTGTCCGGCAGCCAGCTGGTGTATTGATGTGATGAAACATACAGCGGAGGGCTGCGGGGCGGTTTCTGAAAGGATGTTTTTTTATGAAAAAGACAGATAAAACACAGGTTCAGGAGAAAACGGGAAAAGCTCAGAAGACCGGCGGAAATATGAAAAGCCGCGGAACGGATGGAAAGGTAAGCGCGTCTCTGGACGAAAATGAGGCATGGCTCAAAGAAAGATGTGCCAACTGTGCGGATATCCTGATGCATAAGATGTACCTGGGGCGTGAGGCGGATGTGGCGGCGCTTCTTGTTTTTGTGGAAGTGACCGTCACCAATACGCTGCTGGAGGATTCCCTGATCGGGAAGATGATGAACGAGCTTCGGGAGGTGCCTTCCGGGGAGCTGGCAGGTGTTCTCGACAGCAACGCGCTTGGGGTGGCGGATACCATAGCGTACGAGAACCGGGAGCTGGCGATGGCGGCGCTGCTGGCGGGAAATGCAGTCCTGTTTCTGGATGGTTATCCGAAAGCCGTCAAGATTGCGTCCAAAGGCTACCCGGCGATGGTGGTGCAGAAGGCGGATACGGAAAAAGCGCTGCGTGGTTCGCGGGAAAGCTTTACGGAATCGGTAAAGCTGAACGAGGCGCTGGTCCGCAAGAGGATCCGGAATACCGGGCTTAAGGTGGAGGAGATCACTCTTGGGAAGCGGTCGGCAACGGTGACGGCGCTGGTTTATATGGAAGACCTGATCTATCCGGAGATTCTGGAGAGAATCCGGAGGGAAATCGGACAGTGGGAGATCGATGGGGTCTTTGACACGGGAATGCTGGAACAGCTCTGCCAGAAGCACTGGCTGTCGCCGTTTCCTCAGTTTGAGACGACGGAACGGCCCGACCGGGCGGCGATGGAGGCTTTGAACGGGAGAATCCTGTTTTTGTGTGACAATTCGCCCACGGCGCTTGTATTTCCCACCACGTTCAATGATTTTATGCAGGTCAGCGAAGATCGTTATCACTGGTTTGGCATGGTGACGTTTCTGCGCGTTCTGAGATATCTTGCCATGGCGGCGGCACTGCTGATTTCCGGCTGTTATCTGGCGGTTACCTGTTTTCATACGCAGATTCTGCCGACGAACCTTCTGCTGTCCTTTGCGGAGGCGCGCAAGGGAGTTCCCTTTCCGGGAATCATAGAGATTCTGCTGATGGAGATGGCGTTTGAGCTGATCCGTGAGGCGGGCGTCCGTATGCCTGGGCCTCTGGGAGGCACCATCGGTATTGTCGGAGGCCTGATCATCGGAGACGCGGCGGTATCGGCAAACCTGGTCAGCCCGATGACGGTGGTCGTGGTGGCGTTCAGCGCGCTCAGTTCCTTTGCAATCCCCAAGGAAGAATTTTCCGTACCGTTCCGGCTGCTGAAATACGGATTTATTTTTCTTGGCGGGTTTTTCGGCGTCTTTGGCATTGTGCTTGGGATTTATCTGCTCCTGGGGCATCTGGCGGGGCTTACCAGCTTTGGGATTCCGTATCTGATGCCGTTTGTGGGGAAAGGTCTGGAGGATTACCGGGATCCCGGCGACGATCTGGTACGGCGGCCTTTCCATCTGCTGACCCTCCGTCCGGTATTTGCCAGAAGACATCAGAGGGTGCGTATGCGCCGGAAAGGAGAGAGAGATGTTCGCGGACAATGATCGAATTTCTCAGCGGCAGCTTCTCCGCCAGATGCTCCTGGCGCTTCTGGGGGCATGGCTCCTGTTTCTGGCGGGCGGGGTATGCCAGGCGGGACAGAATGGCCTGGCGGGTATGACCCTGGGATTTCTGCTGCTGGCGGTCTGGATTCTTTTGCTGATCCGAAGCGCCCGGGCTTATGAAACGATGGAGCGTTGCATCGGAAAAGCGGGGCGGTTCCTTGTGACCGCTGTTTATCTTTCGTTTCTGGTCCTGACGGGCAGTTTTCTGCTGCAGAAGATCAGCAGTCTCTGTGGGGAATATCTGGTCAGCGGGATATCGCCGGAATTTCTGGGGCTGCTGCTTTTGCTTGCCGCCGGGGCAGGAATCGGAAGGGATATCCAGCAAAGGGCGCGGCTTGCGGAAATTTTCTATCCTTTTGTGATGTCGGGGTTTGTTCTGATGCTGATCCTGGCGGCATTTCATATGAGGCCAGAGTCCTTTGCCGATGGGGCGGCGTTTTCGCTGCCGGAAATTGCCAGGGAAGGATGGAGAACTCTGGGCGCGGGGGCGGTTCTGGCAGTGCTCCCGTTTCTTCTTGGGCAGGTGGAGCAGGAAAAAAGCCTGAAAAAGCCGCTGCTGGAAGGGCTGGGAAAGCTGTGGCTTTTTCTTGCGGCAGCGGTGGTGATCCTGATCGGAACGTTCGGGATGGAAGGCGTCCGCCGGATGGAAGTGCCGGTGGTGCAGCTGATGGCGGGAACCAGGCTGCCGGGGGAATTTCTGGAACGGTTCGATATCGTATGGCTTGCGTTGCTGCTGTGCAGCATTTTGTTTGCCCTGGGGAGCCTTCTGTTTTATGGAACGCATCTGGCGGGAATGCAGGGAGAGAAAGGAAGGGTTTTTCGGGCGGTGCTGGGAGTTTTGATCTATGGAGGCAGTGTGCTGGGACAGGCGGGAAGGGGAATGGACCAGTGGTATCCTCTGCTGACGGAGCGGTTTTATCTTCCGTTTTTTCTGATCCTGACGTTGGTTCTTTTGGCGGCGTCCCCCAGAGCCGGGAAGAAACGGAGGTGAATGGATGAACAGAAAGAAATGGTATGCGCCTGTATCGGGGGGAATGCGAAGCTGTGTGACAAGGATGCTGGCTGCGGCAGGCTGTCTGTTCCTGCTCGCCGGCTGCGGAGGAGTGGGACCGGAGGAACGCGCCTATCCTCTGGCGATTTTTATCGATGCGGTCCCGGAAGGATACCAGATCATCTATGATATGGCAGACCTGTCGGCAATGACCGGTCAGAACAAGCAGGGGGACGGCGGAGAGAACGGAGGAGATACGGGAACGGTCTATACGGCGGGATCCCTGAATGAGATTCTGGAAATTTATGACAAAAGCAGCCAGTATGAGCTGGATACCGGCCATGTGAAAGCCATTGTATTTGGCAGCAGCCTGCTGGAGCAGGAGGACAAAATAAAAGAAGTGCTGCAATGGCTGGAGGCGGACAGTGATCTGGGAAGGAATGCGCTGGTAGTTCAGACCGAACAGCCGTCGGCAATTATGGAAAAGAGAGCGGATCTTGGCGATTCCGTCGGCGTCTTTCTCAATGGAATGTATGAAAACCGGGAGGGCGGATCGCGGAAGGAGCTGACACTGGACGATGTGTTTTACCGATGGAACAATTATGGAGAACTGCCGGAAATCCCGCGGATCCAGCCATCGGAAAAAGGGATTGAACTAGAATAAAACTTCTGTTCCCTGGAAATACTTTTCTCAGGAGAAGACAACAGACAGGCAGGCCGGATTGGCCGGGCCTGTTACATAACAGGGGGACAGGATATGAAAAGAAGAAATCTGGCATGGATGGCGGGCGCGGCGGCAGGGGCTGTCATGCTGATCTTTATGACCGGGCTTCACCGCGAGGAACAAAAGATCCAGCAGGAAATCGCGGCAAACGTCGTCCGTTTTCATGTAAAAGCCAACAGTGATACCAAGCAGGATCAGGAAAACAAACTGGCGGTGCGCGATGCTCTGTTGGAGAAAATGGAGGAACTGCTGGATGGAAATTCCGGTCCGGACAGAGAAGAAACAGAACAGATCCTGCGGGAGCATCTTTCGGAATTGGAGGTCTGTGCGGAAAAGGTTCTGCAGGAAAGGAACTGCAGCCAGCCTGTGAAGGTGACCTTCGGAGAATCCTGGTTTCCGCAGAAAACTTATGGGGAATACACCTTTCCGTCGGGAGAGTATGAGGCATTGAAGGTGACGATCGGGGATGGTGATGGTCATAACTGGTGGTGCATGCTGTATCCGTCCATGTGTTTCCCGGACGCGCTCCATGCGGTTCCCGATGAAGAAGGGGAGGAAACCCTGGAAAACGTGCTGAGCGATGAGGCTTACGATTCGGTTCTTCGTCACGGAAAGCTGCGTTTTTCCTTTTTCCTTGCAATCTGAAGGCATTCGGGTTAAAATGAATAAAGCGTTGGAACAGGAACTGTTGTTCCAAAGAATGCGTGACCGTTCAGACAACTGGACGGTTACAAGACTGCAGTATGGAGATAGAAAAAGGATGAGTATAGATAACAATGCGCCGATCGGTGTCTTTGATTCCGGCGTTGGGGGGCTTACAGTGGTCAGGGAGATCATGAGGAATCTTCCGGACGAGAGGATTGTATATTTCGGAGATACGGCGCGGGTGCCGTACGGCTCCAAGTCAGCGGACACGGTCATCCGTTATTCGAGACAGATCGTCCGCTTTCTTCAGACCCGGAACGTCAAGGCGATCGTGATCGCATGCAACACGGCGAGTGCGCTGGCGCTGGAGACCATAGAAAAAGAAATCGATCTGCCGATCCTGGGCGTCGTAAAGCCGGGAGCGGAAATGGCGCTGCAGACAACGAAAAATAAAAAGATCGGAGTCATCGCGACGGAAGGAACGATACACAGCGGCCTGTATCAGCGTCTGATCTCCCAGGAGGATCCGGAGGTCACGGTGTATGGACAGCCATGTCCGCTGTTTGTGCCGCTGGTGGAAGAAGGATGGACGAAAGATCCGATCACTGAGGAAGTGGCAAGGCGGTATCTGAAAGATCTTCTGGGAAAAGATATTGATACACTGATCATGGGATGCACCCATTATCCGCTGCTGCGTTCCCTTCTCCGCCAGGTGGTGGGGGAAAAGGTGACGCTGGTGAATCCGGCGTATGAGACGTCCCAGGCGCTGAAACGGATGCTGGCGGAATTAAAACTGGAAAGAGATCCGTCGGGCTCCCTGGAGGAAGGAAAATACTGCTTTTATGCCAGCGACGCGGTGGAGCGGCTCAATGAATTTGCCCGCAGGGTACTGCCCTATGAGATCGTAGGCACCCGGCAGGTG
The DNA here is from genome assembly GCA_902493585.1 of uncultured Fusicatenibacter sp. Lineage (GTDB taxonomy): Bacteria > Bacillota > Clostridia > Lachnospirales > Lachnospiraceae > Fusicatenibacter. The sequence goes on along the minus strand of CABUPZ010000014.1, from coordinate 11,139 downwards.
CAGATCGAGGAATATTAATACCGCAAGGAGCATTTGACGAACGCGGTATGAAAGCATGAGATGATAAAGAGAGAAAGAATATGACGAAAGATGTATTGATCAGCATCCGTGGACTGCAGGTCCTGGTGGATGAAGAAGGAGCGCAGGAGCCGGTGGAGGTTCTGAACGCCGGACAGTATTATTTCAAAAATAACCAGCATTACATACTTTACGACGAACCTGCGGAAGGTTTCGAGGAAACGACGCATAATATCCTGAAGTTCAACCAACAGAAACTGGAGGTCCGGAAGAGAGGCCTGCTGGAGGTACATATGATCTTCGAGGAAAACAAGAAGAACCTTTCCATGTACCAGACTCCGTTTGGCGTTATGGATATGGGGATTGCAACCACAAGGATTGAACTGATGGAGGAGCCGGAACGTATCTTCCTGGAAGTGGATTATGCTCTGGAGCTGAACGGAAGTTATGTGGGCGACTGCAACATCCAGCTGGAAGTGCGGGAACGGACGAAAGAAAATCTTTCCCTGTAAAAAACAGGAAAAAGTAACCATTCCATCGGCGGAGCGGTTACAGGAAAAAGAGAAATACTGTGGAAGTGCTTTCCTTTGCCGGGAAAGTGTGCTAAGATGTTTTTCAGCAACAGTTCCACTGGCTGAACTGTTACGTTTTTCAGAATGGAGGAAAAACTATGAAGAAAAAATTAATGATGCTTGTACTGTGCCTCTCTGTCGGCGCGTTTGCTGTTGGATGCAGCAATAACGATACAGAAAGTAATTCCGGAAGCACCGCAAGCACATCCGGTACATCCAGTGCGTCTTCCACGGAAGAAGAGATTCCCATTGTGGACGAGGATCTGCCGGTCAGCGAGTGTGTGACCCTCGGGGATTATAAAGGAATCACTCTGGACAAGGAGATCCAGCAGGTGACCGATGAGGATGTGGAAAATTCCATCTCCAGCGCCCTGATGGCAACGGTGGATGATCCGGAAGCGACGGTTCAGGAAGGCGATACGGTCGATATCGCATTTGTGGGAAAAATCGACGGGGAAGAATTTGAAGGCGGAAGTTCCGACTCTTACAATCTGACCATCGGTTCCAATACGTTTATTGACGGATTCGAGGATGGAGTCATCGGCATGAAGCAGGATGAGACGAAAGACCTGAATCTTACATTCCCGGAAGACTATACCGAAGAGCTTGCCGGAAAAGATGTCGTGTTCACAGTAACAGTCAATGCGATCAGCCGTCCTCAGGAGCTGACAGAAGCCTGGGTACAGGAAAATACAGATTATGCAACAATCGATGAATACCGCCAGGCGCAGAGAGAGCAGCTGGAGGCATCCAATGAATTGTCTGCGGAGAATAGCCTGGAATCCACAGCGCTTCAGACGGTACTGGACAATGCCGAGATCAAACAGATTCCGCAGTCTTACATTACTCTGGGCGAGCAGATGCATGAGCAGATGTATACTTCCTATGCGTCTCTCTACGGAGTTACCCTGGACGAGTTTTTGGATCAGTATATCGATAAGGACGCTTACGAGCAGGAGCAGGACGCTTATGCGAGACAGGTAGCGGAGCTTTCCCTGGTGATCAATGCTATTTCTGAAGAAGAAGGCTGGACCACCGACGATGAGGATTATATCAGTCGTTTCAATACCATGGTTCAGAATTCCGGTATCACGGAAGAGGAATTTGTGGAGCAGAATGGAGAGGAATCCATCGAACTGAGCGTTAATCAGGACAGAGTCCTGGATCTGGTTCTGGAAAATGCTACCATCAATGAAGTGATGGTGGATGCGGAAGGCAATCCGGTATAAAAGAAAACAGAATCCTTTTATCTGGCAGAAGATAAAAAGCAGGAAGTTGTCAAAAGTCAATGTTATATTAAGAAAACAGCTTTTGACATCTTCCTGCTTTTTGTTATTCCATCTGTGTCCCCAGAAAAAGGGCGGCAACTTTTGCGAGCATTTTTTCTGCGTCCCCCATTTTGACCGTATCATTTTTTCCAAGAAGGATCACGGCGCCGAGGACATCTCCTGAACTGAGGATTGGAACCACGATCTCATGGACGGACGGGCGGCTTTGTTCCTGAAGAAGCGGGATACTGCTGCGGCTGTCTGGCGGTGCGTCGATGGACTGGCGGTTTGCCAGCAGATCTTCCAGTTCCGGGCTGATGGATTTTCCAAGATAGTTTTTCTGATCCGGACCGCTGGCGGCGACGATCTGTTCCTGATCCGAAACACAGACCAGATGACCGCAGACCGATGAAAGTGCCTTCGCGTATTCGGCGGCATCTTCAGCCATTTCCTCCATCGGGGAATATTTTTTCAGAACGATCTCGCCTTCCCGTCCGGTAAAGATTTCCATAGCCTGTCCCTCACGGATGCGCATGGTTCTACGGATTTCTTTCGGGACCACGACGCGGCCAAGGTCGTCGATCCTTCTCACGATTCCTGTTGCTTTCATATATTGTCTCCTTTTTTCTGTCAGATAGTTGCAGCTCACTGTGGATCAAAGGCTGTGCACAGCGACGCCATCAAGTTCTTTTTCAAGATTTTCTGATATTATTATCACTCTTTTTTCGGAAATTATGTGTTAATTTCCCATGATTTGAAATAAAATCCAGCAGGAAGAAACAGTATATTTTCAGCAGTGGTAAGAAGGCTTCGTGTCTGGAATATGTCTGTTCGGAAAAATGTATTTTTTAAGGTGAATTTTTAAGGAAAAATGTGTTTGACTGATTTATAATTTTTCCGACTCTCCGGAATCCTCCGGGGAGTCGGGATTTTTTCATGAGCTTGAAGAACTGAAAAATCTGAAGAACCAGAAGCATTTTAAGAATCCGTAGAACCAGAAGCGTCCTCGGAACCGGAAGTTTCCGCAGAACCGGAATCAGCCGCTTCATCAGAAACCGGTTCGGAATCAACCGTTTCCGGCTCGCTGGAAAGGAGACCGATGCTGGTAAGGTAAGTTCGTGCGTCCATTCGTCCCTGACGGAAGTAATCGCTCCGAATCTGTACCCAGTAAGGATTGCGGGAGTCGATATTGAAAAAGAAATCGAAGCCCTGTTCTTTCAGGTACGTATATTTCTGATCGTCGCTGCTGTAATCTTTCCAGCTTGCGATATCGGTTCCCTGGGGATACAGCAGAAGATCGGTGCTGCCGACAACCGGTTCGGTTTTCTGCTTCCACTGGTCCATATCGGAGACAACCAGAGCGTATTCACTGGCGTAGCTGATGCCGGAATATCCCTGGGAGGCGATCTCCCATCCTTTTTCTTTCAGGACATTCAGAACCGCCTGTGCCGACGCTGTCTCAGAAGCAGTGTCAAAGATTCCGTAATCGGCGTAGATGTTGCCCTCTTCCGCAGACTTTCCAAACAGTTCATCCGTGCGGTATCCCAGGATGCCGCTTTGGCCGGTCACGCCGATGATCCCTCTGGCTCCCTGCCAGGAGAACTCGGGATGGTCCTCCAGAAAGGCTTCCAGGCAGGAGATGACATCGTATGCCCCGGTGACGGTCGTCCCGTCCGTCTGATGGTATTCCGATACCAGATTTCCGGATTCGTCCACAAGCAGTTTGGACGCGTAGCCTCCGGCAGGAAGTGTCAGCGGGTAGCTGACGTCGTTCTGGGACAGGACCAGAGGCTTCTTTCCCTCCGGAAGTTCCAGGTCTTTAGCCGTTATCGTCACACTGCCGTCATTTTGTTCCGTTGCATTTACCAGATCCCGGATGCTCACCAGGATATAATCATTGTCGTACAGAAGCTGCAGGATTTCGTTGAATTCTTCCACGGTCATTCCGTCGCTTCCGGCTGCCTCCGCGTTGACAACCAGCGTGTCAAAGGACAGGTGCGGCACGGTCAGGACATCTGCCGCTGCCAGCGTCTGCTGGGGAGTTTCCGGTTTCTCTTCTTCTTTTCCTGTGAGCGTTACGATCAGTACGACAGCCAGAAGAAGGATCAGAAGAGCGGCGCCTGCGATGATCCCGCGGATGATCATGACCTGGCGTTGGCGTTCCCGCCGCCTTCGGGCTCTCAGGTCATCTACGGTTTTTGGATCGGTGTCCCTTGGGGTGCGGGATATATTTCTCTGTGTCCTCTTTTTTCTGTAGTTGTTCTTTTTTGTATCTTTCATGCTTTTCCTTCTTGATTTTGCTCCACGCCTCTGCCGGGCGTTTTTCCTTCTGTTACTATATTTTTACACACGCTATCCATTATAACACCTTTGCCGATGTTTTTCAGCGTTTTTTCGATAAAAGAAAAATTAACATTTGCCTTTTAATGTAAACAATGATAAAATGTCAGAAGTAATATGCAGAAAAAATACAGGAGGAGGTGCAGTTATGCCATTCTGGGCAGTGATTCTGATTATTTTAGTTGTCCTTATTGGCGCTCTTGTCGCATTATATTTCTTTGGCAGGAAGGCTGAGAAAAAGCAGGCCGAGCAGCAGGAACAGATGGAGGCGATCAAGCAGACCGTATCCATGTTAATTATAGATAAGAAAAAAATGCGGCTGAAAGATTCCGGTCTTCCGCAGATGGTGATCGATCAGACACCAAAACTGATGCGCCGGACCAAAATGCCGGTGGTTAAGGCAAAAGTTGGTCCCCGTATTATGACTTTGATCTGTGACGCAGCGATCTTCGACCAGATTCCGGTCAAGAAAGAGGTTAAGGCAACCGTGAGCGGCATTTACATCACAGGCGTACGCGGAATCCGCGGACCGCTGGATACATCGCAGAAAAAGAAAAAAGGCTTCTGGGGCAAAATGCTGGACAAAGCAAGAGGCAACGCATAAGAATAAAGAGAATAAAAAAGGATCTGCCGTGCGAAAGGAGATTTCGTACGGCAGATCCTTTTTTGGTCAGCGGCGTTTCTGCTTCCGCTTTTTTCGTATATTTTCTTTTTTTATCCGTATCTCGTCTGCCTCCGTGCTGCTGCTGACTTTGATGGTCTTGATCACATAAAATTTGCCCTCGTCTGTGTGTTTCATCCGTATCTTCCCTTTCAGATACCCGTGATCCGGGCACAGGGCGATGCAGTAATAATTTTTTGAACCTGCGGAAAACCACCGTAGTTTCTTCCGGGCGCGCCGCCCGCAGAGACAGCAGTAGGTGGAGGTCACCTCCCGGTCTGCGATCGCATCTTCCTTGGAATCAAATTCCCGGGAGATGAATTTGGAATAGCCGTTGTAAACCGCATGGATCTCTTCTTTTTTTGTCTTTGGATTCTGGTAAACGTCGATGGAATCATAGGCGTGCCGGATCATCGGGTCGATCGTCTGGAAGACTCTGGCGGTGTATACGGCGTCGGACAATGCCTGGTGGAAGGCAAGCGAACGGTCAAGCTTCAGGAAATCCGCAGCGTACTCCAGGGATTTCCGGGTTTTCATGGTTTCATACTGGATCGCAAACAGCTTCTGTACATCATAGTAATGAAGCGGACCGCGGATCAGAGAGAGCATACCGTAATATTTCAGGTTCCGCTGCAGTTCCGTCAGATCAGCAGGTCCCCAGGTGCAGAACATCGCGTCGCCTCCGCAGAAGGAGAGAAATTCCCTTGCGGCATCAGGAAAAGGGATTCCGGATTTCAGTTTTTTCTCATCCATCTGCACGATTTCCCTGGTGTGGGAATTGAGTGTCCGGTAGACAGTCGGCCGTATGATGCGGTGAAATCGGCCGGTTTCCTGAAGACTGCCGTCCAGTTTTACCGCCCCGATTTCTATGATCTCAAAAGGGAGCGCGGGGTCCCCTGCTTCTTTTCCGTTGGGACACTGGTTCCATTCCAGGTCAAATACGATGTAATTCATAATGTCAGGTCCTTTTATCTTCTTCTTTGCCTGCGGCGTCTGCGTTTTTTCCGTGCGGATTCCAGGTAAAGTTTAAATACGAATAATCCCACGGCAATGACAAATACAGCGGTCAGAGGAATCCATACAGGGAACATGTCCTGCTCGGTATCTGCAGCGGAAGAGCTGTTGCCTTTGGAACTTCCGCTTTCCGCGTCCTGAACTTCAGTGACTGTCGGAGAAGGTTCCGGAGCCGGTGTCCCGGTAACGGGTGGCTCCGCCACTGTGAGAAGAGCCGCCTCATCTGCCGGGAAAGTCTGGGAAAATCCGTAGTCGAACAGGCTTGCTGTGTCGGTGTATACCTGGCGGCCCTGGGTGCGCATAGTGACACACAGCAGATTTTTTCCGTTGCGGGAAGCGATTGTTACAAGGGTATTCAGAGCTGTATCCGTGTATCCGGTTTTGCCGCCCAGACAGCCTTCATAGTAATATTCTGTGTCGGGCTGCATCATTTTATGATGATTATAGAGGTAACGGGTCTCGGTATACTGAGGCGTCGGCGGGATCTCATACTGCCGGGTACTGAATACCTGCCGGAACGTCTCGTTCTGGTAGGCAGCGTTGGCGATGAGCGCCATATCATGGGCGGTGGTATAATGGGTTTCGTCGGGCAGGCCGTTCGGGTTGGAAAAATGGGTGTTGGTACAGCCAAGTTCGGCGGCTTTCTGGTTCATCTTCTCCACAAAGGCTTCGATGGAACCGGAAATATGTTCCGCAACGCCGCAGCACACCTCATTGGCGGAGTTCAGCATCATCGCGTACCAGCACTGTTCCATGGTCAGGGTTTCATTGCGGCGGCAGCCGATGTTGGAACTGTCCCACTCGATGCTGTCCAGCGCGTGCTGGGAAAAGGTGACAAGCTCTTCCGGCGAAGAAGATTCGATGGCGACCAGGGTCGTCATGATCTTGGTGATGCTGGCAGGATAGAGCTGTTTGTCAATGTTTTTGGAGTAAAGAATCTCCTGGGTGTCCAGATCCACAAGGATTCCGGACTCCGCGTAGATTGCAGGTCCCTGGGGCCAGTTCGCCAGAGTATCGGTCTGGACGGCCTCATAGTAAGCGGCAGGCGGCTCTGTCCCTTCGGTGCCATAGACCGCGGCGGGAGAAACGGCTGCCGCAAGGCCAAAAGCCAGTACGGAGCACAGCAGCTGTTTCATACGTTTTTTGCGGAAAAATTCTGCTTTCATTTGTTTTTACATACCCCTCGTTCTTTTGAATTGATATACGGTACTTATTATAAATTATTTTTGGCGATTCGGCAACTGTTGACGCTTGACAATCCGGCGTTTTGTTGCGTATAATGATAACAGTTCGTAACCGTTCAGCGGACGGAACAGTTACCGGATCATCAGATATAACCGAATAAGCATGAATCACAAAAAACGATGACGAAGAGAGTATTCTGTCAGGGAAAGTTCCAGCGAGCCGGAGATGGTGGAAGTCCGGTATGAGTAACGGCAGGAGAAAATCACTTCCAAGTTGCAATTCTGAAGGTTCCGGCGGCGGGAAACCGCGGCGGAGCAGATAGGAAACGCCGCAGGTCCAGCGTTAACGGGACTGCATATGATGGTATGTAATGGGTGGTATGCGTGAGTATTGAGCTCTCGTCCTTTTACAGGATGGGGCTTTTTTTATTTCATAGGAAATTGCTTTCCTGTGAAATAAAAACGCTCCGCGGGGATTGCACTGCGGCGGAGTGGAAGAGGTCGCTTACGCGACCCGCCGCAGGCGGAGAATCCTGCAAAGCAGGATTCGTTTTAAAGGCAGGCGCCTGGACGACCCTGTAGAGTAAAAGACAAAAGGAAAATCATGAAGGAGGACGTTGTCATGTACAGAAAAGTTTCTGCTGATATGAACTTTGTCGAGCGTGAAAAGCAGACGGAGAAGTTCTGGGAGGAGCATGAGATCTTTGAAAAGAGTATGAAGCAGCGGGAAGGAAATCCGTCTTATGTGTTTTATGACGGACCGCCGACCGCCAACGGCAAGCCGCACATCGGCCATGTGGAGACCCGTGTGATCAAGGATATGATCCCGCGCTACCGCACCATGAAAGGCTATATGGTTCCGCGTAAGGCCGGATGGGATACCCACGGGCTTCCGGTGGAGCTGGAGGTAGAGAAGAAGCTTGGCCTCGACGGCAAGGAGCAGATTGAAAAATACGGTGTCGAGCCGTTTATCGAGGAATGTAAGGAAAGTGTCTGGAAATATGAGGGAATGTGGGAAGATTTCTCCCATACCGTTGGTTTCTGGGCGGATATGAAAGATCCGTATGTCACTTACCACAATGACTTTATTGAATCCGAGTGGTGGGCGCTGAAGGAAATCTGGAAGAAGGGTCTGCTGTACAAGGGGCACAAGATCGTTCCGTACTGCCCGCGCTGTGGTACGCCGCTGTCTTCCCACGAGGTGGCACAGGGATACAAGGATGTGAAAGAGCGTTCTGCCGTTGTACGCTTCCGGGTAAAAGACGAGGATGCGTATATCCTGGCATGGACCACGACTCCGTGGACACTGCCGTCCAACGTGGCGCTGTGTGTGAATCCGCAGGAGACGTATGTGAAGGTAAAAGCTGCTGACGGCCATGTGTATTATATGGCGGAGGCGCTTCTGGATACCGTTCTCGGAAAACTTGCAGGGGAAGGCGAGAAGGCGTACGAGGTTCTGGAAACGTACAAAGGTACCGATCTGGAATACAAAGAGTATGAGCCGCTGTTTCCGTATGCCCAGGGCCGCCTGAACGGCAAGAAGGCATATTATGTGACATGCGCGGACTACGTTACCCTGACCGACGGTACCGGCGTCGTTCATATCGCCCCTGCTTTTGGTGAGGACGACTCCCAGGTGGGACGCCGCTACGATCTGCCGTTTGTACAGATGGTAAATGAAAAAGGTGAGATGACGGAGGACACTCCGTGGGCAGGCGAGTTCTGCAAGAAAGCGGACAAAGCGATCCTGATCGCTCTGGAAGAGGCCGGACTTCTGTTCGAAGCGCCGCTGTTTGAGCACAGCTATCCGCACTGCTGGAGATGTGACACTCCGCTGATCTATTATGCGCGTGAGACCTGGTTCATCAAGATGACTGCGGTAAAAGAGGATCTGATCCGCAACAACAACACAGTCAACTGGATTCCGGAGAGCATCGGAAAAGGCCGTTTCGGCGACTGGCTGGAGAATGTTCAGGACTGGGGACTTTCCAGAAACCGTTACTGGGGCACCCCGCTTCCGGTATGGCAGTGTGAATGCGGTCATCAGGACTGCATCGGCAGCATCGAGGAGCTGAAGGAAAAATCCGACAACTGCCCGGACGATATTGAACTGCACCGCCCGTATATTGATAAAGTAACGATCAAATGTCCGCACTGCGGAAAAGAAATGCACCGTGTTCCGGAAGTGATCGACTGCTGGTTTGACAGCGGTTCCATGCCGTTTGCGCAGCATCACTATCCGTTTGAGAATAAAGAACTGTTTGAGCAGCAGTTCCCGGCACAATTTATCTCCGAGGCGGTAGATCAGACCCGCGGATGGTTCTATTCCCTGCTGGCAATCTCCACCCTGCTGTTCGACAAGGCTCCGTATGAGAACGTTCTTGTCCTTGGTCTGGTTCAGGACGAAAACGGACAGAAGATGAGTAAATCCAAAGGAAATGCCGTGGATCCGTTCGACGCGCTGCAGACCTATGGCGCAGATGCGATCCGCTGGTACTTCTATTCCAGCAGCGCACCGTGGCTGCCGTCCCGTTTCGCCGGCAAGACCGTAGTGGAAGGACAGAGAAAATTCATGGGTACGCTGTGGAATACCTATGCGTTCTTTGTTCTGTATGCAAATATTGACCAGTTTGACGCGACAAAATATACCCTGGACTACGACAAACTGTCCGTAATGGATAAATGGCTGCTTTCCAGACTGGAATCCACGGTCCAGGCGGTGGACAGCAATCTGGAAAACTACAGGATCCCGGAGGCGGCAAAAGCCCTTCAGTCCTTTGTGGATGACATGAGCAACTGGTATGTGCGCCGCTCCCGTGAGCGTTTCTGGGCAAAGGGAATGGAGCAGGATAAGATCAATGCTTACATGACCCTGTACACCGCACTGGTAGAGATCAGCAAGACTGCTGCCCCGATGATCCCGTTTATGACAGAAGACATCTATCAGAATCTGGTGAAGAGCATCGACGATTCCGCGCCGGAAAGTATTCATCTGTGTGACTATCCGGAAGTGAAGACTGAGTGGATCGATCAGAAGCTGGAAGAGGATATGGCGGATCTGCTGGAAGTTGTCGTTATGGGACGTGCCTGCCGAAATACGGCCAACATCAAAAACCGTCAGCCGATCGGAAAGATGTTTGTAAAGAGTGAGTTTGTTCTGGATGAGTTCTATAAAGAGATCATCGCCGATGAGCTGAATGTGAAAGAGGTAGCGTTTACCGACGATATCGCGTCATTTATCTCTTATACCTTCAAACCGCAGATGCGTACCGTAGGTCCGAAATACGGAAAACTGCTCAATAAGATCAAGACAGTTTTGTCCGAACTGGACGGCAACAGCGCAATGCAGGAGCTGAAGTCCACAGGCGAACTAAAGCTTGACATTGACAGTCAGGAAATCGTATTATTAGAGGAGGATCTGTTGATCGATACTGCTCAGATGGAGGGCTATGTTTCCGAGTCTGACAATGCGATCACAGTAGTGCTGGACACCAACCTGACACCGGAACTGATCGAAGAAGGCTTTGTGCGTGAGCTGATCAGCAAGATTCAGACCATGCGTAAGGAAGCCGGTTTTGAGGTCATGGACCGGATCAGAATCGGTGTGAAGGATAATGAACGTATTGTTGAAATCTTCCGCCAGTACGGCGGACAGATCCAGTCCGAAGTCCTCGCAGACGAGGTTACGATCGGGCAGACAGCAGGATATGAGAAGGAGTGGAACATCAACTCCGAGCATGTTGTCCTGTCTGTAGAGTGTTTGAGCTGAAATATTTTTAGACAAAACTGAAAAAGGGAAGGACCGGCAAGGGACAAACAGGATGAAGGAGGCAGCATAACAGGCCGGAAAAGGAGGACACAGATGTTAGATACCCAGTTTAAAAAGGAAGCATTCAAGCAGAGTGTCGAGGAAAATGTTAAAAAGCTGTATCGCAAAACCATCGACAAGGCCAATGAGCAGGAAGTGTATCAGGCAGTCTGCTATGCAGTCAAAGACGTGATCATGGATAACTGGCTGAAAACACAGAATGCGATGGATGAAGAAGATCCAAAGATGGTTTACTACATGTCCATGGAGTTTC